>JACPSR010000084.1 GCA_016193175.1 Candidatus Omnitrophota bacterium
ATCGATGAGCCGGTTCAGTTGGCGCTTGACCTGCTCGAGCTTCAGCGCATCGGCATCCACCACGATGGTCATGTGGGACACGGTGGGGTCTTCGGTCGTGCTCACCGTCAGAGAGTCGATGTTGAAGGCCCGGGCGCTGATGAGCCCTGAGACGCGCGCCAGCACCCCGAAGTGGTTCTCGACCAGACACGAGATCGTATGCTTCTCACTCATTCTAATGATGACACCACAGAACCACAGAAACGCCACAGAACCACAGAAACGGGCGTGAAACCTTCTGTGGTGTGGATGGGTGGTTTCGTCTCATTCTGTGCTTCTGTGATCAGCCGAGGCTCAGCTTGGCCTCTTCGTCAGGCTCGGCATGGCGGTGCTGGGGAATCCCGCCTTCCTGCTTGAGCGCCTCATAGGTGCCGAGCATCTGGTCATGCGACTTGCCAGGTGCGATCATCGGCCAGCAGTTCTCCGCCTCCTCGACCATGAATTCGAGCACGGTCGGCCGATCGTGAACGCTCATCGCCCGCTCAATGGCTCGGCGGACGTCGGCTTTCTGCTCGACCCGGATCCCCGCACACCCGTAGGCCTCGGCCAGCTTCACGAAGTCCACCGGATTCAATCGGGACTGCGCATGGCGGCCCTCATAGAACAAATCCTGCCACTGGCGCACCATGCCATGGTGCTGGTTGTTCATGATCGCCACCTTGATGGGGAGATGGTGCCGGGCCGCCGTCGCCAGCTCCTGCGCGGTCATCTGGAAGCTCCCGTCGCCGTCGATATCCCACACGACGGCGTCGGGACGCCCGAACTGCGCGCCGATCGCCGCCGGCAGCCCGAAGCCCATGGTGCCCAGACCCCCGCTCGTGATGATCGAACGCGGGGTGTTGAACTGGTAGAACTGGGCCACCCACATCTGGTGCTGGCCCACGCCGGTCGCCACCACCGCCGTTCCCTTCGTGACCTCGGAGATCTGCTGAATGACGAACTGCGGCAGCAGCTTCTTCTTCTCCCGGTAGGTCAGTGGGTATTTCCTCCGCATCTCCTCGATTGTCGCAAGCCACTCGCGCGTGTCAAGCGGCTTCACGAGCCGGTTCAGCTCCTGCAGCACCCGCTTCACGTCGCCGACGATGGGGTAGTCGACCACCACCGTCTTGTTGATCGAGGAGGGATCCACGTCGATGTGGATCTTCTTGGCGCGCTTGGCAAACTCATCCGGCTTGCCGGTGACCCGGTCGTCAAACCGCGCCCCGATGCCGATGAGGAGATCCTGGGATGCGGGTCGTTCTGGCAAGCTCCGCCAGCTCAGCCGAGGCCCCCGCGTGGAGGACGCCGGCCCCCGCATAGATGACCGGTTGCCGGCTCCTGGCGATCGCCTCAGCGACGTTGCGGATCGCGTCACGTGGAATCTCAGGTTCGGCGTGCAACCGGTAGCCGCGGATGTTGACCCGCTCCGGATACACGAACTCCGCTTCATTGACCGTCGCATCGACGGGGAGGTCGATCAGCACAGGACCCGGGCGGCCCGTCGAGGCGATGTAGAAGGCCTCCTTCACGACGCGGGCCATCTCCCGCGGATCCTTGACGAGGAAGCTGTGCTTCGTCACGGGCCTGGTGATCCCAATCGTGTCGGCCTCCTGGAAGGCATCGTTGCCGATGACGGACGTCCGCACCTGCCCCGTAATGGCCACGACGGGGATGGAATCCATGAAGGCGGTCGCAATGCCGGTGACCAGATTGGTCGCCCCAGGCCCAGAGGTTGCCAGGCACACCCCGACCTTCCCGGTCGCCCGGGCATACCCATCGGCCATGTGGGCGGCCCCCTGCTCATGGACGGTCAGGATGACCTTCAGGGAAGACCGGTGGAGGGCATCAAAGGTGGGGAGGTTCGCCCCGCCCGGGATGCCGAAGACGGTCTCGACCCCCTCGCGCTTGAGCGACTCGACGAGGATGTGCGCGCCCTTCATGTTGGTGGTCATGATCGGCACGTATTATAGCACGATGCCGGGCGGAGCGACAGGGGAGGAGGAGCGGCTAGGTCGTCGACTGGGGAGCTTTGGCGAGGACCGACGTCGGGCGATCAGGGGAGCGCACGGAGCAGTCCTGAGGATAGAGGTAGAGCGGCACGAGGGTGGTTGGATCGTCGCGTTGACCCTGCAGGAATCGCTCCCGACCCAGGCGGGCCAGCGTGGCCGCCCGGGGCAACCACAACTCCGGGTCGGCAAACTGGGCCTCGGGGCATCGCGCAAGGATGCGGTGGCGGTAGAGCGCGGCGCCATCCCCCAGAAACACGACCGGCTCCTTCACGAGTGCCAGGACCTCGTCCACCGGCCCGAGGAGATAGTCGCTCTGCCGGAGCGGCCGCCCAGCGTCAAAACGATAGAGCGCCGCGTAGACGTTCCGCTGCTTGGCATCGAGGATGGGACACACGAGCCGAGGCGCGAAGGGCAGGTTGGCCGCCAGGACGTCGAGCGAAGCGACCCCCACGACGGCCGTGCGCCTCGGAAACGCCAGCGCTTTCACGAACGCCAGGCCGATGCGCAGGCCGGTAAACGAGCCGGGACCGATATCGATGATGATCGCCTCCACCTGATCCAGCGTCGTCGAGGCCGCCTGGAGCACGCGGGTGAGCGCCGCCGGCAGCTCAGCGGCATGGGGGTAGTCGGCCAGCAGCTCATAGGAAGACAGGAGCCGCTCGCCCTCAATCACCGCGACGCCTAATTGGCGGCTCGATGTCTCAATCGCGAGCAGGGGCATCGTCCACCTTCGTTGCGGAAATTGCGGAATGCGGATTGCGTCCGCCACCAAGCGTGGCGGAGATTGCGGATTGGAGTTGAGCCACAACCTCAGTGGCCCGGTCGCCGGATGGTACGAACGAGAGCCGGCGCCGGTTGGCGCTCACGTGGCTGAGCCGAACCTCGATGTGCTGCTCGGGGAGCGCGCCGGTGAACCGCTCCGCCCACTCAATGACCGTGATCTTGCGCGGCGAGAACATCAGGTCGAGATCGAGCCACGAGACCGCCCGCGCATCTGCCAGTCGGTAGCCGTCAATGTGGATGAGCGGCGCCTCCCCACCCGCCCCGGCTGTCGTGATCGGTGGGCCGGGGCCCGCCCCCCCGGACCGACCATAGTGATCACCGGGGCGGGCGGCTTTCGTGCACGGCGGGCCGGGGGGATATTCGCGCATGAGGACAAAGGTCGGGCTCTTGACCGCCTCAGGGTCCCGCCCCAGGCCCTTGGCGATCCCCTGGATGAGCGTCGTCTTCCCCGTGCCGAGCTCGCCGAAGAAGGCGACCACATCCCCCGGGCGCAGGAGCCGGCCGATCCGCTCGCCGATGGCCTGCGTCTCCTCGACGGAGCCGCTGATCAATTCAAGCCCGCCCTCAGATTTCGGATTGCGGATTGTGTCCGCCAACACGCTTGGCGGATCCGCCTTGCGGTGTGGCGGAGATTGCGGATTACCCATCAAAAATGGCGGAAGCCGCTGGGCACAAGTTCGCACACGCGCCCAGTCGGCCACTCCAACTCCACACCGATCCCGCGCGCCATGACGCGGCCGATGCGCGTCACTGGACAGGACCGAACCCGATGGGGGATGCGCGTCGCTGCGCCGGCGCCGACCGCGAAGAGCAGCTCAAAGTCCTCGCCGTCCATCAACGCATGGAACTGGGCCTGCCAACCGCGCCAGGCTCGGCAGGGGCAGCGACGGCGCAGGCACTTCCGCGCGGCGTTCGACAGGGGAATCCTCGCGATGTCCACCCGAAGCGACATCCCGCTGGCGCGACTGACCTGCCACAGGTCTGAGGCCAGCCCATCCGAGAGGTCGATCATGGCATGCACTCGAACCCGCCGCGCCAACGCCTGGGCTTCGGCGAGGCGCGGCAGGAACCTCGCATGCCGACCGCTCCGATACGAGCCCCCAAGCCGCCCCGTCACGAACAGCGCATCCCCCGGCTGCGCGCCGCTGCGAAGCACGACGCGCTCCGGTTCGACGGTCCCGATGATCGCCACATCCACCACCACCTGTTTGGCCCGGACCGTATCCCCGCCCACGATGGCCACCCCAAAACGCCGCGCGCACCGCTCAAGCCCGGCATACAACGCGTCCACAAAAGGCACGCTCGTCCTGGGCGGCAGACCAAGCGAGACGACCGCCCAGAGCGGCCGGCCTCCCATGGCGGCCACGTCGCTGACGTTGCACGCGAGCGCCTTCCAGCCGATCTGCCTCGCCGGCACGGATCGTCGATGGAAGTGAACCCCCTCGATCAACATGTCGCTCGCGAACCGACGCATTCCCCTGGATCCGGCGGCGGATGCGGTGAATCAGCTCGACCTCACCCACCTGCGCGATCGCCTGCACGCGTTCGGACATGCGTCAAGTGAGGGCCATCAGTTGCCGGAACGCGAAAGCCATGCTCATGAGGAAGGTGTTGTGGAGCACGTGGACCGTCAGGGGGCCGGCGAGCGATCCCGTCCGCTCGTAGAGATTCGCCAGCAGACACCCCAACAGGAAGATGGCAGGAAAGCCCACCGGGTTGGCGTGCAGGAGCCCGAACAAGGCTCCGCTGACGAGGATCGCGATCCCCCAGGACGTCCGCTGGCGAATCGCCGGATAGACGACCCCTCGGAAGAAGAGCTCCTCGGCCACCGGGCCGACCACACAGGTCAACAGGGCCGTCAATCCCAGGACGAGCGCCCGATCTTCCTGGAAGATGAGCCGTTGAATCGGCTCGATCGGCGGCTCCAGGCCAAGCGCCCGCGCCAGCTCCACCATGATCACCAAGAGGACGAAGAGCCACGGGAACACCGCCACGTAACCGTGAAGCCCCGCCGCGATCGACGCCACAGGCTTGTTCTGGCTCGAGAGGCCGAACGTGCGGCCCAACGAGAGGCCCTTTCCGGCAGCGAATGTCAAGATGACGAGAATGGCAAAGGCGTCGAGAAAGAGCATCGACACGGTGAGCCTGAGATGAGCGTCGAGCCATCCAGCGCCCCAGCGGGAAACGACGAGCAGGTAGAGCACGGGCAAGAGGCCTGCCATCAGCAGGGTCAGCAGGGCGATGCGGCCGGCTTCCCCGAACGACCACGACGGGAGCCGACGCGAGGTGAAGCGCCACACGGAGCGGATGCGGCCGGTCCGCAGCGCCCGCCATGCGATCGCAAACCCCGCCAGTCCCAATCCGATCGCGCAGCTGGTCAGGATCGACAGGAACGTCGCGAGGAACGGGTGCTGCACGGCTATCCGTTGGAGCGCCGCGAGATCGAACGCTTCCGGCCACCAGCTCAGGTGATCGCCGGCTGACGCTGCAGGCGATAGGTCCGTCTCCGGAACCTGGGCGAGATCGAGCGGGGCGATGGGCACCAGTACTCCCGTCCCCACATAGTAATGGAGCGCGACGAGCAGCAAGCTGAAGACCAGATAGAGCAGCCGACCGCGCAGGAGGCGCTGGATCATGGCCATTGCGGATTGCGGATTGCGGATTGCGGATTGAAACACCACCAAACCGAACCTCGCCATTCAACACTCATGGTTGTGCTCATGGGGTGCTGACCGAATCGCTTCGAGGAAATAGCACCGGATGCGGGCCAATCGCCTGTCCGGAGGCGAGGCTGGGCCACCGTGTGGCATCCTGGAGTCGGCGCGGCGCGCGGCCACAGCCAAGTTGCTGCCATATCGCCTGCGCGACGGAGGGCATAAACGGCTCCAGGGTGATGCTGATCACACGGGTGACTTCCGCCAGCATGTTGAGGACGGCGTGCAGCCGGTGGGCCCCGTCCGCTTCCTTGGCCAGCTTCCAGGGGGCCGCCACCTCGATGTAGCGATTGGCCTGAGTGACGAGGCGCATGATCGCCTCGAGCGCCTCGGAGAACTCGACGCGGCCCATCGCCTCCTCAATGGTGGGCACGAGCCCGACGGCGGAGCGCCGAAGCGGTTCGTCGTCGACGGCGCAGCCGATGGCCGCCGGAGCGGGAAGCCGGCCGTGGCAATACCGATCGACCATGGAGAGGGTGCGGTTGACCAGGTTGCCCAGATCGTTCGCCAGGTCCGCAGAGAGCCGCGTGAAGATCGCCTCCTCCGAGAAGCTGCCGTCTTGCCCAAACGGAATTTCCCGCAGGAGGAAGTAGCGGTACACATCCGCCGCGTACGGTTGGTCCTTGAGCACGGTCCCGATCACGACGAATGGGTCGATGATGTTGCCGAGCGACTTCGACATCTTCTGCTCTCCGATCTTCCACCAGCCGTGGGCCACGATCAGGCGCGGCATCTGCTCGTCCGAAAATCCGAGGGCGTGCAGGATGATCGGCCAGTAGACCGCGTGATGACGGAGGATGTCTTTGCCGATGAACTGGACGTCGGCCGGCCAGTGCGCCGCAAACCGCTCACGGTCTTCCCCATAGCCGACCGCGCTGATGTAGTTCAGCAGCGCATCGAACCACACATAGGTCACGTGCTGCTCGCTGAACGGCACCGGGATCCCCCACCCGACGCGTTGGCGCGGCCGCGTGAGGCAGAGGTACTCCGGCAACGGCTGCTCCAACAAGCTCGCGATCTCGTTGAAGCGGGACGATGGTTGGATAAAGGTCTTGTGACTTCGCAGGAAATTCTGAAGCCACGGCTGGCTCTCGCGCAACGGGAGATACCATCCGTCTTCCTTGACTTGCTCGACCGGACGTGTGCAGCTCGGACAGGCCGCCGACCCACTTGGAACGACCGCTGCCTCGACATCGTGTTGAGTCCAAAACGTCTCGCAGGGCGTGCAGTACCAGCCCTCATAGGTCGTGTGGAGCAACGTGCGCTCGTCATGGAGGCGCGCGAGGCACGCGCGGACCACGCGCTGGTGGCGCTCCTCCGTCGTCCGGATGAAATCGTCATAGGAGACCCCCAACAGCCGCCATAACGCTTTGAACCGCTCCGCCACGTCATCCACAAAGACCTGAGGGGTTTTGCCGGCGGCGATGGCCGCCTGCTCGATCTTCTGCCCATGCTCATCCGTGCCGGTGAGGAGGAAGGCTCGTTCCCCCTTTAAGCGATAGTAACGCGCCAAGCAGTCGGCCGCGATGCTCGTGTAGGAGTGCCCGATGTGAGGTGATGCGTTGACGTAGTAGAGCGGCGTCGTCAAATACATCGTTTTAGACATATCTGTTTTAACTTTTGACTTCGCGCAGCGAGAGCCAGGATTCCCGCGCCAGCGAGGCGACGAGGCGAGGGCTCACGAACTGCTCCAACGACTCCCGCATCCCAACGAGCTTGAAGGCGAGCTCGACGCATCGGTCCACATCGACCGAGCGCGCCTGACGGCGCAGGGTCTCGGCATGCTCCGCATGCGCCAGCCTGGACGGATCATCCAGCACCGCCGCAACGGCGATGTCCCGCAACCACGCCATCATGCCATCCAAGAGGTCCGTCACCTCTTCTCGCGTCTCAGGCGACGGTTCCTCGATCCAGGCGGCCGGCGTCCCGCTGGCAAGCCGGGCGAGCACCTGCCGGTAGCTCGACCATCGGCCGGCCAGCTCAATCGCTCGCGCAGCGCTTCCTCCAGAGAGCCGCACAATCGTCTCGGCGGTCCGGGCCTCGCAGTGCCGCCCATCGAGGAGCACCCGCTGCACGAGGTCAAGCCGGAGCGGCTGGCACCGGACGACCTGGCAGCGGGACACGATCGTCGGGAGGCAGCGCGAGAGCTGCGTCGTCGTCAAGAGGAAGCGGGTATGCGCAGGCGGCTCTTCCAAGGCTTTCAGGAGGCTATTGGCCGCCTCCTCTGTCAACCGTTCTGCCCCGTCGATGATCGCGACCTGCATCGTTGCGTTGAACGGGCGCAGCATGATGCGGCTCAACAGCTGCCGGATCTGCTCGATTCTGATCTGGTCCGCCGGGCCGCCGGGCACGAGGAAGTGCACATCCGGATGGGTCGAGCGGATGATCTGCCGGCACGTCGGACAATCGTCGCACGGCCGCGAGCCGCCTGCCGTACAGTTGAGCGCTTTCGCCATCTCGATGGCGAGCCGGCGTTTGCCCACCCCCTCCGGTCCAACGAGGAGGTAACCGTTCGCCACCCGCCCATCGGCGAGGTGGACCTGCAGCACCCGCTTCGCACGATCCTGTCCCAGGATGTCGTCCCACGACATTCGGTTATGTCCGTTGATGGAGGCGCTGCATCACGACCTGCCGGACCTCCCGCCTGACTTCTTCCGACGAACGCGACGCATCGATGACAACGAACCGACGAGGCTCGCGCGTCGCCAGACGCAGATAGCCGGAGCGCACCCGCTGGTGAAACCGGTTCGTCTTGCGTTCCATGCGATCCCGCCTGCGGTGCAGGCGGGCGAACCCCCGCGCGGTTGGAACATCCAGCAGGATGGTCAGCTGTGGCGTCACGCCGTGGATCGCGGAGCGCCCCAACCGATCGAGCCACGCCGCGTCCAGCCCGCCGCCGAACCCTTGGTAGGCGACGGTCGAGTCATGGAACCGGTCGCAGACGACCACAGATCCCTTGGCGAGCGCCGGCCGGATCAGCTGCTCAACGAGTTGCACGCGGCCTCCGATGAAGAGGATCGCTTCCGCAAGAGGCGAGAGCGGCACCGACGTGCGAAGCAAGACCTGCCGAAGCGCGCGCCCCAGCGCGGTCGAGCCGGGGTCTCTGAGGAAGACGACCGCGTAGCCCATTCCCCGCAGCGCTTGGACGAGCCACCGCCCTTGGCTCGACTTGCCGGAGCCCTCGGGACCTTCAAACGTAATGAAAAAATCCTTACGCTTCACCCTTTCCGCCTCACCACTGGTTTTGATTTGGTATCTTCAATGTCAAGTCCGATAGAAAGAAAGCGCTTACGGATCTCGTCAGCAGTCTTAAAATCTTTTTTCCGTCTTGCTTCTTCCCTCTTTTCCAGAAGAATCGCTTGTTCGGGAGTTAACTCGAACTGATACTGCTCGAATGCGGACAGCCCAAGAATTCGACTAAGAGAATCAAGGAGCTCTCCCGCCCATGCAATTGTATTGCTCTGCGTCTCTCTTTCTTTCGTCTGGTGCTCATCCGAGGTGGCAAGATTAATTTTCGCTCGGTCAATCACATTAGCGATTCCGTCAAGCGCTGCAAATGCCCGCGGTGTATTCAAATCATCGCTCAGCGATTCTTCAAAAGCGTCTTTCAACGTGCGCAGCTCGGGTGGCATGGCAGGAGTCTTGTGCGCCAAAAATTCTCCTTCTTTAGCAAACAGGGAGCAGTGAAAGAGGTGCCGGTATCGCCGCCCTGACGCCTTGATGTTAGCAGCCGTGTAATCGATAGGGCTTCGATAGTGGGCGCCAAGAAAGAAGACCTTGAGAACTTCAGCTTTTATGTTCTGATCATGCCCCCAACATTCCTGCAACGCCTGATCGATCGTCACGTAATTCTTGAGCGATTTGGACATCTTCTCGCCGTTGACCGTCAACAGGCCGTTGTGGACCCAGAAACGGGCGAAGGGCTTACCGGCGGCTTGAGCCTGGGCGATCTCGTTCTCATGGTGAGGAAACATGAGGTCCAGGCCGCCGCCATGGATGTCGAACGCATCGCCCAGGCACGTGGTACTCATCGCCGAGCATTCGATGTGCCAACCCGGACGGCCCTTGCCCCAGGGACTCTCCCAGGAGGGTTCGCCGGGCTTGGCCGCTTTCCAGAGCGCGAAATCGAGCGGGTCCTGCTTCTCTTCGCCAGGCTCGATCCGCGCGCCTGCCTTGAGCTCATCGAGGGTGCGGTTGGAGAGTTTGCCATACCCCGAGCACTTCCGCACGGAGAAATAGACGTCGCCGGTCTTCGTCTCGTACGCGACACCCTGGAGCAAGAGCTTCGCGATGAAGTCCGTCATCTCCGGGATGACGTGTTCTGTGGCCAGTGGCTCGATATCCGGCCGCTCAATCCCCAGCCGATCCATCGACGTGTGATAGCCCTTGAGGCAGCGCTCCGCCACAGCCCGACAGGCTTCCGTCAAGGTACTGCTTGCTGCTTGCTGCTTGTTGCTTGCAAGTTCTTGCCGCGCCTTCTCAATAATCTTGTCATCCACATCCGTCACGTTGCGGACAAAGCGGACGCGAAAGCCCCGGTGCTCCAGATACCGCCGCAGGAGATCGAAGGTGAAGGCGCTCCGGACATGGCCGATATGCGGATCGTCGTACACCGTCGGCCCGCAGACGTACATCGTCACGGTCGGCGGCTGAAGCGGCTCGAAGTCCTGGAGGGTTCGGGTGAAGGTGTTGTAAAGTCTCACGGGCGTGGCGTAACGGGATGCCGCTCGGCCCCTGTGTCCCTGCTGCGGCGCTGTGGTGTCATTGGTTAGCGCTGGACTTGCGGTGCTCTTTGAGGTGGTGCTCGATCTGATCGATCTCGTGCTGGAGTCTCTCGAGGCGCTCCGTGAGCGGATCGGGAAGGTGCGTGTGGTCGAGGTTGATGCCAGGAAAGTGCCGATCCTTCGTGCGGGTGATCCGGCCCGGCACCCCGACGACCGTCGAATGCTCCGGCACATCGCGGATCACGACGGCATTGGCCCCGATCATCGAATCCTTGCCGATGGTGATGTTGCCGAGCACCTTCGCGCCGGCTCCAATGACTACGTTGTCCCCTACGGTGGGGTGCCGCCGGCCCCGCTCCTTTCCCGTCCCGCCGAGGGTCACGCCTTGAAAGAGCGTCACGCGATCTCCGATCACCGCCGTTTCCCCGATCACGACACCGGCCCCGTGATCGATGAAGAGGCCTCGGCCGATGGTCGCCGAGGGATGGATCTCGATGCCGGTCAGCCAGCGGGCCACGCTCATGATGAGCCGCGGCGCCACCGGGATCCTCCATCGGTCCAACGCGTGGGCGAAGCGATGGCAGATGATCGCATGCAGCCCCGAGTAGGTCAGGAGGACTTCAACGAGACTCCGCGCGGCCGGGTCTCGCTCAAAGCAGGCTTTGATCTCCGGCGCAAACGCGATCCGCGCAATAATCAGAACGGCCACAACAATGAAGAGAATCACTAACCACGTCATGAGACGTAACGTCTGTTGGGGGTTCTGGGTTGGGGGTTGGGGGCGTGCGTTGCGCGTTTGCCCCGAACCCCGAGCCCCGAACCCCGAGCCTTTTTTAGGAGCACCACGGCCTGCGCCGCGATGCCTGCCCTGCCCGGCGCGAATCTTTCCGTCGTCTTCGCTTTCACCGACACCTGCGACGGACGGATCTTGAGCAACCGGCTGATCGCGCGGCGCATCCCTTCCTTATAGCCGGTGAGCTGCGGAGCATCCGCAATCACCGTCGCATCCACGTTGCCAACGGCCCACCCCTCGCGGCGGAGGGCCGCGGAGGCCGCCTGGACGAACGTCCGGCTGTCGGCGTTGCGGTAGCGCGGATCGCCGGAGGGAAACTGCTCTCCGAGGTCAGGGGCCCCGATCGCTCCGAGGAGCGCGTCGGCCACCGCATGGAGGAGCACGTCGGCGTCTGAATGACCCGAGAGTCCACGGGGAAACGGAATCGTCACGCCCCCCAGCTTCAGGGGGCGCTTTCCCGCCCGCGCGCCGCGCGCAGGCGGGCCGTTAAACCGATGGACGTCGTAGCCGATCCCGACTCTCATGGGCAGACCCCAGACATCAGGAACAGCTTGACTCAACCCTTGAGGTCTGGAGTCTGAGGTCTGATGTCTGATTCCTGCGCTGGAGAATCGCCTCAGCCAGCACGAGATCCTCGCGGGTCGTCACCTTCAGGTTCAGCGGGTCGCCAGGGATCATCCGTACGTGAAATCCCGCCGCTTCGAGGATCGCGGCATCATCGGGGAACTGGCTGAGGGCGCGATCGGCGCGCGCCAGCGCTTGCGCGAACCAGTCTCGCCGAAAGACCTGCGGGGTCTGAACGAACCACAGGTGGTCACGGTCGAGCGTCAGCCGGACTTCACGACGCTCATCGACCGCCTTCACCGTCAGGGTGGCCGGCAAGCCGCAGGCCACTGCGCCATGGCGCCTGGCCGAGCGCACGGCACGGTCGATGAGCGGGCGACTCACGCACGGCCGAGCGGCGTCATGGATCAGCACCCAGCCCGCCCCTCGCGGGAGGCTCGCAAACCCTCGCGCGACGGATTCGGCTCTGGAGGAGCCCCCCACGCACGGCGGCAAGGCCTTCGTAATCCGATGTCGCTTGATGAGCGCCGCAGCCTGCGCGTGTTCATCGGCGCGCGCCACGAGAATAATCCAGCGAATGGCGTGGCTCTCCTGAAGGGCCTTCAAGGAGTACGCCAGCAGGGCGTGGCCGTTGAGGTACACGAAGGGCTTTCGGACTCGACCTCCCAACCGCTGCCCCGCTCCCGCCGCCGGGATGATTGCCGCAACACCCATCTTCAGCGTTTCAGTGGCGGTGCGGTTTCGGGCCGCACAAACACCATCCGGCCCGCCGCCGTCTGGAGGACGCTCGTGACGAGTCCGCGGATGCTTTGCCCGATCAAAGCGCGCCCATTCTCCACGACCACCATCGTCCCGTCATCCAGGTAGGCCACCGCCTGGTGATGCTCTTTCCCCTCCTTGATCGGCTTGACCTCCAGTGTTTCGCCCGGCAGGACCACCGGCCGCAGCGCCTGGGCCAGCTCGTTGACGTTGAGCACCCCCACGCCCTGGAGCTCGGCCACCTTATTCAGGTTGTAGTCGTTGGTGATGACGCGGGTCCCCAGCACCTGAGCGAGCTTGACGAGCTTCGCATCGATCTCGGCAATCCCCGGGAGGTCTTCTTCATGAATCTTGACGTCGATGGTGGCGAGCGATTGCAGCTGCTTGAGGACCTCAAGCCCCCGCCTCCCTCGGCTGCGCTTGATGGGGTCGGAGCTGTCCGCCACCGCCTGCAGCTCCTTCAGGACAAATCGGGGGATGATGAGCCGTCCCTCGATGAACCGCGTCTGGCACAGATCCAAGAGGCGGCCGTCGATAATGGCGCTGGTATCAACGAGGCGCAACTCCTCCCCTCGGTCGTGCCGGACCAAGCGCACGTAGGGAATGATGACGCTGAACTCATCACGGCCGCGCAGCGCCATCACCATGCCCAGGTAGCAGAACGCCCAGGTGAGCGCCACGCGAACCGTCGCCACCGTCCCCAGATCAAGCGGGATCAGTGCGACGGCATCCGACACGAGCTTCGCCATAATCAACCCGAAGAGCAGGCCGAAGACCGCCGCCGAGAATCCCCGAATGGACACGCGGCCGACCCGGTGGATCGCCGCCTCAATGAGGATGAGGATCGCGCCGGCCGCCGCGCCCACCAGCAGGCGCAACGCAAACGGCCAGCCCACGGCCTGTCCAACGAGTTGAGAGCCGAGGATCGCGCTGATAATCAAAAACCCGATCCGCACAAACCGTAGATCCATAATGTGCACTCCCAATACGTCAATGCTCTCCCATCTTACTCGAGCGCCCGGTCCACGGCTTCCCTGACGTGATGGACCGGAATGACCTCGATCCCCTCAGGACTGCTCACCCCTCCCCGCTGCGCGGCGACGAGACAACGCTGGAACCCCACCCGCTTGGCCTCATGGATGCGCTGGGCGATGTTCGCGACCGGCCGGACTTCACCGGTCAGCCCGACTTCGCCGATCGCGACATCCCGGCGATTCGTCGGACGCTCCTTCAAGCTCGACGCAATCGCGATGCCGATCCCCAGATCAGCGGCCGGCTCCAGCAACCGCACGCCCCCCAACGAGGATACGAACACGTCCTGCTGCGTCAGCTGGTGCAGACCCACGCGTCGCTCCAGCACGGCCAACAGCATGGAGAGGCGATTAAAATCGAGACCCGTCGTGCGTCGGCGCGGCAGCCCCATCCCGCAGGGGCTGGTCAACGCCTGCACCTCGACAAGGAGCGGCCGGCTGCCCTCCAAGCTGACCGTGACCATGCAGCCCGGCACTGCATCCGTGCGATCGCTCAAGAAGAGCTCCGAGGGGTTCGGGACCTCCACCAATCCTTCCATCGTCATATGGAAGACCCCCAGCTCATAGGTGGCCCCGAAGCGGTTCTTGGTGGAGCGCAGCACGCGAAACCCGCTCGTCGGCTCCCCCTCGAAGTAGAGGACGGTGTCGACGAGATGCTCCAGCACCTTCGGTCCGGCGAGGAAGCCTTCTTTCGTCACGTGGCCCACCAGGAAGAGCGCGCTCCGACTCTCCTTCACCAGTCGCACCAGCTCATGGGCGCACGCGCGCACCTGCCCGATGGACCCCGGGGACGAGCTCAAGGCGCTGGTCTCGATGACCTGGATGGAATCGACGATGACGGCCTGGGGCTTGAGCTGCTTGATCGCCTCGATGACGGCCTCCAACTGCGTCTGCGCCAAGAGGTGGATGGCAGAAGCGCCCAGCCCCAACCGAGTCGCGCGCAGCTTCGTCTGATGCAAGGATTCCTCGCCGCTGACGTACAGCACCGTGTGCCCCAGGGCAGCCAGCGCCCCGGCGACGCTCAGGAGCAGCGTCGATTTCCCGATCCCCGGCTCCCCTCCCACGAGGGTGACGGAGCCGGAGACGATCCCACCGCCGAGGACGCGGTCAAACTCGCCCAACCCCGTCCGAAGGTGCGCCGTGTCTCCCAGGGACACCGCCGTCAGGAGAGTTGGCTGCGCGTCCTCCAGTGACGCGGGTCCGGAGGAGGCAGGAGGCTCCGCGAGTTCCTCGACGAGGGTATTCCACATCCCGCAGCTCGGGCAGCGGCCAGCCCACTTGATGGACTGGTAGCCGCATTGCTGACAGACGTAGAGTGTCCTGAGCTTCGGCATCTTAAAAGAAATCGCTCTGGGTTCCGGGCTCAGGGCTCGGGGCAGTTGCCCACAGCCCAGAACCCACAGCCCAGAGCCAACTACTTTGACTTCTGCTTGCCGGTGTCCGACGTCTCGTCTTTCTGGCGGACGAGCAGCTTCCAGGGATGCGCCCGGATGTCCTCAATGAACCCGGCCATCCGCTGATAGAGCTCGTCGTCATACAGGAGCTTCCCGAGGCTGCCCTGCCCGGATTCGGCGTAGGAGAGGCCCAGGTTGAGCCGTTGGCCGATCAGCTTCCAGTTCCGGGTGGCGTCACGCGCTTCCTGGATGGTTTCCTTGAGGTAGATCCGCGCCTCCGGATCACCCACCAGGCTGTTGATGCCTTGCAGCGTCTGCTTCAGCTCCGTGAGGACCTCGTTGGAGCGCTCGATGATGTGCTCCGTTGACACAGGCGGCTTGCCGATCAGTCGCCCATCCGGTTTGAGGACGCCGCCCACCCCGGGTCCTGGCGTAATCTCCAGGTACTTCTCACCCAACAGGCCAAACGTGCTGATGGAGGCTTCATCGTCGGCCCGGACGGTCACGTAGGACGGCAGGTGCGCGATGAGCTCGACCTTGGGCCTGGAGTCGCCCTTGGGGTAGAGGACGTGGACGGCTTTCACCTTGCCGACTTCGACCCCGGCGTACTGCACGGGCGAGCCGTCGGTGATCCCGTTGGCCGTGTTAAAGAGCACCCGCAGTCGATAGCCGGGCTGTAAGGTGGTGGAGAGGTCCCCGATCGCGAAGATGAAGACGATGAAGAGCGCCATCCCCAGGACGATGAACGCCCCCACCTTGATCTCCAATGTCCAGCGCTGCGCCATCGGCTCCTCGTTAATGCCTTACACGATCGGCTGGCGTGACGACCAACGTGACAAGACATGCCGATCCGGCAGCCCCTCCTGGATGGGGCCGACCGCGGATCCCTCGATGAACTGGCGGACCACCGGATTCTTGGAGCGGCGGATCTCCTCCGGGGTTCCCACCTCCACGATCTTTCCATTGTAGAGCATGGCGATGCGATCCGCCACCTTGTAGGCGCTGCGCATGTCGTGGGTCACCACGACGGACGTGACCTTCAGGCGGTCCCGGAGGGCGATGATGAGGTCGTTGATGATGTCGCCCATGATCGGATCGACCCCGGTCGTCGGTTCATCGTAGAGCACGATTTCC
>JACPSR010000056.1 GCA_016193175.1 Candidatus Omnitrophota bacterium
ACGCCGTATCGGATGCGCTGCTGCTCAAACTGTTGTAGGAGCGTCTTCAACACGTGCTCAAAATCCATGGAGCGATGATACGCCCTCCCCGTGTGTCATGCAACCCGCGAGGGGGGGAGTGAGGTGACGGCGGGGAAGATCTTGGTGGGCTCAACGTCCTGGGCCGAGGCGTGATACTTCTTGCGCTCGATCTTCGAGAAGAGGCTGTAGGAGCAGGGGACGACGAAGAGCGTGAGGAGCGTCGAGACCGTCAGCCCGCCGATCACCGCGATCGCCATCGGCATGCGCGTCTCGGCCCCGGGTCCCATCGCAAGCGCGGGGGGGATCGCGGCGGCGACCGTTGAGAAGGACGTCATCAGAATGGGACGAAGCCGGATGGGGCAGGCCTGCATCAGGGCGTCGTGGACAGCCAGACCCTGCTCGCGCATCTGGTTGGTGAAGTCCACGAGCAGGATCGAGTTTTTCTTGACGATCCCCATGAGGAGGATGAGGCCGATGAAGCTGAAGAGGTTCAGCGACTGCCGGCCGAGCCACAGCGCCGCGAAGGCCCCGGAGATGCTGAAGGGAAGGGCCAGGAGCACCGTGACCGGGTGGAGGTAGCTGTTGTACTGCGAGCCGAGGACCATGTAGGCGACGATGATGCCGAGGACGAGTGCGAAGAGCAGGCTCTGGAACGATTCCTTGAACGTCTCCGTGCTGCCGCCGAAGACGGCGTGATACCCCTCCGGGAGCGTCTCCTTGACGATCCGGTTGACCTCGGCGAGCGCGTCCGCGAGTGATTTCCCCGGGGCGACGTTCGCAAAGAGGCTGATGGCGCGCTCCCGGTTCTTGCGGGTGATGGTGAGCAGCGTCGGCTTCTCGATGATCGTCACGACGTCTTTCAGCTGCACGAGTTCGCCGTGCTGGTTCCAGACCCACAGCCGCTCGATGTCTTCCTTCTGGGTCCGCTGGCTGGGGATCAGGCGCACCCGCACGTCGTAGCGCCGCCCGCCGCGCGTGTATTTCGCGACCCGCTCTCCCCCGATCATCGCGTTGATCGTCCGGCCGATTGTTTCCATGCTGATCCCACGCTCGGCGGCCTTCTGACGGTCAGGACGGACCTGGACTTCAGGAACCCCGGTGAGGTAGTCGGTATCCGCGTCCACCATGAGGGGGTTTGCCGCCATCCGCGCGCGGATTGCCTCCGAGTGCTCGGCGAGCTGATCCCAGTCCGGTCCCCGGATGGAGAGCTCGATCGGAAATCCGCGCTGGGCCGAGAAGCCGGAGAGGGAGAGGTCCTGCACGTAGGCCTTGAGATCCGGAATGGCGTTGAGCTCCTTGCGGAAGACGGCCATGAGCTCCCGCTGGCTGAGCGGTCTCTTGTTCGGCGGCACCACCGGCCGCTCGCGGGGCGGTTTGAACGTGACGAAGAGGACGCCGGTGTTCACCTCGCCGCCGCCGAAGCCGCCGATCGCGCCGAAGTAGCGCCTGATCTCCGGCCGGCTCATGGCGATGGCTTCGGCCAGCTTGAATTTCCCATCCGTGAGCTCGATGGAGGAGCCGACCGGCGTCTGGAGCCGGACGAGGAACATGCTCTGGTCCTGCGGGGGCACGAATTCCTTCCGGAGGATGGATACGAAGCCCAGCGACGCGGCGAAGAAGACGAGCGAGCCGAGGAGGACCTTCCACCGGTGTCGCAGCGCCCTGGCAAGCCCGCGCCGGTACCAATCCGCAACGTGATGGAACCCGGCCTCGACGGCCTTGCCCAGCGCCGTGCCGCGCTCCCCCACCTGGAGAAACTGCGCGCAGCGCATGGGGGCAAGCGTCAAGGCTTCGAGCAAGGACAGGGCCACCGCGACCGAGATGGCGACGCCGAACTCGAAGAAGAACTTCCCGATGATGCCGGTCATGAAGGCGACCGGCAGGAAGACCGCCGTGATGGCGAGGGTGGTCGCCAGGGCGGCCCCGGTGATCTGCCGCGCCCCGCGCCGGGCGGCTTCCACCCGGTCGAGCCCCTGCTCCTGATGGCGGACGATGTTCTCGAGGACCATGATGGCGTCGTCCACGACGACGCCGATCGCGAGGGAGAGGGCGAGCAGGGTGAAGGTGTTCAACGTGAAGCCGAAGAAGTAGAGGCAGGTGAAGGAGCCGACGATGGCGGTGGGAATGGCCAGGAGGATGTTGAGCGTGGCGCTCCACGAGCCGAGGAAGAGCCAGCAGACCAGCGAGGTGAGGATGGCCGAGAGCATCAGCGTGAAGGCGAGCTCGTTGATCGAGTCTTCGATGAACTGGGTCCGGTCGAAGTTGACGCCCAGCTCGATCCCCGGCGGGAGCCGTCGCTTGACCTCCGCCATCTTCTGCTTGATCCGATGCGCCACCTTGACTTCGTTGGCCCCGCGCTGTTTGCGGATTCCCATTCCGACGGCGGTCTTGCCCATGATGCGGGAGAGACGCCGCGCATCCGCCAGCCCGTCCTCGATGGTCGCGACCTCCTTGAGGTGGATCGGCGTGTAGATGGGCTGGCCGCCCCGGCGGGTGATGATGAGGCGCTCAAACTCCTCCACCGTGTAGGCCTCGCCCATGGCCCGGACGTTGAGCTCTTGCGTGCCCGTTTCGATGCGTCCGGCGGGGAGCTCCGCGTGCTCCCGCTGGATGGCGTCGATGATGTCCTGGACCGTGAGCTGGTAGGCCGAGAGCTTCTCGGTGTCGAGCCAGACGCGCAGGTTGCGCTCGATGAAGCCGCCCAGGAAGATCTCGCCCACCCCGTTGATCGTCTGGAACTGGTCCTTGAGGTGGTCCTGCACGTACTCCATGAGGTCGCGCTTGGGGACGTCGCCCGAGACGCCGATCCACATGATGGGCTGATCCTGCGGGTTGACCTTGGTGACGATCGGCGGATCCAGCTCGTTGGGGAGGCGCCGCTGGGCCTGGGCGATCTTCGTCTGGACCTCCTGCAGGGCGACGTCGATGTCGCGCTCAAGGTCAAACTCGATCGTGACGGAGGCCTGGCCCTGCCGGCTCGTCGAGGAGATGTCGCGGATGCCCTGGATGCTCGTGATGGCGTCCTCCACGATGTCCACGACGTCCGTCTCCATCACTTCCGGGGCCGCCCCCTCCCACGCGAGATCGACTGAGACGACAGGGAATTCCGCCTGAGGGAGCTGGCTCACCCCCATCCGCCTAAAGCTGATGGTGCCGAAGACGATGAGGGCCGCCATCAGCATCCAAGCGAACACCGGCTTCTTGATGGAGAAGTCCGATAAGGTCATCAGGGCTAGTCCTGTTGAATGCGTAATGCGTAATGCGTAATGTAACGGCCCGGGGTATTTCCATTACGCATTACGCATTTCACATTACGCAGCCGTCTCATTTGCGTTTCAGAGGGTTTCGCCGACGGCGACGCGCAGCCGCCAGTGCAGTCGCTTGGCGGCGTACCGGGCTGCGACGGCTTCCCGCCTGGCGTCTTCCAGCGCTTGCAGCGTTTGAAGCACGTCGAGGTTATTGATGAGGCTTAAGCGGTAGTCCTCCACCTGGAGCCGGTAGTTCTCTTCAGCCGCCGCCAGCGCCGACTGCAAGGCGGCATGTCTCGCCATGGCTCCCTGGAGCTTCGCGCAGGTGTCGCGGATGTCGAGCTCCGCTTCACGCTGGGTGCGCTCGAAATGCAGTTCGGCCTGGCGCTCGCGTGACGCGGCCTCTCGGACCGCGCCGATGGTTTGACCGCCCTGAAAGATCGGGGCGTCCACCGTCAGTATGACATCCCAGTCGACGCCTGAGGCGGCCCCGGCCCTTGTCTCGTAGTAGTTGCTCTCGACGTCGACCTTCGGCCATCTGGCTGCTTGGGCGATCGTCACCTCGTTCTTGGCCGCTTGCCACGCCTCTTCAGCGGCCTTCACGTCGGGTCGCGTGGGGGCTTTGGCGACGTAGTCGTCCTCGTTCCCCGGCGGGAGAAGGGGGGGCTCGTTGTCCGTGATCGCGCCGATCGGGGCGCGTCCGGTGAGAAATTCGAGCAGTTGGCGCGCGGTCGTCTCCTCGCTGCGCGCCAGTTCCAGTTCCGCCTCGACGCGCAGCACTTGCGCTTCGGCGCTGACGACTTCGCTGGGGCGTGATCGGCCGAGCCGCTGCCGTTCCTTCAACTCATCGATGCGCCCAACCAGGGCGGTCCGGATGGCCTCAAGGGCTTTGAGGTCTTCTCGGTGCTCGAGGAGCAGGTAGAAAGCGTCTGCCGCGTCAACGAGCAGGAGCCCTTCGGCGCGGGCCCGTTCCTCTTTTCGCTCGCGCCGTTCGGCCCTGGCGCCGGCCATCGCGGCGAACTCCTTGAATCCGGAGAAGAGTGGTTGGCTGAAGACGAACTTCCGCTCCGGGATTTCCCTGAGCGTGAAGGCGGAGCCGCCGCTCCCGTCCTGCCGCTTCTCCGACAATGCGAACGAGGCCCGGGGCAGCACCCCGCTCAGCGCTTGGAGGAACCGGCCTTCGGTTTCCTTGATGAGCTCCTGCTGGATGGCGATCGTCTCGCTCCGCGCAAGCGCCAGCGCGAAACAGTCCGCCAACGTCAGCGGCGGATCGTCGGCGGTGACGTCGAATCGGCTTGGGGCAGGGCTGATGGGAGCGGCCGGCTCTTGCGCCGCCGCTACGAGCGGACTTGCAACAACGCAGAGGAAGACGAGTGAAAGGACAGTTCTGTTCAATGTTGAACAGGAGAAACGCGTGAGTCTCATGTCAGCCGGCCGCGGATTGCAGCCGCGTGCGGAGCTTCGTGATGACCTCGTAGAACGCCGAGAGCTCTTCCGGCTCAAGCGGCAAGAGCGCCTCTTCCCATCGGCGGCGGACGACCATGCTGAAATCCTGCAAAAATTTCCGGCCCTGCCGGGTGAGCTCGACGGTCACCCGCCGCCGGTCCTCGGATTCCGGGGCGCGCCGGACGTATCCGGCCCGGACGAGCCGATCCACGATCCCGCTCACCGTCGGCATGCTGACGTGCAGGGTGCGGGCCAAGGCGCCCATCGTGCGGCGCGTGGAGGCGTGGATCGACGCCAGCATGAGGAACTGGGTTTGGGTCACCCCTCGCTTGACGAAGAAATCGAGCTGGACCCCGCGCATGATGTAGGGCATCAGCTCCGCCACGGCGAGGCTGACGTCTCTTCGCGAGAGTCGAGGCGGGGGCCGCAATCTATTCATAATAGCTAAATATTAGCCGACACAAACTAATTTGTCAAGACCCTACGTTCTGAGGGTGGCGTACCATAAATTGTGTATGACTTGGGATAGTAAGAGGGCGTATCCTTCCAAGAGTTGTCGCCAAACAACCAAGGAGGATACGCCCAATGGAGCTCGGTGCGGTCAAGGAGTTGCCCCGCGCAGATATCGTACGG
>JACPSR010000075.1 GCA_016193175.1 Candidatus Omnitrophota bacterium
CGATGGGGTTCGTCAGGCGTTGCTTGGCGGAGTGATCCTGATGGGGATGCAGATGGGCATTCCGATTCCTTCCGCCCAGGCAGCGGGCAAGTACGCGATTATCCTGCAAGCGGGCAAGGAAAGCCATGAGGGGATGGCGCGGGCGGTCCATGCGTTCCTGTATGCCAAGGAACTCAAAGAACACGGCCATGAGGTCGTGGTGATCTTCGACGGCGCCGGCACCGAGTGGGCGGAGGAGCTCAGCAACCCAGAGAGCCAGTCGAAGTTGAAACCCATGTACGAGCAGCTCAAACAAGCCGGCATTACCGAGACCGTCTGCGACTTCTGCGCCGGGGCGTTTGCGGTTAAAGAGCGCCTCGCACAACGCCAGGTTCCGATGACTGCCGAGTACGCCGGCCATCCCAGCATTGCCAAGTGGGTGGATGCCGGCTATGAGCTGATCGTACTCTGATCTTCGGAGGAAAACACGAGGAGGAAGCTGTTTCGTATGCCTTTGTAGGAGTGCGGTGGCTGTGGTACCATGTCGACATAGCCATCGAGCAGCAGCTCGACGACCTGCAACTTGTTACCCGGCTGAAGGCTTCGGCAGATCGACCGCTTTCGCGGAGACTCGAAGCTGTCCAGCTGGCTCTATCGGATCGCGACGAACGCGGCCCTCATGAAGCTGCGCAAGCGGCCGAAGGTGAAGGCGATCATTCCCGAACTCCAGCAGAAACTCCGCAGCTTCATCAACAGCACGCTGACCTCCCGGCGCCCAAGCCTCTGGCAGTGGTTGCGAACTCGCCTCGCGGGTTCATGACGCGGCCCATTCCCGCGCCTCCCTGAATCTTTTTCTTCCAACGCGCATCGTAACTTATAGGAAACCACCCATGGAGGAAGAATCATGGTGATCAAGCTCATGAGCCTTGTGCTGCTGATGGCGGGCGCGATTGCGTGGATCGTCTGGAGAGCGAGGCGCTGCGCGCGCGACGGGTGTGGCGTGCAGGACCTCGATAGAAATCCCGCGAAGCGGGATTTCTGAACTGGCGTTCGTTGACCGGGACCGAGCGATAGGGATCATGGGAGTCATGCCGAGCGTCCCTGCGGTTGCTGAGAGGCTTCGCCCCGCCCATTCAAGAACTGGCGGGGTGAACACACACGGACGTCCACACCGTCGGATCAACAGCCTGTGGCTCCTGTTCGGTACCCTCTCCCTGCTCGCCTGGTGGCAGATCCGGAGCCTCGGCGATGTCCGAAGCCACCTCGCAGCGTTCTACGGCTGGTTTGCGCTGGCGTTCGGGGTCTACCTGGCGGCGATCTGGTTGGTGCGCCGGATGGCGCACCCGCCTCCCCGCGCCCTGCTGCCGATCAGTCTGATCGCTCTGGTCGCGGTCCTCGCTCGTCTCTTCGCGCTGGGAATGACGCCGACCCTCTCGAACGATCTCTATCGGTACCGCTGGGACGGCCGCGTGCAGCTGGCCGGCATCGATCCGTACGCCTACCCGCCGAACGACCCCGCGCTGCTTCCCGCACCTGCGCACCGTTTACCCCCCGCTCACTGAGCTGGCGTTTCGAGGGGGTGCGCTGCTCGGCGGCAGCCTCGCGGCGCTCGATCCACTGGTGGACACGGTCGTCTTTCTCGACGGGGACCACTCGGATGATCCCGAGGATCTTCCTGCGTTGCTCGCCCCCATCGCGCAGGGACGCGCGGATTTTGTCATCGGCTCACGCGTGGCCCAGGCCGAGCCAGGGAGCCTCACCCTCCAGCAGCGGTTCGGCAACCGGTTGGCCTGCGCCCTGATGCGACGGCTGTTTGGCGCGCGGTATACCGACCTGGGCCCGTTCCGGGCGATTCGGCGCGAGGCGCTGGAGCAGCTCAGGATGCGGGATCAGGACTTTGGGTGGACGGTGGAGATGCAGGCCAAGGCGGCACTCCATCGGCTGCGGATCGTGGAAGTCCCCGTGCGGTACCGCCGGCGGATCGGCCGCTCGAAGATTTCCGGGACCCTCAGCGGCACCGTCCGCGC
>JACPSR010000076.1 GCA_016193175.1 Candidatus Omnitrophota bacterium
GATCGCCTCGCCGCAATACTCCAGGACGTAGCCGGTGCCGCCGGCGGCGCCGATCGTGCCGATGAGCTTCAGGATGAGGTCCTTGGCGCTGACCGGCGGGATCGGGCGCCGGGTGAATTCCACCTTGAACGTCTTTGGGCGCCGCTGGGGAAGACACTGGGTGGCCAGCACATGCTCAACCTCCGACGTGCCGATCCCAAAGGCCAAGGCGCCGAACGCGCCGTGGGTGGAGGTGTGCGAGTCGCCGCAGACGGTCGTGGTGCCGGGCAGGGTCAGCCCCAGCTCCGGCCCGATGATGTGGACGATCCCCTGCCGGTCGCTCTGTAAGTCGTAGAGGGTGATCCCGAACCCCCGGCAGTTCTTGGCCAGCGCCTCGATCTGTGCCTGAGAGATGGGGTCGCGGATGACGCGGTGGTCATCCGTCGGGACGTTGTGATCCATCGTCGCGAAGGTCAACTCAGACCGGCGGACCTTCCGACGAGCCAGGCGCAGCCCTTCGAACGCCTGGGGGCTTGTCACCTCATGGACGAGGTGGCGGTCGATATACAACCTCATGGACGAGGTGGCGGTCGATATACAGGATGGCGGTCCCATCAGGCAGGGTCGTGACGACGTGCCGATTCCAGATTTTTTCAAACAGGGTCTCGCCCATATCAATTTCGTCGGTATAGTATATCGGCACCGACGGCGGATTCGCAAGCTCTCATCGGCCGCCGGCCTGCGCCTCTTGCTTTACAGAAAAGAGCGCGCGGTGTTATACTACGACCATTCCTACCGACGGGAAGAACGCAGCGGGGCATGGTCCCTCGGCTTTCGCCTCGGGATCATCCTCGCCAACGTTAGGCGATTGCGAGGATGGCTGGCCATTCGAAGTGGGCGGGCATCAAACACAAGAAAGCCGTTGTGGATGCCCAGCGCGGCAAGGCATTCTCGAAAGTCATCCGGGAAATCACCGCGGCCGCTCGGCTCGGCGGCGGGAGTCCGGAGGCCAATCCTCGACTTCGGTTGGCAATCCAGAAAGCCCGCGAGGTCAACCTTCCGAAAGACACGCTTGATAAGGCGATCAAGCGCGGCACCGGCGATCTGCCCGGCGTGGCCTATGAGGAGATGGTGATGGAAGGCTACGGTCCTGGCGGTGTGGCGATCCTCATCGAGCTCCTCACGGACAATAAGAACCGCACGAGCGCCGAGATGCGCAGCCTCTTGACGAAGCACGGCGGCAGCTCGGCAGGCGCCGGCAGCGTCTCCTGGCTGTTCCAGAAGCAAGGACTCATCACGCTCGGCGCAAGCGGCACGAGCGAGGAGCGGCTGATGGAGGTGGTGCTCGAGGCCGGCGCGGAGGATCTCAAGGTCGACGGCGACCAGGCCCTCGTGACGGTCGCGCCGAGCGCCTTTGAAGCGGTGAAGCTTGCGTTGCAGAAGGCCGGGCTCACCTGGGAATCGGCGGAGCTGACGATGGTGCCCTCCTCCACGGTGCGCGTGGACGATCCGGCGCAGGCGAAAGCGCTGCTCGCGTTGCTCGATGCCCTCGAGGACCACGACGATACCCAGCACGTCTACGCGAACTTCGACATCCCTGACGCCCTGCTCGCCGCACACGCAGGGACCTAAACCGTGAGCCGTGTCCGCCAAAATGACTGGCGTCCTCCACACCGCTCTGGCGGACGCCACGCTGTGTGGCGGAGATCACGGGTATGTTCTGACATGATTATCCTCGGCATCGATCCTGGCCTCAACGTGACCGGTTACGGGATCATGGAGGCGCTCCCCGATCACCTGCGTCTCATCACGGCAGGGGACATCCGGCCTCCCAGAACCGAGCCGATGGCCCAACGATTGGGCGTGATCCACCGGACCCTGTCGCAGCTCATCGTGCGCTACCATCCTGATACCGTCGTGCTCGAGAAAATTTTCACGCACTACCGTCATGTGACGACCGCCACGCTGATGGCCCATGCCCGCGGCGTGGCGTGCCTGGTCACCCAGGAACACGGCTTGCCGCTGGCGGAGTATCCGCCAACGCAGGTCAAGAAATCGCTGACCGGTAACGGGTCGGCTTCGAAGGAGCAGGTCGCCCGCATGGTCGGGCAGTGGTTGAGCCGGGCGCCTGCCTGCCGCAACGGAACGGTGTGGAAGCGGGGCGGCGGAGGGAGGGAGCGGGCGTGGTCGGCTGATGCCACCGACGCGATGGCGCTGGCCATCGTCCATGCCCACATCGAAGCGCAGCGTCGGAACCTGCCGGCCGGGCTTCACTGATGGGCAACCGATTCAGAAATTTTAGATTTTGGATTTTCGATTTTAGATTGTCCGATGACGGACAGAACGTGCAATCCAAAATCCAAAATCAAAAATCCAAAATGCGGGTGGGGGGATGATCTCTCGGCTACGCGGGGTGGTACGCGAGATCCGCGACACCCAGCTCCTCTTGGAAGTGAACGGCATCGGCTATGAAGTGCTGACGGCCCCCTCGGTCCTGTCCAGGGTCGAGGCGCGCGTCGCGGACAATCCGGAAATCGAGCTGGTGACCTTCCACTACCAGCAGCTGGAGGTCGGCCGCGGGATCCCGGTGCTGATCGGGTTCCTCAACGAAGTGGAGCGGGAATTTTTCATCCGGTTCATTTCGGTTTCCGGCGTCGGTCCGAGGGCGGCGTTGAAAGCGCTGACGCAACCCATCCCGGTGATCGCCAGGGCGATCGACGAAGGGGATCTCGGGCTGCTCCGCTCGCTGCCAGGCATCGGGGAGCAACGGGCCAAGGAGATCGTCGCCAAACTGCAAGGGAAGGTGGGCAAGTTTGCGCTCATCCAGACGAAGGGCGCGGCGGCCCAGGGCGTTGAGCCGCCCCCGACTGCCGTTGAAGAAGAAGCGGTTGCCATCCTCGTCCAGTTAGAGTACAAGAGACCTGAAGCCAGACAGATGGTGAAGGCGGCGATCGAGCGCAACCCGAAGGTCAAGAGCGTTGAGGAGCTGCTCAACGAGGTGTACCGCCAGCAGCGAGTTGCGACCGAGCCGGGCACCCCACACCCAGGCGCTGGGTGTAGGGTCGGCGACGGGGGTCCTGAAGCACCCCGTGGAAGGCGACGCAGTCTGAAGCCGACGGAGGCCGCATGAGCAAGCCCGCGACGCCACCACCTCACCTCCTCCCTCGTCCCGCGGAAGAGAACGACGATGATCGCATCTTGAACCTCAGTCTCCGTCCGAAGCGGTTTGAAGACTTCATCGGCCAGGGCCAGGTCAAGGAAAACCTCCGGGTCGCCATCCAGGCGGCGAAGCGTCGCTCGGAGCCGTTGGAGCACCTCCTGCTGGCCGGCCCTCCCGGATTGGGGAAGACGAGCCTCGCCCACCTCATCGCCAGCGAGATCGGCGCGAAGATCACGGCGACGAGCGGCCCCGCGATCGAGCGGGCCGGGGATCTCATCGGGATCCTCACCAACCTCGGCAAGGGCGACGTCCTCTTCATCGATGAGATCCACCGGCTCTCGAAGGTCGTCGAGGAGTTCCTCTACCCGGCCATGGAGAATTTCGAGATCGATTTCATCATCGATAAGGGGCCCTATGCCAAGACCATCAAGTTTCACCTGAAACGCTTCACCCTCATCGGGGCAACGACGCGGGCCGGGCTGCTGTCGAACCCGCTCCGCAGCCGGTTCGGCATGGTCTACCACCTCGAGTTCTACAAGCCGGAAGATCTCGTGGAGGTCATCCGGCGCTCCGCGAAGATCCTGGGCGTCATGCTGGAGCCGGAAGCGGCTCAGGTGATCGCCGCGCGGTCGCGCGGCACCCCACGGATCGCCAACCGGCTCCTGCGGCGGGTGCGGGATTACGCGCAGGTCAAGGCCAACGGGGCGATTTCAAGGGACGTAGCTGAGTCTGCGCTGGCGGCCCAGGGCATCGATCCGTTCGGATTGGACGGGATGGATCGGAAGGTGCTCAAGACGATCATGGACTTCTACGGCGGCGGGCCGGTGGGGATCGAGGCGTTGGCGGCGGCCCTCAACGAGGAGCGCGACACGATCGTCGATATGGTGGAGCCCTACCTCTTGGCCTCAGGGCTGCTCAAGCGCACCGCGCGGGGGCGGAAAGCGACCCGGTTGGCCTACCAACACTTCGCCACCCTGAAGAGCCAGGAGCTGGAGCTTTTTGCCGCTCCTGCATGACGCCGTCATGAAGGGACCGGTTCTGGGGCGTCAGAGGCGCCGGTCTGGAGCGGCCATCCTCCGCGCCGCGCTCGCGGGCAATCTGGTGGGGATCCGAGACCCGGCGCTGGCCAAGCGATACGAGGCGAATTGGG
>JACPSR010000077.1 GCA_016193175.1 Candidatus Omnitrophota bacterium
AGCGCCCCTGTCTACGAGGTGAGCGCCGAGCCGTGGACGGTGGAGATGAAGGCGCAGGAGTTGCGGGTCCTCTTGACGGTGAGGCGTCAGGTCCGGTTCCTCGAGCTCTTCACGCCGGAGAAGAGCAAGCTCGAGCTCGTCGTGACCTTCCTGGCGCTGCTGGAGTTGATGCGACAGTGGGTGGCGCGCGCCATTCAGGAACGCGCCTTCGGGGAGATCCTCATCATCGTGGAACGTCGAAGCGTGGAGCGTTCAAGCTAAGCGAACTTGAGATGGATCAACTGGATCAAGGACAGGCGAAACGGGTTCTGGAAGCGCTCTTGTTCGTTTTCAGCCAGCCGTTGGCGCTCAAGCGCCTCATGGAGGTTCTCCCGGAGCTGGAGGCCGTCAAGGTCCGGCAGCTCCTCCAGGAGCTCAACGGGGAGTATGCGGTAGCGCGCCGGGCGTTTCAGATCCAGGAAGTGGCCGGCGGCTACCAATACGCGACCGATCCGGAGCTTGCTCCCTGGATCCGGCGCGCGCTCCAGAGCCCGAGGCCAGACTCGGTCACTGCGGCGACGATGGAGACGCTCGCCATCATCGCGTATCGGCAGCCCGTCACGAAAGCCGAGATCGAGGCGATCCGCGGCGTCGATGTGACCGCTTCGCTCGACACGCTCATCGAACGCCGATTCGCGCGCGTCGTCGGCCGGAAAGAGAGCCCCGGCCGGCCGTTCCTCTACGGGACCACGACGGAGTTCCTCAGGCATTTTGGGCTGAAGTCGATCGAGGCGCTCCCGCCCATGGCGACCACGACGGTCAAAGAGCCACATGTCGCGTCCGAGCCTCCCGTCGCTTCGCCGGCGCATTGACCGGATCGACCAGCAGCTCGTGCGGTTGCTGAACCGGCGCGCCCGCCTGGCCGTGGAAGTGGGGCGGATCAAGCGGGGCCGGCGCCTTCCGGTGTTCGACGGCCGGCGTGAAGAGGCGGTGGTGCGCCACGTCATTCGGGCCAACCGGGGTCCGCTGCCCTCATCCGCTCTGCGAACCGTTTTCCGCCAGATCCTGCGCCACAGCCGCCGCCTCGAGGCGTCAAAGTAACCATGGGAGTTCCGAGTTCCGAGTTCCGAGTTTCGAGTTGGTTTGATTAGATGCTCACCGTTGCTTATTTGGGACCTGAGCACACCAATACGCATCTGGCCGCGCAGGCGAAGTTCGGCCGACGGGCGAACTACGTCCACGCTCCGACGGTAGACGATGTGTTCCACATGGTGGAGCGTCAACAAGCTGATCATGGAGTAGTGCCAGTTGAAAACTCCCTTGAAGGAGCAGTGACCCATACGCTAGATCGCTTCATCGATTTCCAACACTCGCCTGTGCAGATCCAGGGTGAGATGGAACAACAGATTCAACATCATCTCATTGTGCATCTAAGGACGAAAAATGTTTCTCGATTAAAAGAAGTATACTCGCATCCTCAAGCATTGGCTCAATGCAGGCATTGGTTAGACAAGAATCTTCCTCATGTTCATAGACGTGAAACAAATTCGACTGCAGAAGCTGTTAATGCCATTCTGAATCCGCTTGTAATGACATCCATTTCAACGTCGATTTTTGGTGGACCGACGAAAACAACAACGGGCCCTCAGCCCTTCGAACGTGCAGCTATTGCGAGGATCGAGGTCGTGAAGAAACGAAAGTTGCGAGCAATTCCCATTCCCGATGATCGAGACAATAAAACCAGATTCTTGATCTTAGGTTTGGGAGAGCCGAGGCGCGGCCATCGAAATAAGACATCGATCCTGCTCGCCCTTAAAGACCGACCAGGAGCGTTGTACGATGCCTTGATGCCGTTCAAACGAGAGAAAATTAACTTGACGAAAATTGAATCGCGCCCCTCCAAGAAGAAAGCCTGGGAGTATGACTTCTTCATCGACTTGGAAGGCCATGAATCCGAGCCGAGAGTGACGCGGGCGTTACAGGCGCTGTCGCGCTTCACGCTCTTGCTGCGCGTGCTTGGCTCCTATCCTGTACGCTGAACGCTATCCGCTCAACGCTAGAACAATATGACGACTATCGACACGCGGGCCCGTGAGGCCGTCAAGGCGATGGCGACGCCGACCTACAAGCCGGGGACCTCCATCGAGGAGGTGAAGCGCGCGCTCAGGCTCTCCTCGGTCATCAAGCTGGCGTCCAACGAGAATGCCCTCGGCCCATCGCCGAAGGCGATGGCTGCGCTGCGGGCCGCTACAAGCACGCTCCATCGCTACCCGGACTCGACGTGCCGTGCGCTCCGCGAGCGGGTGGCGAAGCGCCTGCGGGTGCCTCCGGCGTCGCTGATCTTCGGGAACGGCTCCGATGAGCTGATCGTGCTGGCCCTGCGGGCGTTCGTCGATCCGGGGGACGAGGTCGTAGTGGCGGCCCCGACTTTTTTGATCTACGAGCTGCAGGCCAAGGCCTGCGGGGCCGAGGTCGTGGTGGTGCCCCTGCGAGCCTACCGGTATGACCTGGCGGCGATGCGCAAGGCGGTGACGCCGCACACGAAGCTCGTGTTCATCGCCAATCCGGACAACCCGACGGGGACGTACGTGACCAAACGAGAACTGCAGGCGTTTCTCCGGGATCTCCCCACGGAGACGATCGTCTTTCTGGATGAGGCGTACTACGAATTTGTGGAAGCCGCCGATTATCCACAGACGTTGTCCTACGTGAACGAGCGCGCCCTGATCGTCACGCGGAGCTTCTCCAAGGCCTACGGGTTGGCGGGGCTTCGGATCGGCTATGGCCTCGCCCAGCCGTCGCTCATCGCGGCGATGGACGCCGTCCGCGAGCCGTTCAACGTCAACAGCCTCGCGCAGGCGGCCGCCGCGGCCGCGCTCGATGACCGCGCGTTTCTCCTGCGGACGCGCCGGATGGTCGCGGAGGGCCGGCGCTACCTCACGAAAGCGTTCGAGAACTTGAAGCTGCGCTACGTGCCGGGCGTGACGAATTTCATCCTCCTTGAGC
>JACPSR010000060.1 GCA_016193175.1 Candidatus Omnitrophota bacterium
CGCCTTGGCCGTGTGGTTTACAGACGACGGCAGCTACAAGACAGATTCTAGAGGGCTGTTGCTGAATACGAATGCGTTTTCGTTTGAGGACCAGCAACGACTGCAAGAGGTCTTGATGCAGGAGTTTGGGCTCAGAACGGCGCTGCATCGACTCAAGCAGTGGTGGCGGATCTACATGCCTGCAAGATCAAGCGATCGCTTGATCGAAGTGATCCTGCCACACTTGGCAACCTGCGCTCAGTATAAACTTGCTTTGACCCCCGAACGACTGATCCCGTATGGGAGAGATCGGCGGATCCGCTTACCGCGGTTTCGCTGATCATACGCCGAACCCCACGCGACCCGCGTGGGTGATGACATAGTCTACGCCTCCAGTAATGGAGGACACACGTGTATCGGACCCGAGAGTTCATATCGACGGTCCGGTTTGGCACCTCGATGTCGGCTCATCGCATCCTGAGGGTGGAGAAGCTCTCAAGGGTCCGGCTGTTCGCCGGTTAAAGCGGTACGCGAGCTGGGTTCAGAACGTCGTGAGACAGTTCGGTCTCTATCTCATGTGGGCGGAGGAAACTTGAGGAGAGTTGCCCGTAGTACGAGAGGACCCGGGCAAACGGACCTCCGGTGTCCCAGTTGTTCCGCCAGGAGCATCGCTGGGTAGCCGTGTCCGGAGAGGATAAGCGCTGAAAGCATCTAAGCGCCAAGCCTCCTCCAAGATGAGGTTTCCCGGGCCGTAAGGCTTGTTCCGCCAGGAGCATCGCTGGGTAGTCGTGTCCGGAACGGATAAGCGCTGAAAGCATCTAAGCGCCAAGCCTCCTCCTAGACGAGGTTTCCCTCCGCCATAGAAATGTGGCGGACTGAAGGCCCCTGGTAGACTACCAGGTTGATAGGCCGCCGGTGGAAGACCCGTGAGGGTTTCAGCCAAGCGGTACTAATCGGCCGTGCGGCTTAACTACTTTTTTCTTTTCGACGAGACAATGCCGTTGTCACAATTTAGTGACGAGTGACCAGTGTCGAGTGGCGAGGATGCGCAAGCTGAGGCAACTCGTCACTCAGCACTCATCACTCGCCACTCAGATTGGCTGGTGACCATACCGAGGGGGAAACACCCGATCCCATTCCGAATTCGGAAGTTAAGCCCCTCAGGGCCGATGGTACTGATCCCGCAAGGGATTGGGAGAGTAGGTCGTCGCCAGCCTTTTTCTTTTTGGTGCGGGCTGGGTGACGGGTTCGGAAACGGTACCGGGTACCGAGGGGATGGGTTGTGCAATGCATAACGAGGAGGGGCCGGTGATGCCGGAGCCGTGGAGGCCGCCGGTGCGATGCCCGCAGTGCAACGGGGTGCAGACGCGCTTTCTCACCCTGCGCTACGAGGTGTCGGTCTACGAGTGCGAAACCTGCGGCCTACAGTTTGAAGTTGAGGAGGAGGGATCATGAAGCGTGTTCGGATTGCGGCTCTTGTCGGTCTGGGCGTGTGCGCGGCTTGCCTGGGGGCGGGGGAGCTCCTCGCGTTTTCCGCCTCGTACGATCAGGCCATCACGCAGGGCGCCGAGACGTGGACCTTCAAGGTCATCATCAGGGATGAGAGGTTCCGGGTTGAAGCCGGCGTTGGCGATGAGCGGGAGATCGCCATTCGGAATCAGGACGGTATCTATCAGTACATTCCAAAGGAGGGAATCGCCGTCAAGCTCCCGATGCTCGACGCACTGGTGAAGCCGCTCGATGGGCTCTCCGACTATCCGGGCTATCTCAACGCGCGCCAGGCGGAACGACTCCCGCCCGAGACGGTCGGGGGCCATCCGTGTGACGTGTACCGATTTGTTGACGCGGACGCTCACGAGACGACGACGGTGTGGGTGTGGAGCGAGAAGCAGTTCCCTGTGCGGTTAGAGATCGACGGCGCCAACGGGAAACGGGTCGTGGAGCTCACCAACATTCGCCTGGGGATCACGGTCGACGGCTTCGCGTTCGAGCTGCCATCCGGCATCAAGCTCATCGACCTGGCTGGGGGAGCCACCAGGGATGCTCTAGCGGAGACTCGCCAGCCGTAACTATCGCTTCTGGAGAGCGCGGCCGCATCCTCCGCGCGCTACGCGGGAGGGGGTGCGGGACGGAAGAGTTGAGGGTCGTGGCGCGATTCGAAGGCGCGGATTTCCGCTTCGTGCATGAGGGTGAGGCCGATATCGTCAAGGCCGTGCAGGAGCCGCTCTTTGATCGAGGGATCGATCTCAAAGTGAAAGGAGATCTCCTCGGAGAGGTGGAGGGTGACCCGCTGCCGGTCCAGATCGACCGTCGCCTCCAGGCCCGGATAGCGATCCGCCATCTGGAAAATCTTCTCGACCTCAGGTTCCGAAAGCTCCACGGTCAGCAAGGCATTCTTGGCGCTGTTCGTCCGGAAGATGTCCGCAAAGGCCGGCACCCGGTTCCCCGCCCGTTCCCGCCACGGGGCGATGACGGCCTCGAACCCATCCTGCCGGATCGCCCACACCGCATGCTCCCGGCTTGAGCCGCAGCCGAAGTTGTTGCGGACCACGAGGATCGACGCCCCCTTGAATCTCGGCTGGTTGAGCGGGAACTCCGGGTTGGGCGAGCCGTCAGGGAGGTAGCGCCAGTCGTGGAAGAGGTGCGGCCCGAAGCCGGTCCGCGCGATCGACTTCAAGAATTGCTTCGGGATGATCTGGTCAGTGTCGACGTTGGCCCGATCCAGCGTCGCGAGCAGTCCACGATGGGACTTGAAGGGAGTCATGTCCAGTGTCGGATGTCGACGAAATGGCCGGCGATGGCGGCCGCGGCCGCCATCTGCGGGCTGACCAGATGGGTCCGTCCGCCCTTGCCCTGCCGGCCTTCAAAGTTCCGGTTGGATGTTGACGCGCACCGCTCGCCCGGCCTCAGTTGATCCGGGTTCATCCCGAGGCACATGCTGCAGCCGGATTGCCGCCATTCGCAGCCGGCGGCCTGAAAGATTTCGTGGAGCCCTTCGGCCTCCGCCTGCCGGCGGACCTGCTGGGAGCCGGGCACGACCAACACGCGCACGCCGTGGGCGACCTTGCGGCCCTTGAAGACTGTGGCCGCCAGCCGGAGGTCTTCGATCCGCGAGTTCGTGCAACTGCCGATGAAGACCGCATCGACGTTGATTTCGGTTATAGGGGTCCCCGGGATAAGCCCCATGTAGGCAAGCGCCTGCTCCGCATCCTTGCGGTCATACCCCGGCGCCTGGTCAGGGCTCGGGACGCGACCCGTGACATCCACCACCATCCCTGGACTTGTCCCCCACGTGACCTGCGGCGCGATCTGTGAAGCATCGAGGTTGATGGAGCGGTCGTAGCGCGCATCCGGGTCGGTGGGGAGGATGCGCCAGGATGAGGCGGCCCGCTCAAAGGCATCGCCCTTCGGGGCAAATGGGCGCTCCATGATGCTGAGGTATTGGAACGTCGTCTCATCGGGCGCGACCAGGCCGGCGCGCGCCCCGGCTTCGATGCTCATGTTGCAGATGGTCATCCGCTCTTCCATCGACATGGCCCGGATCGCCTCGCCGCAATACTCCAGGACGTAGC
>JACPSR010000061.1 GCA_016193175.1 Candidatus Omnitrophota bacterium
GTCTCCCTCGCGCACGACATCGGCCACCCCCCCTTCGGCCACGCCGGTGAAGATGCGCTGCGCGAGCTCATGGAGGGGCACGGGGGGTTCGACCACAACATTCAGGGGCTGCGGATCGTCGACCTCCTGGAGGCACGCTACCCCGGCTTCCCCGGGCTGAATCTCACCTGGGAAGTTCGGGAGAGCATCAACAAGCACCGGACGCCCTACGACCAACCAGGCCTGCAGGTCGCCCTCGATCCGACCGCGTCCCCGCTGCTCGAAAGCCAAATCGCCGACGTGGCGGATGAGATCGCGTATGACAACCATGACCTTGACGACGGATTAGCCTCAGGGATTCTGAAGGAAGAGGATTTGTTGCAGCTCGAGCTCTGGAGACAGGCCCGCGAAGCGGTGGATTCGTCGAGCGGCCCACTGGACCCCGAGATCCGAAAGTACCAAATCATCCGAAGCCTGATCAATCGACAGATCACCGACCTCATTGAAGCCACCGCCGGGCGGCTCAAACGCCGCCAGATCGCATCGGTGGAGGATGTCCGGGCCTGCCCAGAGCGTCTCGTCTGCTTCAGCGAGGAGATGGGCCGGCTTCGAACCCCGCTCAAGAAGCGGCTCTGGAACCAGCTTTACCACCACTATCGGGTCGTGCGGATGGCCGATAAAGCGAAGCGATTTCTTACGGAGCTCTTCCAACTCTACCTCAAGAAACCCGAGCAGCTCCCGAACACCACGCGCTCCAGGATCGGTCGGGGGGAGGACCCCCATCGCGTGGTGTGCGACTACATTGCGGGGATGACCGATCGCTACTGTCTGGAGGAGTACAAAAAGCTCTTCGATCCGTTCGAACGAGTGTAGAGAGGCGGGGATTCCGAAAAAGGAGGCGCCATGCGTCACGTCTTGGGAAGTGTTGTGGGGCTCGTCCTGCTGGCCGGCTGCGCGGGCAAGATAAGCTCGCTCCTCTTGGAGCGACGTGCGCGGGGGCCGTTAGACGAGTCGGCGTCGGTCGCGCAGCGGAAGGACTGGCAGTTGGAGCCCGTCACGCAGACGCTGGAACAAGGGAAGGTGGAGGTGGACGCCACGTTTGCCTCGAGCACGTATCTCAAAGAGTTCTTTAGCAACCGCGACCTCTTCGGGGGGTTTGCCGGCTCAAACCCGTATTTCCTCGAGAACCTGGTCTTCTACGTGAAGATCGCGAATCGGAGCACCGAGCGGATCCTCTTCAGCCCCGCCGAGTTCATCCTCGTCGATGATCGGGGCAATCAGTACGGCACGATCAACGAAGACTACGTGACCGCCATCGCCGAGGCCCATGCGCCGGTCTCCACCATGACGCGGGGGGTCATCGCTGAGGCGCGGCCGGGCTACTTCGGGGTCGGCCTCCCCATCGGGAAGATCTTCGCGGCCAAACCCCAGGGACGGTTTGCCCTCATCAAGCAATCCTCGCTGCAGGGAGGCTTCCTCTATCCAAACGTGGTCCATGACGGCCTGATCGCGTTTTGGAGCCCCTCGATCCGGGCCGGGAGCGTCCGGTTGCTGATCACGAATGTCAGGACCGGCTTCGACGCCAACGGATTACCGAAGATCTCTCTGGAGTTTCCGTTCACGTTTCGCGTGCCCAATCAGTAGAACCGGCGACGACGACGGCTCACCCCTCCGCCCTCGGCCATTCCACCGAGCTGCTGCTCGATGATCTGACGTCCGCCCAGCGGGAGGCGGTCCTCCACGAGGGAGGTCCGCTCCTCATCATCGCCGGAGCGGGAACGGGCAAGACCACCGTGATCACGCGGCGGATCGCCTGGCTCATTTCGACCAAGCGCGTCCGCCCCGAGGAGCTCCTTGCGCTCACCTTCACGGACAAAGCCGCCAAAGAGATGGAGGAGCGGGTTGACCTGTTGCTCCCCTACGGCTACCTGGATGTCTCCCTCCGTACCTTTCATGCCTTCGGCGACCAGCTGGCGCGCGAGCACGCGCTGAAGCTCGGCCTCTCCCCGCGTTTCCGCGTCCTTTCGCAGGCTGAGCAAGCGGTGTTCTTGCGCCAGCACGTCTTCGAGCTGCCGCTTCAGGAGTTCCGCCCGCTCACTGATCCAACCCGTTTCCTGGAGGCGCTCGCCACGCTCATGGCGCGCGCGAAGGACGAAGCCGTCGAACCGGAGGAGTTCATGGCCTACGCGCGCGAGCTTCAGCGGCAGGCCGCAGAGAGCCCGCAGGAGCCGTTGCGCGCTCACGCCCGCCGAGCCCTTGAGCTGGCACAGACCTACGTCGCCTATCAACAGCTCCTGAGGCAAAACGATCTGGTGGATTTCGGCGACCAAGTCCTCCTGGCGATCCGCGTGCTGGAGCGCCATCCAGACGTCCTCGCCGCCACCCGGCAGCGCTTCCAGGCGCTTCTCGTTGATGAGTTCCAGGACACGAACTTCGCGCAGTTTCGCCTCCTGCAGCTCCTCGCCCCGCCGACGGCCAACGTCACGGTCGTCGCCGACGACGATCAATCGATCTATAAGTGGCGGGGTGCGGCCCTCAGCAACGTGTTGAAGTTCCTCGAGCACTATTCGGCGGTGCGGACCGTCGTGCTCACGGAAAATTTCCGCTCGAGCCAGAGCATCCTGGACTGCGCGTACCGGCTCATCCGTTTCAACGACCCCGATCGGCTGGAGGTCCGGCAGGGGATCGAGAAGAAGCTCATCTCGAGGGCGGACCGCATCCAGGAAGCGCCGCATTTCCACGCGTTCGATACGGCCTCAAGCGAAGCCGACTGGGTGGCGCGCACGATCCGCCAGGCGATTGAGTCGGGGGCGCGTCCGGCCAGCGATTTCGCGATCCTCGTCCGCTCCAATCGGGAGGCTGACCTGTTTCTGAGAGCGCTCAACGTCGCCGGCGTCCCATGGCAGTTCAGCGGAGCCAGCGGCCTCTTCGCGCGAGCGGAGAGCAAGATGCTGGTCTCATGCCTCAAGGCCCTCGCGGATCCCGACGACAGCCTCAGCTGGTACCACGTGGCGAGCTCACCGCTCTACCGATGCCCGATGGATGATCTGACGAAGGTCCTGGCCCAGGCGGCCAAAGCCCACCGAAGCATCCGTCACGTGCTGGAGCATCTTGACCAAGACGCTTCGCTCAGCAGCGCACTGTCCACGGCAGGGAAGCGTCAGCTCGGCGAGCTCCTCAGCGATGTCGCCCGGCTGCTGGAGTTTTCCCGAACGCACTCAAGCGGCCAGGTGCTCTACCGCTGGCTGGCGGATCGAGGCTACCTGGCTCAGTTGGGCAAGGGCGAGCGTCTGGACGAGGCCCTGCAGCTCCAGACGGTCGCCAGGTTCTTTCACCAGCTTCGCCGCATCGAGGAGCTCGTCGGAACCAGCCTGCCGGAACTCATGCAGCACCTCGAGCTCTTTCAGGCGATGGGCAACGAGCCATTCGAGGAGGACGATGCGTGGGCGGATCGCGTGCAGGTCCTGACCATCCACAAGGCGAAAGGGTTGGAGTTTCCGGTCGTCTTCCTGGTCGGGTTGGTCCAGGGTCGGTTCCCCACGACGCAACGGCGGGATCCCATCGAGCTTCCGGAGGCGCTGATCAAGGATCTCCTGCCGTCCGGCGATTACCACCTCCAGGAAGAACGGCGTCTCTTCTACGTGGGCATGACGAGGGCCAAAGAGCAACTGTACCTGAGCTCTGCGTACGCCTATGGGGGAAAGACCGTTCGGAAGGTCAGCCAATTCGTGCTTGAAGCACTCGATCTTGCCACGCCGAGCCCGCTCGCGAAGAAGGCCGGCCTGCGCGAGCTGATTGACCGCTCAGCGGCACCCAAGCCGCTTCCCGTCTCACCCGCGCCGAGACGAGACACACCGTTGCGCCTTGATCCTCACGGGGTGGATGATTACCTCACCTGTCCGCTGAAGTACCGCTATAGCCACGTCCTGAGAATTCCCGTCATGCGCCACCATCTGGTCGTCTATGGGGCGGCCCTGCATAAAGCGGTTGAGGAGTTCTTCAAGCGGCGGCTTCGCGAGGAGCCGATGGGCGAAGAGGAGCTCCTGAGGACGTTTGAGGAGCAGTGGAGCTCAGAAGGGTTCTTGACCCGCGAGCACGAAGAGCTGCGGCTTGCGCAAGGGCGCGATGCGCTCCGCCGTTTCTTCGCGCGACAGCAGGCGGCGCCCGAGCGACCGACCCTGATCGAGGAGAAGTTCAAATGTGAGATCGATGACCTCCTCGTCATCGGCCGGTGGGATCGCGTGGACCGTCACGGCGATGACGTCGTCATCATCGACTACAAGTCCTCCGAGGTGTCAGATCAGGCGGCCGCGGACCGACGGGCGAGGGAATCGCTCCAGCTCCTTCTCTACGCGCTCGCGTGGCAGCGCCTCTCGGGGCGGATCCCCACCCGGGTTGAGCTGCGGTTTCTGGAAACCGACGTGACCGGTCAAGCCCGTTTTACCGAGCAGGATCTGGAGCGCGCTCAGCACGTGCTCAAGGACGCGGCACGAGGGATACGGGCCGGGGATTTCCACGCCACGCCACAGGAATTTGCCTGCCGTTGGTGCGCCTTCCAGTCCATCTGCCCGTTTGCGTTTCAAACCCCCGCCCCCTAACAGCCTCACAAAATATTCTCAACCCCTTGAACATTCCATTAAAAATATGATATTTTTAAATTGTCATACAAAGAATATATTAAGTTAGACGTGCAACAAGGACGACGGGTCCCTCAGCCCGGACTAAAGAGCGCCGAGCTGCCGGTGCGGTGGTTCGGCCTTTCTCGTGAGATGAGAGAGGAGAGCAACGTGGGCGAGTGGGGTGTGGAGAGGCCACTGATGTTCCATCGAGCAATTTCCCATCTCAAAGATCCGACGTCGCTTGAAGTCTCAGAAGCGAGATTCCGGCGCTTCGTGCGGGAATTTCACGCCTACGAGCAGAAGCTGACGTTCGAGCGCACGCTCGACGCCTTCCTTGATCTCTACTCGTCATGGCGCAGGAGCCATCAGCCGGCGCTCAAGCTGCGGTTGGTGATGCTGGCCTTTGAGCTGCACCGGTTGAACCGGCAGTTCGAGTGCACCCTCAGCTTCTCGGATGAACCCGCCCTCACATGCGCGAAATCCTCGTCAGGAACCTGACCTCTCCGGATTGGCTCAAGCGCGACTGCGTCGTCACCGAGCGCATGGAGCAAGGTGACTACACGACGAAAGTCATCCGCCGCTGCACCTACCGGATTGAGTCGCGGACCGCCCTGCCCTCCACGTCCGATTCGGTTCCCTGGGCTCAGCGCCTTGACCCATTGCCTCCGCGCCAGGTGTTCGTCACCAAGGGCCTCGATCCTGAGACGGGAGGGGAGCGGGTCGTCTACAAGGTGCTGGGACACTTCTACGTCGTCTGGGGTCGCGACGTGTTCTGCGTCGGCTACCGCCACATCCTGTCGATGGATATCGAAGCGCCCCAGATCGATCTGGGAACGCCGCAGGCCTTCTAATACAAATGCATGATCCAGCGTCAGTGAGATCATGCGTTTGTATTTTTTATTAGACGGGGTCTGATCGCCATGCTACAGTGTGACGGCCAATGGCGGGCGCGCAGCGCACGACGATCACCGTCCTCGGGGATGGGGGCTGGGGGACGGCCCTGGCGATCCATCTCCATGGCCTCGGCCACGCCGTCACATGGTGGGGGGCCTTTCCTGGCTACCTCACCACCCTCGCTCGCCGACGAGAAAACGTGAAGTTCCTCCCGGGGATCCGCATCCCCAAGTCCATCCGCATCACCGCAGACCTGCGCGACGCGGTGGAATCGGCTCGCATCATCGTCCTCGCCATTCCTTCGCAATACCTGCGCTCGGTTGCCCGCCGACTCAAAGGGCTTTCCCTCAGCGGACAGGGATTCGTGAGCGCCGCCAAGGGGATTGAACAGGGGACGCTCAAACGGATGTCAGAGGTCATCGTGGAGGAGCTGGGCGGGGTCCGGCTGGCCGTCCTCTCGGGACCGAACATCGCCTCTGAGATCGCCAAGGGCCAACCGGCGAGCTCTGTGGTGGCCTCGCCGCGTCGCGGACTCGCCAGAGAGATCCAGCGCGCCTTCATGGGCGATCGGTTACGGATCTACACGGCAAGCGATGTGAGCGGGGTCGAGTTGGGGGGAGCGCTCAAGAATCCGATCGCCATCGCGGCCGGGATCGGTGATGGCCTGGGGTTCGGGGCCAACGCCAAGGCTGCGCTGATGACGCGAGGTATCGTGGAAATGGCCCGCCTGGGCCTCGCCATGGGCGCCAAGAGCGCCACGTTCTGGGGACTGAGCGGGTTGGGCGACTTGGTGACGACCTGCCTCTCAGGCCGTAACCGGTGGCTAGGGGAACAACTGGGCCGCGGTCGGTCCCTCGCCGCTGTCCTTCGGTCTACCCCAATGGTCATCGAGGGCGTCGAGACGGCACGGGCGGCTGTGCGCCTCAGCCGCCGGTGCGGTGTGGAGCTTCCCATCATCGAGCAGGTCCACGCCATCCTATTTCGCGGACGATCCCCCAGAACGGCGCTCCAAGCGCTCATGCGCCGAAGCCGCAAGTCTGAATTTCCCTGACCCTCTTCCGTCACTTCCGTCTGTTCCGTCATACGCGGTCGAAAGTTGACAGCCCCCGCCGAGCCTGCTACGCTGTAAATTCAGGTCGATCAATACGTTCCGGGGCGTGGCGTAGTTTGGTAGCGCGCCTGAATGGGGTTCAGGAGGTCCTGGGTTCAAATCCCAGCGCCCCGATACCTTTACCTTCTCGGGGGGTGAGTTCCCCGCCACAGAATGCGCCACAGTGCATGGCGCACCCGCCAATCAGTGTGGCGGGCGTGGCGGGTCCGCCAAGATGTATGGCGGAAAATCTCTCCGCCCCGACGTCCAACTGTTCAATGAGGCAGTGACATTACGCATTGAGAACATGAGCAGGAAAATTAATGTCGGGTTGATCGGCTTCGGCACCGTGGGCGCGGGTGTCGCGCGGGCCCTCCTCGAGAAAGGCCGGCTGCTCGAGGAGCGGGTCGGCGCCCGCCTCATCCTCCGCCGCGTCTGCGACAAGGACTTCAGGCGACGGCGGGGCCTCCGGCTGCCGCCGAGCCTCACGACCTCGGACCCCCAAAAGGTGCTCCGCGATCCGGAGATCCAGATCGTGGTCGAGCTGATCGGGGGGCTCCAACCGGCCAAGACGTTCATCCTGGAGGCGCTGCGACGCGGCAAGCACGTCGTGACCGCCAACAAGGCCCTCCTCGCCCATGAGGGGCAAGCGCTCTTCGCCGCCGCCGAGCGGGCCAACGCCAACCTCTACTTCGAAGCGTCTGTCGGAGGCGGGATCCCCATCATCAAGGCGCTGGGGGAAGGCCTCATCGCCAACGAACTTGACGCCATCCTCGGCATCATCAATGGAACCTCCAACTACATCCTGACCCAGATGAAAGAGAAGCGGCTCAGCTTTCATGAAGCGCTCCTCGAAGCCAAGCACCATGGGTACGCGGAGCGGAACCCCTCCCTGGACATCGAGGGGAGCGACGCCTCTCATAAGCTTGCGATCCTGACGCTCCTGGGATTTGGGATCCCGGTGCGCCAGCCGGACATCCACGCGGAAGGCATCAGCAAGATTTCTCAGGCGGATATCCAGTATGCGGATGAGTTGGGCTACTGCATCAAGCCGCTCGCCATCGCCAAGCGAGAAGACCACGAGCTGGAGGTTCGCGTCCATCCGACCCTCTTGGCCAAGACGCATCTCTTGGCGAATGTGAACGGCGTGTACAACGCCATCTATATCCATGGGGATATGGTGGGGGCGCAGCTCTTCTACGGCCGCGGGGCCGGGCAGAACCCGGCAGCCAGTTCGGTCGTCGCGGATGTCGCTGATGTGGCGAGGGACATCACTGGGGGGGTCAGCCGGCGGGTCCCGCTGAACCGACGTCCAACCCCCGGCATTCGGCGACTGCGCCGGATGGGGAACGTTGAGACGCGCTACTACATGCGGTTCATGGTGACCGACAAGCCTGGCGTCCTTGCGCGCATCGCCGGAGTCCTGGGCCACCACCACATCTCGATCGCGAGCGTCCACCAAAAAGAACGGCGGGCTGCCAGGATCGTCCCGGTGGTGATGATGACGCACGAGGCGAAAGAATCCGATGTGCGGAGTGCCCTTCAGGCGATTGATCGGATGGGGTTCGTGAAACAGCCCACCGTCTCCATCCGCACCGAAGCCCCCCGCGCCCAATGAACGTTTCGAGTTTCGAGTTGCGCGTTTCGAGTTTGAACCCGAAACCCGAAACCCGAAACCCGAAACGGGCCGCGCGATGAGCCCTCGCCCACGGCCGACCACGACTGCTCGAGGCAAGATGTGGCGGGGGGTGATCGAAACCTATCGGCCATACCTCCCTGTCTCATCCAAGACACCGATCGTGACACTGCTGGAAGGGAACACGCCGCTCATCCACAGCCAGGCCCTCAGCAAGCGGGTCGGGAGGCACGTTGACGTCTATCTGAAGTACGAGGGCATGAACCCAACCGGCTCCTTCAAGGACCGTGGGATGACCCTCGCGATTTCGAAGGCGCTCGAGTCGAAATCGGACGCCGTCCTGTGCGCGTCCACCGGCAACACCTCGGCTTCAGCGAGCGCGTACGCGGCGCGGGCGGGTCTTCGTTCCATCGTCCTGATTCCGAGCGGGGCCATCGCGCTGGGGAAGCTCTCGCAGGCCCTGATCCACGGCGCTCGGATCGCCTCTGTTGAGGCGAACTTCGACGCGTGTCTCGCGCTCGTCAAATCGCTGGCCCAGATGCACCCGGTCACCCTCGTCAACTCGATCAATCCCCACCGCATCGAAGGCCAGAAGACCTGCGCGTTCGAGATCTGCGACGCGCTGGGACGCGCGCCGGATTTTCACATCACGCCGGTGGGCAACGCTGGGAACATCACGGCGCAGTGGAAGGGCTACCAGGAGTACTACCGGCGAGGGCACATCCGACGCCTGCCGGTGATGGTGGGATTTCAGGCCGAGGGGGCGGCGCCGCTCGTCAAGGGCAACATCATCACGCACCCCAGAACGATTGCCACTGCCATCCGTATCGGGAACCCCGCGAGTTGGCAAGGGGCCATCGCGGCGCGCGAGGAATCCCACGGGCTCATCCAGACCGTGAGGGACAAAGAGATTCTCGAGGCCTATCGCCTCCTGGCGATGGAAGACGGCGTGTTTGTCGAACCGGCGTCGGCCGCTTCGGTGGCCGGTCTCCTGAAGCTAAGCCGGAGCGGCTATTTTCACTCCAAGCGCATCCGGGCCAAACGGACGCTCAGCATCGTCTGCATCCTCACCGGGCACGGGTTGAAGGATCCTGAGCGCGCCATCAAGAGCATCCGCCTCCCGAAGCCCCTCCCCCCCTCGCTCTCCGCCATCAGCAAGGCGGTTGGCCTTCTGAGACGATCATCCGTATCGTCGAGGGGCACATCATGAAGTACGTCATCCTTCGGTGTGAAGACGAAGCAAGGGGGAATGGGCAAACCGCAACGCTCCTGGAAGGCGCAAAGCTCTCCTACCTCCAGCACCTGGCACAAGCGGGCGCTGCGGGTGTGATTCGCCCCGCGGTCTCGCGGGGGAGAAGCCGCCGGGGCGTTCCAGCCCTCGATCGATTGCGTCTACACCGCGCCCTCTTCGGCCTGGCGCATCACGATCCTGAGGCGGCGCCAGGACTCTGTTACGCGGCCAGCGTGAATCTCCATGTCGCTCCTGAGGAGGCGGTGTGGTGCTGCGACCTGGTCACGCGCCAGGATGGAGCGGTCGTGGATCCGGTCGCCGGGCACATCCCGACGAAAGAGAGCCAGATCCTCATCCAAGCCCTGGACGATCAGCTCGGATCGGAGCGTCATCGGTGGGAAGTCGGGCAGGGCTCCCATCACATCTTCATCACCAACGATCCGGCGCTTGCGCCTGAAGCGGACGGCTCCATGGCGGTCTGTTCGCCTGAGCTCTTGATCGGCCAATCGTGGAGTCGGAGGCTCCCCAGGGGAGGCACCGGCCAGACGCTGCAACGACTTCTTGAGGAGGCTTCGAGCGTCCTCGAAGGCCATGCGGTCAACCGCGTCCGTGTCGACCTGGGTGAAAACCCGGCCAACATGCTCTGGCTCTGGGGCGCCGCGCGGCCTGAAACCCCCCAGCGGACGTTTCGTGATCGGACCGGCCTCTCGGGTGCGGCGATCTCCAACAGTTTCTTCATGCGCGGGTTCGCGCAGTGCCAGGGCCTGGATTGGAGTAAGGGGCCCACAGCACTCGAAGAGGGTCCGCTCCGACGTCTGATGGAGAAGGTGGAAGGGCTGATCGATCGGCATGATCTCGTGGATGTTCATCTGGTGATCGACACCCAAGATCCGGTCGAACGGCTCTGCGCGATGGAGCGCATTGATCAGCTCCTGCTGAAACCGTTGGCCGAGGCGCTGACACGCCGCCTCAGCCCGTGGCGGCTCCTCGTCGTGATCGACGATCGGCGGCTGAGCGATACCGTGCCGTTCATCGGCATGGGCGCTGAACTGCCGCGACAGCCGGTCGCATCGCTCAACGCGCAGCACCTGGCCGAGAGCCCGCTGACCTTCCCAGACGGCACGGCGCTCTTCGCATGGTTCACTCAACAATAATCACCGATACAATGCAATGCGAAGAAAGCTGATTGTGCAGAAATTCGGCGGCAGCTCCGTCGCCAACCCGGAGCGGATCCAGCGGGTGGCAAAGCGCGTGGTGGACACCAAACGCGCGGGTGCTGATGTCGTGGTCGTCGTCTCGGCATTGGGCGACACCACCGATGAGCTGCTCCAGCTCGCCTCCCAGATCACCCAAGCGCCCCCCGAGCGGGAGCTGGACATGCTGATGGCGACGGGTGAACAGGTGTCCGTCGCGCTCCTCGCGATGGCGATCCACGAGCTGGACGAAGACGCGGTTTCCTTCACGGGGGCGCAGGTGGGCATCCTCACGGATGGGACGCACACCAAGGCGAGGATTGTCGATGTCAACGCGCGACGCCTGGTCGGGGAGTTGGCAAAGGGTCGCATCGTGATCGTCGCCGGGTTCCAGGGCGTCAACCTCCGCCAGGACATCACGACGCTGGGACGCGGGGGGTCCGACCTGACGGCCGTGGCGTTAGCCAAGGTCCTGCGGGCGACTGTCTGCGAGATCTTCACGGACGTCGAAGGGGTCTACACCGCCGATCCGCGCATCGTCCCGCAGGCCAGAAAGCTCGACACGATCAGTTACGACGAGATGCTCGAAATGGCCTCACTGGGCGCGCAGGTCATGCAGGCGCGGTCGATCTTTGTGGCAAAACGGTTCAGCATCCCCATTCACGTCCGGTCCAGCTTCTCACTTCGGGAGGGCACGATGATCCAGCAGTCGGTCAAGGCGATGGAAGACATCGTGGTCAGCGGCGTCACCCTGCAACGGGACGAGGCCAAGGTGACCATTCGCGATGTCCCCGACCGGCCGGGGATGGCGGCGGAGATTTTCCGACAACTCGCCGAGAAAGGCATCAACGTCGACATGATCGTCCAGAACGTCAGCCGCGAGGGCTCGACGGACCTCTCGTTCACGGTGATCAAGGGCGATCTTCCATCGACCCTGCGCCTCAGCCGCACCGTCGCACACCGCATCGGGGCAGGCGAGGTCACCACGGACGAGGGGGTGGCGAAGCTCTCCATCGTCGGGATCGGGATGCGCAGCCACTCCGGCATCGCCGCGAAGATGTTCGAGGCCATGGCCCGTGAGCGGATCAACATCGAGATGATTTCCACCTCAGAGATCAAAATCTCCTGCGTCATCCGCAAGGCCCACGCGGAACGAGCGATGCGAGCGGTCCATCGAGCCTTCGGGCTGAACCGTTCCCATGCCGCGCATTGAGCTCTACGATACGACGCTCCGCGACGGGGCGCAGACCGAGGGGATCTCCTACTCGGTCCAGGACAAGCTGCGCATCACCGAGAAACTGGATGGACTCGGCGTCCAGTACATCGAGGGGGGCTGGCCAGGGTCCAATCCCAAAGATGCGGAGTTCTTCCGGGCGGCCCGCCGGTTGCGCCTGAAGACCGCGCGGCTTGCCGCCTTCGGGAGCACCCGCCGCGCCGTCCGCGCGGCGAACGACGCCAACCTCAAGGCGCTCCTCAAGGCCGACACCGCGGTCGTCACGATCTTCGGAAAAAGCTGGGACCTCCATGTCCGGGATGTCCTGAAGATCGGCCTGGAGGACAACCTGACAGTGATCGAAGATTCTGTGGGGTTCTTGAAGCGCCACGGCCGGCTCGTGATCTTTGACGCCGAGCACTTCTTCGACGGCTACAAGGAGAACCGGACCTACGCCCTCAAGACGCTGCAGGCCGCCCTCACCGGGGGGGCCGACGCGATCGTCTTCTGCGACACGAACGGGGGCAGCCTGCCCGATGAGATCACCGAGATCATCAACGCGTCGAAGCCAGGTCTCCGAGTGCCGTTGGGGATCCATGCCCACAATGACAGCGACCTGGCGGTGGCGAACTCGATCGCCGCGGTGAGGGCCGGGGTCTCTCAGATCCAGGGAACGATGAACGGCTATGGGGAGCGGTGCGGCAACGCGAACCTCGTCTCCCTCGTCGGCATCCTCAAGCTGAAGATGGGCCTCGACTGCCTCCCGGATGCCAGATTCAAGGAGCTCACGGAGACATCGCGCTACGTCGCCGAGGTCAGCAACATGGCCCAGCGGGCCAACCAGCCGTTCGTCGGCGAAGCCGCCTTCGCCCACAAGGGCGGGGTGCACGTCAACGCGGTGCTGAAGAACCCGCGAACCTATGAGCATATCGAGCCCTCCACCGTGGGGAACGAGCGCAAGATCCTCGTCTCGGAGCTCTCCGGACGCTCCTCGCTTGTCTTCAAGGCGAAGGGCCTTGCGCTCGATCTCTCCAAGGAGACGCCGGAGGCCAAGCGGCTCTTAAAGCTCCTTCAGCAGCTCGAGCACCAGGGCTATCACTTTGAAGCGGCGGAGGGCTCGCTGGAGCTCTTGCTCAAGCGCGAGCTCAAGCAGGTGAAGCCTTTCTTCACGCTCGATCGCTTCCGCGTCATCATGGAGAAGCGCGATCGACGCCTTGTCTCTGAGGCGACCATCAAGGTGCGCGTCAACGGGGTGCCGGAGCAGACCGCGGCTGAGGGGGACGGGCCGGTCAACGCGCTGGACAACGCCATCCGGAAAGCGCTGAAGCGGTTCTACCCGACGCTTGCTGAGATGCACCTCACCGACTTCAAGGTCCGCGTCCTCAATGAGAAAGCCGGGACAGCCGCCAAGGTCCGCGTCCTGATTCAGTCTCAGGATGCCCATGATTCCTGGGGCACCGTGGGCGTGTCCGAGAACATCATCGAGGCGAGCTGGCAGGCGCTCGCCGACTCCATCGAGTACAAGCTGCTCAAGGATCAGCGTTCAGCGTCTAGCGTACAGCGTTCAGGCAAAAAACCTCGCCTGAACCGCGTTCCCCCTCAACGCTGAACGCTCTACGCTATCCGCTAGCCGCGCAGATGCCTGAGTTACCGCCGCAATACAATCCCAAGGACGTCGAGGAAGCCCGCTACCAGTGGTGGGAGTCCCAGGGGCTGTTCCGGGCCGAGCCCGATCCCTCCCGCAAACCGTACACCATCGTCATCCCGCCGCCCAACGTCACCGGCATCCTCCACATGGGCCACGCGCTCAACAACACCATCCAGGACATCCTGATCCGCTTCAAGCGGATGCAAGGGTTCAACGCGCTGTGGGTGCCTGGCACCGACCACGCCGGCATCGCGACCCAGAACGTCGTCGAAAAGGCGCTGGCCAAAGAAGGGAAGCGCCGTCAGGACCTGGGGCGCGACGCGTTCATTAAGCGCGTCTGGGAGTGGAAGGAACAGTACGGCAACACCATCCTCTACCAGCTCAAGCGCCTCGGCTCCTCCTGCGATTGGCGCCGGACCCGCTTCACGATGGATGAAGGTCTCTCCGAAGCCGTGACCGAGGTGTTCGTGCGGCTCCACGAAAAGGGGCTCATTTACCGTGGCAACTACATCATCAACTGGTGCCCCCGCTGCCAAACCGCGCTCGCCGATGAAGAAGCCCCGCGCGAGGAGACGCAGGGAAAATTGTACTACATCCGTTATCCCCTCGAAGTTCCGGGTTCCGAGTTCCGAGTTCCGAGTTCACCAAAAACCCGAAACCCGAAACCCGAAACCCGAAACTACGTTGAAGTGGCGACGACGAGGCCGGAGACCATGCTCGGCGACACCGCCATCGCCGTCCATCCAAAGGATAAACGGTACAAGGGGCTGATCGGTAAGCATGCGATCCTCCCGCTGGTCAATCGAAAACTGCCGATCATCGCGGATGAGGCGGTGGATCCGAAGTTCGGCACAGGCGCAGTGAAGGTCACGCCTGCCCATGATCCGGTGGATTTTCAGCTCGGAAAGAAGCACGCGCTTGAGTTCCTCAACGTCATGACGGACGACGGGCGCATGACCAACGTGCCAAAGCCCTATGAGGGCTTGGACCGGTTCGACTGCCGCAGCAAGCTGATCGTGGATCTCGAGCAGCAGGGCTTCCTGGGCCCAATCGATGAGCACCTGCACAACGTCGGCCACTGCTATCGGTGTCACACCGCGATCGAGCCGCGCCTCAGCCTCCAGTGGTTCGTCAAGATGCAGCCGCTCGCCCAACCGGCGATCAAGGCGGTCAAAGACGGCACGATCACGTTCGTGCCGTCCCGCTGGACCAAGGTCTACCTCAACTGGATGGAGAACATCCAGGACTGGTGCATCAGCCGGCAGATCTGGTGGGGCCACCGCCTGCCTGTCTACTATTGTCAAGCCTGCGCGGGACAGGCAGGAGTTCGGAGTTCGGAGTTCGGAGTTCGGAGTAAGACGACGCCTACGAACTATGAACTACGAACTATGAACAAATGGGGCGTGATCGTGTCCAAGACGGCACCGACGAAATGTCCCGCCTGCGGTGGAACCGATCTGAGGCAAGACGAGGATGTCTTGGATACGTGGTTCTCGTCCTGGCTCTGGCCGTTCTCCACCCTGGGCTGGCCGAAGAAGACGAAGGACCTCGAGTACTTCTACCCGACCTCGACGCTCGTCACCGCCCAGGAAATTATTTTCTTTTGGGTCGCGCGGATGATTATGGCGGGCTACGTCTGCATGAAGCAGCCGCCGTTCGCCAAAGTGTACATCCACGGGACGGTGCGCGACCTCACCGGCAAGAAGATGTCGAAGTCGCTCGGCAACATCATCGATCCTCTAGAGATCATCGATCAGTACGGGACCGATGCGCTGCGCTACACGCTCGTTACCGCTACGGCGATCGGGCAGGATGTCTTCCTGTCGGAGGAACGGTTCGCGGTAGGCCGCAACTTCGCCAACAAGCTCTGGAACGCCACCCGCTTCGTCCTCAGCACAGTGGCGAGTGGCGAGTGGCGAGTGGCGAGTGCCCACTCATCACTCATCACTCATCACTCATCACTCACAGTGCCGGACCGGTGGATCCTCTCCCGGCTCCAACGGACGATCATACGGGTCACCACGTCGCTGGATCATTTCCTATTCAACGATGCCGCAAACGCGCTCTACGATTTTCTCTGGCATGATGTGTGCGACTGGTATCTTGAAATCGCGAAGATTCAATTGAATCAGACATCAGACGTCAGACATCAGACGTCAGGTGTGTTGGTGCATGTGCTGGAGACGAGCCTGAGGCTGCTCCATCCGATCATGCCGTTCGTCACCGAGGAGCTGTGGCAGCACGTCCGATCCGTTTCGGGTTTCGAGTTTCAGGTTTCGGGTTCAACAGGAACTCGGAACTCGAAACTCGGAACTCGGAACTCGATTATGGTCGCGGAATGGCCGAAGGCGTCGAAGCGGATGGTGGATGACGAGGCGGAAGCGCTCATGGAGCGGCTGCAGGCGGTTGTCACGGCGATCCGGAATACCCGTGCGGAGCTCAACGTGCCGCTTGGGAGCCGCCCGCTGGTGCGCCTTTCGAGCGCCAAGCCGTCTGTCCGGACGTTCTTCGAAACCCACCGCGCGCTCCTCCAGGCGCTCGCGCAGACCGGCGAGGTGAGCGTCGACGCGACCCGCCGGCGCGAGAAGCACGCGGCCGCCATGGTCGTGGACGGGATCGAAATCCTCATGCCGTTGGCCGGCCTCATCGATCTCAAGAAGGAGGAGGCGCGCCTGCAGCAGAAGATCGAGGAGCTCAATCGATACATCAGCCAAACAGGCGTTCGACTGCGCGATTCCCAATTCGTCACGAAAGCCCCGAAGGATGTGGTCGAGGACACGAAAGCCCGCCTCGCCCAAGCCGAAGAAACCCACAGGAAGCTGTCCGATTTGCTCGCGCTCGTGCAATCCATGTAGGATCGATGACACCGCTCTCGCGCAAGGACGTCCTGCCGCTCATCCGCCTGGCCCTGCGCGAGGATGCCGCGGCGCATGACCTCACCTCTCGAGCTGTCATCCTTCCAACCGTCCGTATCCGTGCGCGCATTGTTGCAAAAGACACGGGAATCCTGGCGGGCGGACCGGTGGCGGTCCGGACGTTTCACGCGGTCGACCCGTCGTTGCGCTGCGTATTGATACGCCGCGAGGGCGCAGCACTTGCCAAAGGTCAGACGATCCTCACCGTTGAAGGCCGCGCGCGCTCGATCTTCGCCGCCGAGCGGACCGCCTTAAACTTCCTCGGACATCTTTCGGGAATCGCGACTCTCACCCACGCGTTTGTCCAACACGTCAAGCCGTACCCCGTGAAGATCCTGGATACGAGGAAGACGCTGCCGGGGCTTCGCCTGTTGGAGAAGTACGCCGTAGGCATCGGGGGAGGGCACAGCCACCGCAGCGACCTCGCGGAAGCAATCCTTATCAAGACCAATCATGTGAGGGCGTACAGCGTGCAGCGTACAGCGTTCAGTAAGACTATCAAAGAAATGGTTCAGACTGCACGACGAAAAGCTGGAGGGAAATTTGTTGAGATTGAAGTGATGAACTTCACTGAATTCAAAACCGCAGTTGAAGCTAAGCCCGACGCGATCTTGTTGGACAACTGGACAGTCACAGCTATCCCTAAAGCTGTCTCTTGCCTACACGCTGCACGCTCTACGCTGAACGCTAGACCCTTACTTGAGGTGTCAGGAGGCGTCACGCTCGCCAACGTCCGGGCCATCGCGAAGAGCGGCGTTGACCGGATCTCCATCGGCCGCCTCACTCATTCCGCCCCCGCTCTCGACCTCTCGCTCGAAGTCCTCCTTTGATGGCCCGTCCTATCCGCTATCCGCTATACGCTGAACGCTGAATGGATAAGTTTCAGCTTGTCACAGACCTCACCCCCAAAGGCGATCAGCCTCAGGCCATCGAGGCGCTCATGGTCATCTCCCACAACAAGACACTCGCGGCACAGCTCTACAGCGAGTTCAAGAGCCTCTTCCCCCGCAACGCGGTCGAGTATTTCGTCAGCTACTACGACTTCTACCAGCCGGAAGCGTACGTCCCTCAGACGGACACGTACATCGAGAAGGACGCTTCGATCAACGACGACCTGGACCGGCTGCGCCTCTCGGCGACAAGCTCGCTCCTGACCCGGCGCGACGTCGTCATCGTCGCCACGGTCTCGTGCATCTACAGCCTGGGCGATCCGGAGGAGTACAAGGAGCAGATGGTGTGGCTCGCGAAGGAGAAGCCCGCCCGCCGGGATGAGATCCTCTCGTGGCTTGTCGGGATCCACTACACCCGCAACGACGTGGACTTCCGGCGGGGAACGTTCCGCGCCCGCGGCGATGTCATCGACATCTTCCCGGCGTACCGCCAGACCGCCTACCGTGTGGAGTTGGACGCAGGGCGAATCGGACGCATCCGTGAGATCGACCCGCTCACGGCCGACTCGCTCGCCGAGCTCGACCAGATCGCCGTCTACCCCGCCAAGCACTTCGTGACCAACAAGGAGCGGATCGACGCCGCCTCCCGGGATATCCTGCAGGAAATGCTGGAGTGCGTGCGGAACTTCCAGGCGCAGGGGAAGCTCCTGGAGGCGCAGCGGCTGGAGTCCCGCACCAAATATGACCTGGAGATGCTGAAGGAGCTGGGGTTCTGCCACGGCGTGGAGAACTACTCGCGGCATCTCTCCGGCCGGGCTCCGGGATCGCGCCCCGCCTGCCTCATCGACTACTTCCCGAAGGATTACCTGATGATCGTCGATGAGTCGCACGTCACGATCCCGCAGGTCCGCGGTATGTACGAGGGCGACCGCGCCAGGAAGGAGACGCTCGTCGAGTACGGCTTCCGGCTCCCGTCGGCGCTTGACAACCGACCCCAACGGTTCGACGAGTTCGAGACGCTTCTCAACCAGGTGGTCTGCATCTCCGCCACGCCGGGTCCATATGAGCTCAAGGCCTCCGGCGGCGCCGTTGTCGAGCAGGTGATCCGACCGACCGGCCTGGTGGATCCGGCGGTCACCATCAAGCCCACGCAGGGCGAGATCGACGATCTGATTGAGCAGGTGAGGACTCGCGCCGAGCGCAAGGAGCGCGTGTTGGTGACCACGCTGACGAAGCGGCTCTCCGAAGATCTCACCCGCTACCTCAGTGAGGCGAACCTGCGCGTGAAGTACCTCCACTCCGAGATCGAGGCGATCGAGCGCGTGGAGATCCTGCGGGACCTGCGCAGGGGGGAGTTCGACTGCCTCGTGGGCATCAACCTGCTGCGGGAGGGCCTCGACCTCCCCGAGGTCTCGCTCGTCGCGGTCCTTGACGCGGATAAAGAAGGTTTCCTGCGCTCGGCCACGTCGCTCATCCAGGTGGCCGGGCGCGCCGCCCGCAATATCAACGGGGAGGTCATCTTGTACGCGGACCGCCTCACCGGGTCGATGCGCCAGATGCTCGAAGAGACCAGCCGCCGCCGGGCGAAGCAGCTCGCTTACAACCGCGAGCACGGCATCACGCCCACGACGATCGTTAAGGCGATCCGGGAGGGCATCGAGGTGGTGCGGCAGGCCGAGGAGTTCGCGGTGGAGCAAGCCGGCGAGTCGCTCGAGGAGCACAACGTCCGCCAGGTCCTCTCGGACCTCGAATCGGAAATGCTCGTCTGCGCCCAGGGACTCCAGTTCGAGCGCGCCGCCGAGCTGCGCGATGAGATTCAAGTGCTGAAGGACAAATACCGTCTCACGAATGAGCCTGCCAAACGCCGCGCGCGATCCAGGGCTTGAAGCCGAGCTTGCCCGCCACCTTGATGGGTGGACGATCTACGCGTTCCAGCGCGTCGGCTCAACCATGGAGATCGCCCACCAACTGGCTGCGGACGGCGCAACGGAAGGCACGCTCGTCTGGGCCGCGCGGCAGGAGCGGGGCAGGGGACGGCTGGGGCGGACGTGGGAGTCGCCGGAAGGGGGCATCTATCTCTCGCTGATCGTCTGCCCGACACGGCCCGCCGCCGAGATCCCGCAGCTTTCGCTCGTCACCGGCCTGGCCACCGCTGAGGCGATCCAGCACCTCACCGGCCTCTTCCCATCGATCCGATGGCCCAACGACCTCCTGCTCCATGGGCTGAAGGTCGCCGGCATCCTCACCGAGACTCGCTCGTCCAGCAATACCCTATCCGCTATACGCTCCACGCTATACGCTGTCATCGGCATCGGGATCAACGTGACAACCCGAACTGAGGAGTTGCCAGACTCTGCGACCTCGCTCCTCGCCAACCTCTCTGAACCCTCTCACTTCTCACCTCTCACCTCTCACCTCGCGTATTCCCTGACCGGCGTGTTGTGTAGCCGGTTCCGCGCATGGTACGATGTTTGGACGACTCAAGGATTCGCGCCGATCCGCGAGGCGCTGCGTCCCTGGATCGGCCTCTTCGGGCATCCCGTCCACATCAGCGCGGGTGCCGACCACTTCGAGGGCACCGCCAGCGATCTCGATGAGGCTGGTCGGCTGCTCGTCCGCCTAGACTCCGGCGTCATGCGCCAGTTCGAGATGGGCGAAGTGACGTTGCTGCGATGAAAACCAGCGTTCAGCGGATAGCGTACAGCGTATAGCTTCAGGAGGAAATTATGAAGAACGTTGAAGTGAAGGCGGAGCATGGGAAGCTAATCCTCACGGTGGATTTGACGAAGGATCTCGGCCCGTCGGCCTCGGGGAAGAGCGTCATGATCGCCACTACCGAGGGCAACATGGACGTCCCCGGCGTCCCGGACACTAAGTTCGGGCTCAATGTGTACCGGAGGAAGAGCCGTTAGCGTTCAGCGTGCAGCGTATAGCGTTCAGCGGAGATGAACCAGAAGACGTTTACGGTAACGGCAGGGGTCGTGTTCTTGCTCGTTGCGGCGCTGCATGCGCTCCGGCTGCTGTGGGGGTGGGAGGCAGTGATCGGCGGGTGGCACATCCCGCTCTGGGTCAGTTGGGCCGCGCTCGCCGTCTCCGGGTTCCTCGCCTACACAGCCTTCCGAGTCAGTCGGTAATTCAGCGGATAGCGTAGAGCGTTCAGCGTACAGGAAAACCAGCAGCCAGAATTCAGTTTCGCGTTCCCGGAATTCCAAGCAAATGCTTCTCTAAGAAATGCGCGTCACTTGGCTTACCATCCCTAAGAGAATCATTCAAGCCATTGGCTTTCTCTCGGCAGTTCCAGGCTTCATCACTTTTATTGAGAAAGTCCGTGAATGGTGGCCGTACCTCAATCAACTAGACGCCTCAATGCTGTCTGAGCTTAGAAGACCATTCGCACTTCTCCTTGCTGCAATTGCTTTTATTATCTGGGCCGAAGCTATAGCCCGGTACATCAGAAAGGTTTGTGGGGTGGATGGCCACTCCTATCTCAAGCGCTTCAAAGGACTCAGATGGATGGTTCATATTTCTAGAGCCAATGAAGTATGGGTTGAAGACAATCCGTATTGCGGGAGGTGCAAGTGTCAGCTCAAAGCCTCTAATCCAGGCTCTCGGTTCGACCCGCTCCACTATTCGTGCGGCAGTTGTGGTGGCAAGTTAGACATGTGGTTAGGCGAAGTCAATCACAACCGCGAACACGTAACGAGTCTTGTGGAGAAAGAATTACGATCATGGACACGTATCTTCGGGTTTCTGTATCGCACGGTTAAGGGGCTTGTCGTGTTGACAGCAATTACTCTAATTTCAGTGGGAGTCTTGGTACAGTCGTGGGTAGCATTTTTAGACAAACCTTAAGCAAGATGCCAAACCCAATTGCCTCATCGACCGAAGCCCAAGCCCGCATGCGACGGAATTCCGGTGCCCCAGAGGTCGCCTGTTTTCGTGAGATCAGATCAGCTTTTGCTTACTGCCTACTGCTGACGAGCCGTCGAGCGCGGTTTACTATACACTCATCCGCTGAAGGCTGGACGCTGGCCATGTTGACGGCGACGCGATGGCCAGATACACTAGTACCAGGTGGCTGAGATGCGCCAACACACCTATACCGTGCTGATCGAACAAGATGAAACCGGCACCTACATCGCGAAGGTGCCGGATTTGCGCGGCTGCCACACGCACGCCCGGACGATCCCCGAGCTGCTCAAGCGTGTGCGGGAAGCCATTACGTTGTGTCTCGAGGTGGAAGGGAAAGACGCCATACCGCTTCAATTCGTTGGGGTCCAGCAAGTCAGTGTTTCTCCGTGAGCAAACTTCCCGTCCTCAAACCCGCTGAGCTCGTTCGTCTCCTTGAACGCCTTGGGTTTCAGCGAATCCGACAGAAGGGCAGCCACCTCTATCTGCGGCATCCCGATGGACGCGCGACGGTCGTCCCCATCCACCGAGGCGAAGATATCCCACCGGGACTCTTGCGCGCCATCCTCCATGACACTGAGCTGACCCGAGAGCAATTCCTCGACCTACTTTCGTAATTTGACCTTCTTGACATTCTGTACAGTTTACTGTACACTTAGATGTACAGAAAGGAGGCCTGGGATGAAGGACTTACCGATTACCGAAGCGCGGCATGAGCTGACGTCCCTGCCGGATAAGCTCAGCGAGGCCCACGAGACGGTCACGGTGACGCGGCGCGGCAAGCCCGTGCTGGCAATCCTCCCGTGGGAGGAATACGAAGCCCTGGCGGAGACGCTGGACATCATGGCTGACGAGGACCTGATGGCGTCACTGCGACAGGGCGTGAAGGAGATGAAGCAGGGCAAGCTCATTCCGTGGGAGCGCGCCAAACGAAAGCTGGGGCTGTGACCTACCGGATCGTCATCACACCGGCCGGCCTGAAGCTGCTTGAAACGGTTCCTGATCGGAGAATCCGGGAGCAGATCCGGGACCGCATTGACGGCTTAGCCCACGAGCCTGAGCAACAGGGAAAGCCTCTCAAAGGGGACCTGGCTGGATTCCGAAGCCTGCGGGCGGTCGGCCAGCGCTATCGCATCCTCTATCGAGTGGAACGCGCCAGGGTCCTGGTCGTTGTCGTGGCGGTTGGGCTTCGGATCGTGGCGGTTGGGCTTCGGAAAGAGGGAGACCGTCACGATATCTATCGGCTCGCGCAGAAACTGATCCGTCTCCATCTCATCTAGCGTTTCTAGCCCCTGGGAGAATAATCCTCGCGCATGATGCTGGCGATTGTTGATGATCTGCTCTTCCGGGGGAAGCTTGAGGCAGCGGCCGCGAAGCTTGGGGTCCCGCTCACGATCGCCGCGGATGCCGGCCCGGCACTCCGCAATGGACAGTGGAACCGCGTCCTCATTGACCTGAACCTTTCCCGCGGCGATGCGCTGGCGATGATTCGCGACCTCCGACAGGCCCATCCCGGCATCCCGGTCATCGGCTACTGCTCGCACATCCAGCAGGAGCTGCGCCAACGAGCGCTCGAGGCCGGCTGTGCACACGTGCTGCCCCGCTCAGCGTTCGTCCAGCAGCTCCCGGAGCTTCTCAGATGATCCTGGCGATAGACATCGGGAATACAACGACGAACTTCGGGGTCTTCGAGAAGGGGAAACTGAAGTCGAAATTTGCGATCGCGACGCAGCCAAACCGCACGCCAGATGAGATCACGCTCCAATTGAAGGCGCTCGCGAAGACACGGCGGCTGCATCTCCGGAGCGCGAGGGATATCCTCATCTGCTCGGTGGTGCCCAGGATGCAGGGGCTGCTGGCCGAAGCGCTCAGGTCATTGACAAAGGGTCGAGGGATGCCGATCCGGGTGGTCGGGCAAGACCTGCGCGTGCCGCTCAAGAACCGCTACACCTATCCGGAACAGGTTGGCCAAGACCGCCTGGTCGGGGCCTACGCAGCCTGGAAGACGTTCAAAAAGGATTGCATCGTCGCGGATTTTGGCACCGCCATTACCATCGATGTGGTCACCAAGGCCGGGGAATACCTGGGCGGGGTCATCGCGCCTGGCCTTGACATCTCCCTGGAAGCCTTGGCAACCCGCACAGCCTTGCTCCCTAAGGTCGAGCTCAAGGAGCCGCCGGAGCTCCTGGGGCGCGATACCGCCAACAGCATCCGCTCCGGCCTCCTCTATGGCTGCGTTGCCCTCTGCGACGGCCTCGTGAGCCAGCTCAAGCGCCACTACGCCCCAAAGGCCGTGGTGGTGGCCACAGGGGGCGCGAGCGGCCTCATCGCCAAGCATGCCAGCACCATCGACCACCTCAAGCCCAACCTGGTCCTGGAGGGGCTCTACCGCCTCGCCACGTCCACATAAGATTTCCAACTAAATTTACGGAATTATATACTTGACAAATCATCCCACAAGGCGTAGATTACGCTTGTAACGCGGAGGTGGACACATGATGCCGATAGACTCTACAACCATCGCGGCTGGAACAGAAATCCTCTCCAGTCTACGAACCATTCTTGAAAAGCGAAGCAAGAAAGAACCAGAAACGGTGTCCGCATTGACGCTTGTTAGCCGCTTGCAACAACACATTGACCAGCTTCGCGCGCGCGTATTGGAGCTTGAGACGAAGAACTTGGAATTGGAGCGACGCTATACTGAACAAGAAACGTGGAATGCTCGGACGGCTGACTTGGAGTTGGTTGTAACTCATGGTGGGGCGCGTGTGTTCAGGAGCAAATCGAATCCAAGCATTTTTTATTGTTCTACCTGTCATGCGAAACGACTCCTTATCGCACTCCAACCTGGCTCATCTGGACGCCAAAATTGTCGTGGGTGCCCGGCATGGTTTCAGATCGACCCTGAACCACCTTTCATTCCGCCTGAACCGCCAGAAAATCCTTGGAGCAGATCGAGTAGACCGCGGAGGTATTGAATGCCATTTGACCCCATGCGTGTGACGGACTACCAAGCTCGTCAGTTCCTCGAACGACTGCGCTGGCCGAAGGGCGCAGTCTGTCCGCGCTGCAAGAAGCAGGACGTGACCACGGTGGAAGGTGGACGGGATGGCCTCTACAACTGCCGTCCCTGCTGCCGCCAGTTTACGGTGACGGTGGGCACGATCTTCGAGGGGTCGCATATCCTTCTCTCGAAGTGGGTGCAAGCCTTCCACCTGGTCTGTAGCTCGAAGAAGGGCATGAGTGCCTTGCAACTGAGCCGGATGCTTGGCATCACGTACAAGTCGGCCTGGCACATGGCGCACCGGATTCGCTACGTCATGCGCCCGCCACGCGGCACGCCCAAGCTGTCGCAGACGGTCGAAGTTGACGAAACCTATGTAGGCGGCAAGCCGAGCCACAAAGCGAAGTCCACGCGCCAAGAGCGCAAGACGCCGGTAGTCGCGATGGTGCAGAGGGAGGGGCCGGCAAGAGCCACCCCTACCAAGCGCCTGTCGAGCGTGGCCTTGCTGTCTGCCGTCCAAAAGCACGTCGGGACAGACGCGCAGTTGATGACGGACGAGTGGAAGGCCTACAGTGGTCTTGATCGTGTGTACGATGGCCGCGAATCGGTCACGCACAGCGCGGGGGAGTATGTGCGAGGCAACGTCCACACCAACACGGTCGAGAGCTTCTTCGCCCTGCTCAAGCGTGGTATTATGGGATCCTACCACCATGTCTCCCGCAAGCACTTGCCGCGCTACTGTGATGAGTTCGCCTTCCGGTGGAGTCATCGGGATATTCCAGACCAAGCGCGCACGACAACCGCCTTGCAACAGACGATTGGGAAACGTTTGCCGTACAAGCAAATCATCGGCGTGAATTGAGAGAGCTTCGATGAAGCCACGCAAACCGAAGCGTCCGCGATCCCTCCGTCTCTCGCTCCATCCGCTCTCGCTGGAGGAAGCCCTCAAGAAAGCCCTCGCCATACCGTTTGTCTCATCGAAAAAGCAGGAAAAGTCCCGCCAGAAGTAATGCCTCGCAAGCGCAAGCATAAATTGGATTGGTTCAAAATGTTCTGCCTCTGGATTGGCCTCTTTGCCGCAATCTCATATGTCCAACTTCTGTTTGAGTGGAAACCGTGGATAGCTGAGAACCGACTCATTACGCCACGCTCTGTCAGAATTACCATCGAATTGCTCCTCAACATGGTTCTACTCGTCGCGTCAGGATTTGCTGGACGAATACTCTCGATTAATCAGCGCATCACGCAGATTGAAAATGGTCTAGCCGGACTGCGCGAAAAGCTACGTACCGCCAGCAAGCACTCAGAGAGCTTTGAGACATTCCGTTCAGAGATTGAGGAGCGCATTGCATCCCTTGAGCAGGAACAGGAACGTTGGCCACAAATGCTTACGAATACCCTCATGCTTGCTCCTGTGTACGTTACTGCCATCGTTGGATTCGTATATCTAGCAGAACGAGTATTAAGACTGCTGTTAAGACTCCCCACGCCATAAGCAAACTCTTTCTAGCCCGCAGATCGCACTGGGCCCATATCTCTTGCCACATCGCACAATATTCACCCCAAGACAGCATGACCTAATTTCTTAAGCTGTAACCGCAACTGTTTGCTACTGTTGCGGTAGAACTGATTTGCCAAAGCGATAATTCCCTAAATTTATAATTGTTAGATTGAGTATGTATTAACGTGATTAAGTACGATATATATACTATAAGTGTATAAAACAGCCTATTTCAGACCTTGAAATCGTGCATATAGGGCCTAGAATAGCATGGAAGTTAGCACTCAAAAGAACTGATTGCTAGAATGAGGCGGTAGAGTACAGCGCGAGAGAAGGAGGAGGAGGTGGAGATGAGCATGAAGCCGTTAGGAGACCGCATTGTGGTCAGGACGCTTGACCCGCAAGAGAAAACAAAGAGCGGCATCATCGTGCCGGATACCGCCAAGGAAAAGCCCCAGGAAGGCAAGGTCCTTGCGGTGGGAACGGGTCGACTCCTTGACGATGGGACGGTCAAATCCCTCGAGGTCAGGAACGGCGACCGCGTGCTGTATGGGAAGTATGCGGGCACCGAGGTGTCCCTGGAGGGCGAGGACTACCTGATCCTCCGGGAAGAGGACGTCCTCGCGGTTGTGCAGTAGGCGTAGATGACACGGATTGAAATGTGAGGAGGAGGAACACAATGGCAAAGCAGTTGCTCTTCAACGAAGACGCGCGGCGCCGGATGTACTCGGGCGTCCGACAGCTCGCCGAGGCGGTCAAGGTGACGCTCGGTCCGAAGGGACGAAACGTCGTCCTGGAGAAGAAGTTCGGCTCGCCCACGATCACCAAGGATGGGGTGACGGTGGCGAAGGAAGTCGACCTCGAGGATCCGTACGAGAACCTCGGGGCCCAGCTCGTCAAGGAGGTCGCCGAGAAGACCTCGGATAACGCCGGCGACGGCACCACGACCGCGACGGTGCTGGCGGATGCCATCTTCCGCGAGGGGCTCAAGAACGTGACCGCCGGCGCGAACCCGATGGCGCTGAGACGCGGCATCGAGAAGGCAGTTGAGGAAGTCACCGAGCAGCTCAAGAAGTTCTCGAAGCAGGTGAAGGACAAGAAGGAGATCGCGCAGGCCGCGACGATCGCCGCCAACTACGACACCACGGTCGGCGAGCTCATCGCCGACGCCATGGAGAAGGTCGGCAAGGACGGCGTCATCACGGTCGAAGAGGCCAAGTCCATGCAGACGACCCTCG
>JACPSR010000023.1 GCA_016193175.1 Candidatus Omnitrophota bacterium
CGCGGCGCATAGAGCCCCTCGGCAAACCCTTCTCGGGGCTGTTTGAGGTGCGCAAATTCCGTCAGCCGGATCTCATCGGTGCGAAGCCAGATCGCCCCCAAGGACTCGGCGAGGGATTTGGCGAGCGTCCTCTTCCCCGTCCCGATCAACCCACCAACCACGATGAGCCGGGGCGGGGCAAACCGGCGCGCGTAGCGCAGCGCCAACTGGAAATGCCCCCGGGAGAGCTTGCGCACCGCACGACCCGCAGCGGTGCGCGGATGCTGGAGCCACGTGAGGCCGCGCACCTTGGCCCTCACCAAGCTGCGGTGGCACTTGTAAAACGGCAGGACGACGTCGAACGTGGGATCGCGAAGCCGCTTCCGATACCGAGCGACCAGGGCCTGCGCGAGGTCGACGCGCCCTCGAAACTCCAGGTCCATCACGAGGAAGCTGAAGTCATTCGCCATATCCCCGCAGCGGAACGCCGGTTCAAACTCCACGCAGTCGAAAATCGTCACCGGCTTCGTGAGGCCTGCCTGTCCGACAGGCAGGCAGATATTTTCGCACCGCAAATCGCCATGCCCGTCGATCATCCGTCGCTCGCGCACCCGGCGCACGAGGAGCGGCTCATGGAGCGCGAGGTACTGACGGAAGGCTGCCTCAAGGAACGCGCGGTCTGCTTCAGCGAAGAGGGTACCGACGAACGGCTGGCATTCCTCCAGGTTGCCCAAGGCAAGGGCCGCCACCTGGGAAGGCTCCCCGTAACGGCGGATCAACGGACTGCGCTTGGCGCGTCGGAAAAACGTCACGAGCCGCTCCGCGATGCGCTCCATGTCGCGCCGACTCACGGCGGATCGGGCGACGAGCCGGTCCAGCATCCGCTCCTCAGGCAGCCGCCGCATCTTCACGAGCCACTCAACCGCCTTCCCTCGTCCGCCCAGTCGTAGTCCGCCGGAGGTCTCGACCACCGCCACCAGGCCCAGGTAGACATCTGGCGCCAGCCGCCGGTTGAGAGAGAGCTCCAGGAGGCAAAACCGCTTACGCCGGGCGAGCGTCGAGGCGTCGAGGAACGGGAACTTTACCGGTTTCTTGAGCTTGTAGGCGAATGGGCCGGCGAGGAAGACGTGCGAGACGTGCGTCTCTCGCCGCTCAAGCGCTCCGACGGCATGGGGGTAGGACGCCGGCTTCGAGAGGAACCGGACGATGCGTCGTTCGTGCGGCTGCATGGGTGAGGCCTATTGTACAGAGGAGGGCATCCGGAGTCCACCGTTCCACGGCCCGACCTCCATGAGAGCCGGGGCGGGTAGGCCGCTGCACCTTGAGTTTTGCCGGCCGCCTTGCTACAGTAGTGCCAACCGTGGGAGGTGACCGATGAGGAAAATCGCTGTGGTTGGCTGGCTGCTCGCTGCGCTTGTGCTGCTGGTGAGCGTCCCCAGGGCATCGGCCGAGTCGATGGACTCCGGGAAAGCCTTCACGAAATTTACCCGTGGGTTCGTCAATATCGTCACCGGGTGGGTCGAGATCCCCAAGCGCATCCAGGAGACGTCTCAAGCGTCCGGCGCCTTCGCTGGCTTCACGTGGGGCGTGCTGCGTGGCATTGGGTACGGCTTTATTCGAACCGCCGCGGGAGGTTATGAGCTCGTCACCTTCCCGTTTCCCGCTCCACCCGGCTACGAACCCGTCATCCAACCTGAGTACGTCTTCTCAGAGAGATCAACGCATTCCTCAGCCGACAACTAAACAACGCTTAAATTTGCTTAAAAAAGTCCTTGTAATCACTTCTAATGTCCTCTATACTACACGACAGCCTTTGAACATAATCCAGAAAGGGGGTGAGACGGGATGCAGACCGGATCATGGGTTCAGACTATTATCGTCCAACCGGTGCAAGCGTTGGTGAACCAGCTCATGACCTTCCTCCCCACGCTGCTGGGTGCCCTCCTCATTCTCCTCATCGGGTGGCTCATCGCAGAGGCCGTTCAAAGCCTCATCGTGAGGCTCCTCAAGACGATCGGGCTTGACAAGCTGGCTGACCAAACGCAACTCTCAGCCGTCTTCGCTAAAGGAGGGATCAGACAGAAGCTCTCTGAGCTGATCGGCGTCATCGTGTACTGGCTTTTGATGCTCGCCGTGGTGATGATCGTCTTCAATGCCCTGCAGCTGACGGTCGCCGCTGAGCTGCTCCAATCGGTGGTGACGTTCCTGCCGAATGTCATCGCAGCCGTGTTCCTCCTGATCCTCGGGATCTTCGCCGCGGCGTTCCTGGCCACAACGCTCCGAACGGCCGCCAGCAATGCGGGGATCGCTCAGGCGGCCGCCATCGGCCAGCTCGTGCAGATCGTCGTGGTGATCTTCGCGGCCGTCGCAGCCCTGCAGCAGCTCAAGATCCCCTTCTTTGGCGAGGTGTTCCTGATCATCCTTGGGGGCGTCAGCCTGGGATGCGCCATCGCATTTGGCCTGGGTTGCAAGGAGCTTGCCGGCAGGTGGGTCTCAGAGTTGATCGAGCAATTCCAGACGCGCAAGCGGTAATCACACACACGCACAACATACCACGCCTTCACAGGCGTGGTATTTTGTTGGTGTTGCCCCTCGTGGTAGCAAGCGGGTGGCTATTGTCATCCCCTCCAGCCTCCGCGCTGAACGTGCAGCGGCTTGAGCCCGAGGAGATCGACACGCTCAACGCGATCCTCCAAACGCTCGAGCCGTTCATCACCAAGAAAAAAGAAGACGGCACCGCGATCCTCCTGAGCTGGGAGGCGCTCTACGAACCGCTCACCCCTCCCCAGCGAGCGTTCCTCGACGAGTTCCGGGCGCTCCATGCCGAAACGTTAGGCGCCACCAGCCACTATTTCGGCGAGTCCGCAGGCCCGCTTGATCTCGTTCCTGTTGGACCGCAATCCACTCTGACAGACGGCGTGCCGACCCCGCTGGACCCCCAGCATCTGCCGGGCAAGGTGTTGGACGCCTACCAACGGATGATGGCCGCGATGCAAGCGGATCTCGGAAAGCGGCTGTTGGTCGAATCGGGTTACCGTTCCCCTGCCTACCAGCTCTACCTCTTCCTGTACTACCTCCCGAAGCACGACGATTCTGTTACGGAGACCAATCGGTTCGTGGCGTTGCCCGGTCACAGCGAGCACGGATATCCACCTCGTCAAGCGATCGACTTCATCAACGAAGCCGGGATCAGCGGCGAGAACCACCCGGAAGCGTTCGAGGCGCTGCCGGAGTATCAGTGGCTCCAACAGCACGCCAAGGGGTTCGGGTTCGTCCTATCCTATCCCCGCGACAACCCCTCCCACACCGCGTTCGAACCCTGGCATTGGCACTATCAAGGTCAGTGATGAGTGACGAGTGGCGGGTGGAAAACGAACGCATCAGGAGCACCTGACAATGTGCTTGCAGGTTACTCGCCACTCACCACTCACCACTCACCACTAGATGTGATGGCTCGGCAGCCGGCGCTGCTCCGGTCGCTGGGGCGCTTCGACGCGACGATGCTGGTGGTAGGCTGCATCGTCGGGGTGGGCATCTTCCGAACGGCCAGCTCGATCGCCGGCCACGTCCACGCCCCGGCGCTCATCCTCATCCTCTGGGCTTTCGGGGGACTCCTGTCGCTGTGCGGGGCGCTCTGCTACGCGGAACTCGCCGCCATGTTCCCGGCCAGCGGAGGCGACTATGTCTACATCAGCAAGAGCTACGGGAACTTCTGGGGTTTCCTCTTCGGCTGCACGAAGCTGTTTATTGAGCGCACCGGCACCATCGCGATCCTCGGCTATGTCTTCGCCGAGCACGTCCGTCGGGTCATCCCGTACAACGAGATCGTCCTCCGCTGGGTGGCCTCGGGAGCGATCCTCGCGCTCACGGCGGTCAACGTCGTTGGGATTCGGTGGGGGACGTACACGCAGAACATCTTCACCGTCTTGAAGACCGTGGCGCTGTGCACGCTCATTGCCGTCGGGGCGCGCGCGTTCCTCGCCCATGACACCGTGCTCCAGAACTGGACGGTCCCGCCGATCACGCTGGACGTCGTGCAGGCGATGGGGGTCGCGCTGATCTTCGTGTTGTGGACGTACGGCGGGTGGACCGAGGCGGCCTATGTTGCGGAAGAAGTGCGTGACCCGACGCGAAACGTGCCGAAGGCCATCGTGGGAGGCGTGATCCTGACCACCGCGCTGTACCTGCTCGTCAACTGGAGCTATCTCCTCATGATCCCTTCCGGTCAACTCCCGAGCACTCCGCTTGTTGCGTCCAGTGTCATGCAGAGCGCGTTGGGGAACGCCGGGGCCGTCTTCATCGCCTGGATGATCGCCTGCTCCGCCTTTGGCGCGCTCAACGGCTACATCCTCACAGGCGCTCGCATCCTCTACGCCCTGGGCAAGGACCACGCGCTCTTCGGCAGCCTGGCGGAGGTCCACCCCGCCTTCCACACCCCGGCCCGCGCCCTGTGGATGAACGCGGCCATTGCAATCGTGCTGGTGTGCACCAAGACGTTCGACCAGATCATGACGTACTCGACGCTCGTCATCTCGGTCTTCTTCACGATGGCGGTCTTCGGGGTGATCATCCTGCGGCGCACGCACCGCACCGAGGCGCGGCCGTACCGCGCGTGGGGCTATCCCCGCGCCGCAACGCGATGAGCTTATTTACTGTTGCGATCGGCGCAGGGGCCTTGTTCGTCTTAGGCTACCTCGTGTATGGTGGATTGCTTGCCCGGTGGTTCGGGCTCAGCCCGAGCCGCACCACCCCTGCTTGCTCGCTCAACGACGGCGTCGACTACGTACCGGCCAAAGCACCCCTGCTGCTTGGCCAACACTTCTCGGCCATTGCTGCAGCCGGCCCGATCGTCGGCCCGATCCTCGGGGCCTTGTGGTTCGGCTGGCTGCCGGCCCTCCTGTGGATCGTCGCGGGGGCGATCCTGTTCGGCGCGGTTCATGATTTTTCCGCATTGGTCAGCTCGATCCGCCACCGGGCCCGGTCGATCGTGGAGCTCGTTCATGAATACCTCGGGGCCAGAGCCCATCTCCTGTTCATGGCGTTCGTCTGGCTCTCGCTCATCTACGTCATCATCGCGTTCACCGACCTGACGAGCAGCTCGTTTGTCGAGCCGACGTACGGCGGCGGCGTGGCCGCGTCATCGTCACTCTACCTCGTGGCCGCCGTCGCCATGGGGATCTGCCTCTACAAGTGGCGCATGCCCTTGTGGCTGGCCACAGTGGTCTTCCTGCCCATCGTCGGCCTGATCATCTGGGGCGGGCAGCTCATCCCTCTCGTCATCCCCGGCGCCTGGCCGGTGCGGCCGCAGCTTGTCTGGAACGGGGTCATCCTGGGCTACTGTGTTCTCGCGTCAATCGTCCCCCTGTGGCTTCTCTTGCAGCCGCGCGGCTATCTCGGCGGGTTCTTTCTCTATGTGACCCTGGCGGCAGGGGTCATCGGTCTTTTCCTGGGCGGGGACCGGATCCAGTATCCGGCCTTCCTCGGCTGGACGAGCCAGCGGGGACTCCCCCTATTCCCCATGCTGTTTGTGACGGTGGCGTGCGGGGCCTGCTCAGGGTTTCATGGAATCGTCAGCTCAGGGACGACTTCGAAACAAATCGCGAGCGAACCTGACTGCCGTATCGTGGGCTACGGGGGAATGTTGCTGGAGGGGTTGGTGGCGGTGGTCGCGCTGGCCACCGTCATGCTGCTGGCCCCGCACGATCCTGCGGTCCAGCAGTCACCGGACCGGATCTATGCGAATGGCCTGGCCCATTTCGTCGAGCGGTTCGGCGTCAATCGGGAGTTTGCGCGATCGTTCGCCCTGCTGGCGTTCGCAACGTTCATCTACGACACGCTGGACGTCGCGACCCGCCTGGGCCGCTATGTGTTCCAGGAGCTGACCCGTTGGAAAGGACGTTGGGGCGGCATCGGCGCGACGCTGGCGACCCTCCTGCTGCCTGCGCTCAGCGTCAGCTGGACGGTGCGGGATCCTGCGGGCAATATCGTCCCTGCCTGGAAAGTCTTCTGGACGCTCTTCGGCACGTCCAACCAGCTCCTCGCCGCCCTCACCCTGCTGACCATCACCGTCTGGCTCAAACGGACCAAGCGGCCCTGGCTCGTGAGCGCCCTGCCGGCGGCGTTCATGCTGGCCATGACGCTCTGGTCGCTCGCCCTAACCGTCCAACCGTGGCTCATGGGCCTCGTAAGCGGCCAACCCAGCCTCAACTGGATCGCCCTCATCGCCCTGATCCTGATGGTCCTGGCCGTCCTCGTCATCCTGGAAGCATTCAAAGCCTTCTCCGACCTGACCAACCCGTCCCCACGATAAGAGCCTCAAGATCGCCCGCACCATCGGCGATCCGGCTAAGTCCGACGCGATCCTGCTGAAACGTCTACCGAAGCCTCGACCGCCAATGGTGGGGTGACTTGGGCACCGGGACCTTGACGGATGGCGGGCAGTAAGATACAATTTATATCGATCAGATAAATGTAAGACAACGTAAGGAGGAGCCATGACGCAGGTCACCGTGTCGTCCAAGTATCAAGTGGTCATTCCGAGGGCCGTGCGGCGCCAGGTGCCGCTGCGGACAGGACAGAAGCTGGCTATGGTGGTGAAGGAAGGGCTGATTACCCTGCTACCCGACCGACCCCTGGCATCCTTCAGGGGATTCCTGAAGGATATGAAGACCGGGGGAATCCGAGAAAAGCGTGATCGGTTCTGATCGCCATGCTGCTTGTTGACTCTTCAGGATGGCTCGAGTTCTTCATGGATGGGCCGCTCGCCGGAACCTACGCGCAACATTTGAAGCATCCGAATGTCGTTCTGAGCCCCACCATCATTCTGTATGAGGTCTATAAAGTCATCAAGCGTCAGCGAAGTGAAGAAGAGGCGCTGACCGCCGTTGCCCAGATGGGGAAGACGCACGTCGTCCCCCTCAACGATACCATTGCCCTGACCGCGGCGGATGCGAGCCTGACCTATCAACTCGCAATGGCCGATGCGATTGTCTACGCGACGGCGCTGACCCACAAGGCGGCACTGGTCACGAGCGACGTTGACCTCGCTCCCCTTCCTGGCGTCACCTACCTCAGGAAACCTTGATCAGACGAGGTCGGAGCAGGACTCGAAGTAGCCGCAGGGGTGGGCTGTTGGATGCCGCGGATCGTGTCTTGAATGATGCGCTCGACATCGCCTTGGGTCACGCCATGATACCAGACGTAGTCCGGGAACACCATCACGTTTGGCCCCTTGGCGCAGAGGTCCTGGCAGCCGGACTTACTCACTCGGATCGCTCGTGACAGCCCCAGCCCCTTCACCCGGGTCTTCAGCGCCGCGGCGATCGCCTCGCTGTCCCGGTGCGAGCAGCAGACTTCATCCGGCTCGCGACGGTTCACGCACACGAAGAGGATCTTCTGGTACGGAACCCTGCTCCGCTCCATCGACTCAGATATTGAACCCGATCGCACGCAGGTCTTCTTCAAGCTGTTGGCTGCTCTCAAACCGGATCCCCGTCAGCCCGAGGCTTCGCCCCGCCTCGACCAGCTCCGGCCGGTCATCGATGTAGACCGCGGCGTCCGGCCTTGCCCCCGCCCGCTCCAGCGCCAACCGGTAGATCTGCGGGTCCGGTTTGCGCAACCCCACCTCGCAGGAAGCCACCCAGTCTTCGATGATGGAGAGTGAGGCAACCGTGCGCTTGATGTGCTCTAGGTGCAGCACGTTCGTGTTGGTGAGCACCGTCAGCTTGTGGCGCTCGCACAGTCGTCGCATGAGCGACGTCACCTCGACGTTCTCACGAAAGATGCCGTTCCAGGATCGAACGAACTGCTCGTAGGCCCAGGGGAGCTTGAGCCGCGCCTTCAACCCTTCGTAGTATGCCTGAGGTCTGATCCGCCCCAACTCAAACGGCAGCAAGAGCTCCTCATGGTAGATCGCCGCCTGGACTTCCTCGAATGTGCGCCCGAGGAGCTGCGCGAGCTGGTGGATGAGACGATCCGATTCCACCTCCACTGCCACCCCCCCCAAATCGAAGACGACGAGCTGGTACGCCATGCGCTACGGACCGATCGCCTGCGGTGTGACGCGCGCAACGGTAATCTCCCAGAGATCCCCGAAGTGCCCGGAGATGAGCGACGCGGCATCGGGATCGTCCGTCTCCAGCAGCCAAAACACGGTTGGAGACGTTGCGCCATCGATCACGTACCGCTGCGCCGAGCGGCAGCGCTGCGCCAGCAGCCGATCCTTGCCCTGCGCGAGCCACTGGTGGCGCTTGGCGGCGATCGTTTGCGGCGATGCGTGCGGCTTCGCGATCGCGCTCAACCACAACCACATGGGCGCCTCCTCATGATGTTTTCGCTCATGATCGCTGGTCGCCGATCTGGCGTCGTGCCGCGCCACTCGGGTCACTCCCCATTGAGAAGGACCATTTCGGTGGTGTAGCCCAGCGACAGGAACGTCAAGAGGTAGCCCATCAGATGACGCGTCAGCAGGAAGTTCTCTCGTATGTGTTCCCGCCCATTTTCCCCCAGCCGCTTGGCGTACTCGGGGTTGAGCAGGAGCTGCTTGATCGCGTAGGCGGCGCCCTCGACACTGTGCACGAGCAGGCCGC
>JACPSR010000062.1 GCA_016193175.1 Candidatus Omnitrophota bacterium
GGCCAGTGTCCTCCTCATCGGCGCCGGGGGGCTTGGCTCTCCGCTGGGGCTCTACCTGGCGGCGGCCGGGGTCGGGCGTCTCGGCATCGTGGATTTTGACGCGGTCGACTTCACCAACCTCCAGCGGCAGATCATCCACCGCACTGAGGACGTCGGGCGCCTGAAGGTGGACTCGGCCAAGGAGCGGATTGCCGGGATCAATCCCGACGTGGAGGTGAAGACCGTCAACACGAAGCTCTCGCGCGAAAACATCACGGGCCTCGTCAAGGACTATGACCTCGTGATCGACGGGACCGACAATTTCCCGACCCGCTACCTGGTGAACGACGCATGCATCTTCCAGAAAAAGCCCAACATCTACGGCTCGATCTTCCGGTTCGACGGCCAAGCGACGGTCTTCTTCCCCTTCGAGGGGCCGTGCTATCGCTGCCTCTACCCTGAGCCGCCGCCGCCGGGGATGGTCCCGAGCTGCGCCGAGGGCGGTGTCCTGGGGGTCTTGCCCGGCGTCATCGGGCTCATCCAGGCCACTGAGGCGATCAAGCTGATCATCGGGAAGGGCGAGCCGTTGATCGGGCGGCTCCTGCTCTACAACGCGCTGAAGATGGAGTTCCGCGAAGTCACGCTCAAGCGGGATCCGGGCTGCCCGGTCTGCGGCGAGCATCCCACCATCACGGAGCTCGTCGATTACGAGGCGTTCTGCGGCCTGACGCGCGGTGGGGAAGCGGAAACGGCGCACAGCGAATACGACTTGGGGCCCCAAGAGGTGAAGCGCCTCCTCGAGCACGAGGGCCGGGCGGTCCTCCTCGACGTGCGGGAGCCGCACGAATATGAGATCGTCCGCATCGAGGGCTCGACCCTCATCCCGCTTTCCGAGCTCCATCTGCGGGCGAACGAGCTGGACACCGCCGATACCATCGTGACGTACTGCCACCATGGGCAGCGCAGCCTCCAGGCCATTCAGACCCTTGAGCATTTTGGCTTCAAGAAGCTCAAGCACCTGCGCGGGGGGATCGACGCGTGGGCCTGCGAGGTGGACCCGGAGATGGCCCGGTACTGACACCAGGGAAAAGTCAAAAGGCAAAAGTCAAAAGTACAAGGCAAAAGGCAAAAGTGGTCAAAGCGCGGCCTACGGGGCGGGGGGTGAACAAGCCTTCCGCCGTCTCTTTTCGGGGGCGCCGCCGATGAACTGGCCGAGGACGGCCGCGGCGATGTTGATGGGGATCGCGAGGTAAGGCAGGCGCAGGGCGATGCGGAGAAAGATGATGAGCGGGATCGAGGCGTGGACCCACAGGATCCATCGCCAGGAAAATTTCCGGCACCGCTCGCGCATCAACCCCATGGGGATATTCACGAGCAGGCAGATCGCGCTGACCAAGAGGATCTTGGGCCACATGGGTATGCTATGATACGGTGTCCATCCGGGGCTGTCAAACGCGCAAGCAGGGGAGGTGGAGCATGAGAGGGATTCGGGAAGGCGCGGTGGCGGAGGGCATCGGCACGTTTGCGCTGTGCTTCATCGGGGCCGGGGCCATCTGCACGAACCAGTGGAGCGGCGGGGCGTTGGGTCTGTTGGGGATTGCGATCGCGCACGGGACGGTGCTGGCGGTCATGATCTCCGCGTTGGGCCACATCTCCGGCGGGCACTTCAACCCGGCCGTGACGTTGGGGGTACTGATCGCCAACAAGATTGACGGGAGGCGGACGCTCGTCTACATCCTCGCGCAGCTCGTCGGGGCGGTCGCCGCGGGCTACCTGCTGAGGTTCATCGTCCCGGAGCAGGCGTGGCAACCCGTCCACCTAGGCACCCCAGGCCTGAGCGCTGGCGTCACGATTGTGCAGGGGATGCTGGTGGAAACCATCCTCACGTTTTTCCTGGTGCTGGCGGTGTGCGGAACGGCGGTCGATCCGCAGGGGAGCTGGAACGCCGTCGCAGGCTTCGGGATCGGCACGGTGCTCATCTTCGACATCCTCGTCGGAGGACCCATCACCGGGGCGGCCATGAACCCCGCCCGCGCCTTCGGCCCGGCGGTCGCTTCAGGCTACTGGGACTTCCATCTCATCTACTGGTTGGGGCCGGTCACCGGCGGCGTCCTCGCCGCCTTCCTCTATAGCAGCATCTTCCTTGAGAGGAAACAGCGCTAAGACACCAGGTTGGCTGGGGCGAGCTGGCGCTCGGCGTAGCGGCGGTAGAGGCCGCCGTGGAGCTTGAGGAGTTCTTCGTGGCGGCCCTGCTCGATGACGCGGCCCTCGTCCAGGACGACCACGACGTCCACGTGCTCGATCGTTGAGAGCCGGTGAGCGATGATGAGCGCGGTGCGCCCTTCCAGCAGCCGCTGGAGGGCGCGCTTCACCAGCTCCTCCGACTCCGCGTCGAGCGCCGAGGTGGGCTCATCGAGGATGAGGATGGGCGCGTCCTTCAAGAACGCCCTCGCGATCGCCAAGCGCTGCTTCTCGCCCCCTGAGAGCCGCACCCCCCGCTCGCCGATCTGGGTCTCGTAGCCATCCGGCATCTCCTCGATGAACGTGTCCGCGAAGGCCGCGCGGGCGGCCGCCCTCAGTTGAGCATCCGTGGCGGTCGGCTTGCCGTATCGCAGGTTGTCCGCGATCGTCCCGCTGAAGAGAATCGGCTCTTGTGAGACGATGGCGATCTGGGCCCGCAGCGACTTCAGCGTGACGTCCCGGATGTCGATCCCGTCCATCGTGATGCGGCCGCTCGTGACATCGTAGAAACGGGGCAGGAGCTTCACGAGGGTGGATTTGCCGGCGCCGCTCGGGCCCACGAGCGCGAGCGTCGTGCCGGCGGGGATCCTGAGGCTCAATCGCTTGAGCACCGGCTCGCGCCCTTCATAGTGGAAGCTGACGTCCTCAAACGCGACCTCGCCCAGCACCCGTCCCAATGAGCGGGCGAGCGCCCGCTCCCGCACCTCAGGGAACATGTCGAAGACTTCGAAGATCCGCTCCATCGCCGCGATGCTGTTGGCGAGGATAAGGTTGAGCTCCGTGAGCCGCTGGATCGGCTGGTAGAGCATACCCAGGTAGCCGTAGAAGGCCATCAGCGTTCCGACGGTCAGCGCCCCGGCCCACACCTCCATCACGCCGAACCAGAGGACGAGGATCGGCCCCAGGGCGGTGAGGAATCCGGTCGCGCCGAGCGCGACGGACTGCAACTTCACGTTGCCCATCACGGTGCTGAAGTATGCCTCGCTCTGCTCCCGGAACTCCTTCGCCTCCGCCTCCTCCTGCGTGAAGGCCTGGATCGTCGAGATGCCGGCGAACTGCTCGTGCAGGCTTCCGGACATCTCTTGGAGCTGGTGGTGGATCAGCCGGCTCTTCTCCCGAATGCGTTTCTGGAGGGAGTAGCTCACGAGCCCATAGCACGGCAGGACCGCCAGCGAGACCAGGGCGAGCTTCGGGTGCGCCAGGAAGAGCAGCAGGATGATCACCGCGACACAGGAGAGGTCCATGACGGTGTTGACGAAGGCGGCCCCGACGAAGTTCTGCGCCGAGGCGATGTCGGTCGTCATGCGCGAAACCACCGCGCCGATCCGCTGCCGGTCGAAGAAGCTCAGGCTCATCCGCTGGACATGGAGGTAGAGCGCCTGCCGGAGGTCGAAGATGAGGCGATGGCCCGCGAGGCCGGCGAGGTAGGAGCGCCAGTAGCTGGCGAGGGCGTAGAGGACGTAGAGGGCGCAGAGCCCGGCCATCAGGAGATGTAGGTGGACGTGAGGCCGAGCGCTGTGAGCCTGCAGGAAGTCGTCCACGAGGACCTTCAGGGTCCAGGGCAGGGCGAGCGGCACCAGGTAGCGGACGATGCCGAAGGCGACCGCCGCCGCCAACACCCCGCGGTACGGCCGCACGTACGACAGGAACCGCTTCAGGCTCTTCCGTGAGGAAGCGGTTCCGCCATCAGGACGCTTGAGCAAATCACTGGAGGGCGCTACCATGATGAGGTTCACCAGTATAACATAGGAGAGCGGGATGATTTGGCTCAAGCAGCTCGAGCTTCCGACGGTCGTCCAGTCGCCGATGGCCAACTGCACGGACCTCCCCTTTCGCCTTATCGCGCGCTCGCATGGGATGGGGTTCGCGTTCCTCGAGATGATCTCCTCGGAGGCGCTGGTGCGCGACGTGCAGAGGACGCATGAGATGATGCAGACGCTGCCCGAGGACCGGCCGCTCGGGGCCCAGCTCGTCGGCTGCGACCCGGCCGTGATGGGCGAGGCTGCGGCGAGGATCGAGGCGATGGGCTATGACCTCGTGGATCTCAACCTCGGTTGCCCCGTCCCCAAGATCGTCAGCAAGGGCGGCGGCTCGATGCTGCTGCGCGAGCCGGACACCGCAGGCGAAATCTTCACGCGCGTCGTCCGTGCGGTGAGGCGCATTCCGGTGACGGTGAAGATGCGCCTCGGCTTCAGCGACGGAAGCGGGGAGGAAGCGGCCAAGATCGCGCGCATCGCCCAGGGGTGCGGGGTGGACGCGATCGCGGTGCATGGGCGCACGCGCGAACAGGGCTACACCGGTCCCGCGCGCTACGACGGGATTCGCCGCGTGAAAGAAGCCGTCTCCATCCCTGTGATCGGGAACGGCGACGTCGTGGACGGGGCGAGCGCGAAACGGTTGCAGGCGGTCTCCGGGTGCGACGGGGTGATGCTCGGGCGGGGCGCGCTGGGGAACCCGTGGATCTACCGGCAGGTGCAGGCCGCGCTGAACCAGGAAGCGCCACCGCCGTTCCCCGACCTCGCTGAGCGCAAGCGCGTCCTGTTGCGCCACGTCGAGCTGCAGCAACAGTACGAGGAACAACCGCTGGGGCACTTGCGACGTATCATTTGCTGGTACTTCAAGGACTGTCCCGGCGTCGCGGAGTTCCGCAACCGTGTCCACCAGGCGCAGAGCGTTTGCGAGATGCGCGACCTCATCGAAGCGTTCCCGTCTTGTTCATTGTAAAAGATGTTCGTCGTTCGTTGTAAAAGCGACAGGCGCCACATTGCAACGCCGAACACCGAACAATGAACACCGAACACCGAACAACGAACAAAACAATGCTCTACCTCGCCTCTCAATCTCCGCGACGCCGCGCGCTCCTGCGCCAGTTGCGCCGGCCGTTTCGGGTCGTGCGCTCGACGCATCGGGAGGTCATTCGCCGAGGCCGCTCGCCCTCAGCCAATGCGATGCGCAACGCGATCGGCAAGGCCCGCCGGGCGCAACTGCCCAGTGGAGCCAGAGGCATTGTGATTGGCGCCGACACCTTCCTCTATTTCCGCGGCCGAGTGATCGGGAAACCCAGGACGATGCGGGAGGCCTGGCGGCTCTTACGTTCGTTGAGCGGGAAGAGCCATTGGGTCTACACGGGACTGTGCCTGAGGGACGTGACGAGCAGCCGGCAGCGCGCCAGCTACGACAAGACAAAAGTGACGTTCAAACCGCTCGCCGACAAAGCTATTACGCGCCTCTTCGCGCGGGCCTCACCGCTCGATAAGGCGGGCGGGTACGCCATCCAGCACGACCGGGGTGAGCTCATCGCGCGCATCGAAGGGTCACGGAGCAACGTGGTCGGCCTGCCGCTGGAACTGCTGCGGCAGGAACTCAGGCAGTTTCGCTGAATTGATTGTTGTTGACTTTCCAGGGTCTTGCTATACTATCACCAGTGGACACAAGGCGACACGTAGCGAGGGATGGCGTCAACAGGACAGACAATTGAGGGTATGAGGATTGCGCCCCGACGAGAGAACCGTCGGGGTGTCTCTTTGTCACATGACGCAGGTGTGTGAGGCGCCTCCTCCTGCCGCTCAGCAATCTGGGCGGGCAGGCGTCGCGGCGGAGGTCGGCACGGCCAAGCAACGGATCGCACCCTTCGGCTTTCAACTCCTGCTGGACCTCTACGACTGCAGGAAGGGCGCGTGCGATGACCTCAGCCTGTGCTACGACTTCCTGGAGGAGATCGGCCGGGTGTGGAGGGTCGAGCCGCAGTCGCCGCCGTTCATCTTCCGCACGGACGGCAAGCGGTTTCCGGATAAAGCGGGCTTGAGCGGCTGGGTCCCCCTGGTGGAAAGCGGCGTCCAGCTTCACACGCTGACCCCGAAAGATTTCATCTCGATTGATATCTACAGTTGCCGGCCATTCGACATCGAGCCGCTCAAGGCCTTCGTCCGCAGCACCTTCACCCCGAAGCGCATGGACGAACAGTTCCTCGAACGGGGCCTCGACTACAACAAGTAGCTCCAGGGTTTCCCCCCGCCGATAGACAGCGCCCCGAAACGGGTGCTAGAATATTCCGTCGCAATGATTGAGTACGGAGCCATCCTTCTCCTTGCCTTCCTTTCAGCAGCCGTGGCGCTGCTGCTGCTCTTCTCGAACGCGTTCCTTGGCCGGAAGCGGCCACACCCGGTCAAATCGCAGCCGTTTGAGTGCGGCGTCGAGCCGATCGCGCTGCCGGCGGGCCGGCTCCCCGTCCACTTCTACATCGTGGCGATGCTCTTCGTCGTCTTCGACGTGGAGCTCGTCTTCCTCTTTCCCTGGGCGGTGCTCGTGAGAGAGCTCGGGTGGTTTGGCCTGCTTGAGATGGGGTTTTTCCTTGCCGTTGTGGTGGCCGGTTTCGCGTACGCGTGGAAGCAGGGCGCGCTGGAATTCAAATGAGACAGAAGTCAGAAATCAGAGGTCAGATGTCAGACGTCAGAAATCAGAACGGGTTTTTCTTTTTCTGACTTCTGAATTCTGACTTCTGATTTCTGAGAGACTCACATGGGCAGCACGATTGACGTGGCAAAACTCAACTGGATGACGACGCGACTCGACGAGGCGCTCGGGTGGGCGCGGAAGTTTTCGATCTTCCAGTACCCGTTCGTCACCGCCTGCTGCGGCATGGAGTACATGGCGGTCGCGGCCTCCCACTACGACGTCGACCGTTTCGGCGCGGGATTCCCGCGCTTCTCGCCCCGCCAGGCGGATGTGCTCTTCGTCGTCGGGACGATCAGCCACAAGATCGCTCCGGTCCTCAAACGGATCTACGACCAGATGACCGAGCCGAAATGGGTCGTCGCGTTTGGGGTGTGCACGTGCACCGGCGGCTTCTATGACAACTACGCGACCGTCATGGGGATCGACACGATCATTCCGGTGGATGTCTACATCCCCGGTTGCCCCCCGCGACCTGAAAACGTCCTCGACGGACTGATCAAGCTCCAGGAAAAGATCGCGCACGGTGCGAAGGTCGCACTCCCCGCATCCCCCTCCTCGCGTCCCCCTGAGCTTCAGGCCCCGCATCGTCCTGAAACCCACCTCTAACGAGTGGCCGGTGACCGGTGACGAGTGATGGGTGACGAGTCTCCGAACATAGGCACCTTGACGGGCGCGATCCAAGTACGCTTCCCGCAACGCGTGATGGCCACGCATCGCTTCCGTGGGCAGGAGACCGTTCTGGTGAAGCGGGAAGGGTTGTTGGAACTGGCGCGCTTCCTCAAGGATGAGCCTCCGATGCGCTTCGACTTCCTCATGGACCTGACCTGCGTGGACTATCTGACATTCGGCATATCACCGAGCAGCGCACCGGCCCTTGCGACCCCCTCGCCCCTGCCATACTACATGAAGCCCAAACCCGTTCAGGAAACGTGGGATCGCTTCGTCTCACACGATGCGTGCCGCTTTGAGGTCGTCTATCACTTCTATTCAAGCACGCACCGCCATCGGCTGCGCGTGAAGGTGCCGCTCTCATCGGCTGATCCGGTGGTGGATTCGCTCACCGGGCTGTGGGCCGCGGCGAACTGGTTTGAGCGGGAGGTCTGGGACCTGTTCGGCATCCGGTTCGCCGGGCACCCCGATCTCAAGCGCATCCTGATGTACGAATCCTTCCAGGGCCACCCCCTGCGCAAGGACTATCCGGTCCGGAAGCGCCAGCCGCTTATTGGCCCCCTCAATTGAGTGGCGAGTGACGAGTGACCAGTGACGAGGGACGAGTGATGAGTGACGAGTGGTCTATCAAAACCTCTGCTCAGGAGCATGGACTCGCCACTCGCCACTCGCTACTCGCCACTGAAACGAGGCACATGTTCTTGAACGTCGGGCCGTCGCACCCGGCGATGCATGGGATCGTCCAGATCGTCGTCGAGCTGGACGGGGAGCGGGTGTTGAATGCTTCCGTCGAGATCGGCTACCTGCACCGCGCCTTCGAGAAGGAGAGCGAGCGGGGCCCCTACAACAACGTCATCCCGTATACCGATCGGCTCAATTACGTCTCGCCCCTCATCAACAACTTTGGCTACTGCCTCGCGGTGGAGCGGCTCCTCGACATCGAAGCGACCGAGCGCTGCCAGTACATCCGCGTCATCATGAGCGAGCTCTCGCGGATCACCGACCACCTCACCTGCGTCGGCGCTTCCGCGATGGAGCTCGGGGCGTTCACCGTCTTCCTCTACATGATCAAGGCGCGCGAGTGGCTCTGGGAGCTCATCGAGTCGGTGACCGGGGCGCGCCTGACGATTTCCTATGGGCGTGTCGGAGGGGTGAAGGCCGACCTCCCGCAGGGATTTGCCGAGCGCACCCGCAGGGCCCTCGAGGACGTGCGCCGGGTCCTGCTCGAGTGCGACGGGTTGCTCACCCGTAACCGGATCTTCATGGACCGCATGCAGGGTACAGGCCGCATCTCAAAAGAGAGAGCGATCAACTACAGCATGACGGGTCCCTTCCTGCGGGCCACCGGCGTTGCGCTCGATGTCCGCAAGGCGAATCCCTACTTCGTGTACGACCGGCTCTCGTTCGACGTCCCGACGGGCGAGCACGGGGATAACTACGACCGGTACCTCGTCCGCATGGAAGAAATGGAGCAGAGCATGCGCATCATCGAGCAGGCGCTGACCCGCATCCCGAGCGGGCCGGTCAATGTGGATCACGAGGGCAATGTGCTCCCCGCCGGCGTGATGGTCGACGAGGCCAAGATGGGGCGCGTGGCCGGCTTCAAGCAGGCGCGGGTTCGGCTCGACCCAACCCTGGAGGGCTCCACGCGCGGGTATCACGATGCGGTCAATGCACCGGAGCGTCGCGCGGTACTGCCCGCCAAGGAAGACACCTACGGGAACATCGAAGGGCTGATGAGCCACTTCAAGCTCATCATGGTCGGCCATGGAATCCGTCCACCTCAGGGGGAGTACTACAGCGCGGTGGAGGGCGCGAATGGGGAGCTTGGGTTCTACGTCGTGAGCGACGGCTCGGACCGGCCCTACCGCGTGCGCGTGCGCCCCCCGTGCTTCACGATCATGGCGGCGCTGCCGGAGCTCCTCGTCGGCGACATGATGGCCGACATCGTTCCGACGTTCGGCTCGGTGAACATGATCGGCGGAGAACTCGACCGATGATTGCGGATTGCGAATTGCGCCCGCCAACAGGCTTGGCGGGTCCGCCATGTTGTGTGGCGGAGATTGCGGATTTTCCAATCCAAAATCCAAAATCCAAAATCCAAAATCTGTCCACGCCCCCCCGTCGCTTCGAATAGACAGATGGGCACATTTGACACGCTACGACAGGAAGCCGACGCAATCATCAGCCACTATGAAGAGAGGCGGGCGGCGATGCTGCCGGTGCTGCGTCTTGTGCAGGAGCGGCTCGGTGCCATCACGACCGAGGCCGAGGAGTGGGTCGCACAGTTCCTCCAGGTTGCGCCCTCGCATGTCCACGAGGTCGTGACCTTCTACAGCCTCTATCACCAGCAGCCGGTCGGGACGTGCCACATCCAGCTCTGCCGCAACATCGCCTGCGCGCTCCGCGGCGCGGAGGGGTGCCTCGCGGCCGTCTCCGAGCGGCTGGGCATCGGTCCGGGCGAGACCACCCCGGACGGCCGCTACACCCTCTCCACCGTCGAGTGCCTGTGCGCCTGCGAGATGGGCCCGGTGGCGCAGGTCAACGATCGGTACGTGGGGCCGCTCAGCCCTGAGCTGATCGAGACGCTCATCCGCGCGCCGGAGTCGCTGCCCGCCATGCCGCTTAGGTTCCGGGGCGCCGTTGGGCTCGCCGAGCCGGTGCTCTCCAAACGGTTTTCCTTCCAGGATTCAGAGGCGATTGAGACGTACCTCCGAGATGACGGCTACCAGAGCGCTCGTCGGTCGCTCACCGAGCTGGCCCCGGACCAGGTCATCGCGGAGGTCACGAAGTCCAACCTGCGCGGCCTGGGGGGCGCGGGCTTTCCCACCGGGAAGAAGTGGGCCTTTGTCCTGAAGGACGCATCGAAGCCGCACTACCTCGTCGTCAACGCGGACGAGGGCGAACCAGGCACCATCAAGGATCGCTACATCATCACCAAAGATCCTCACCGCCTCATCGAGGGGATGATCATCGCGGCCTACGCGACCGGATGCCGCAAGGCGTACATCTACATCCGCGGCGAGTACGTCGAGCCCACGCGGATCCTCCAGCAGGCGATCGACGACGCGTACAAGTACGGATTCCTTGGTCGGCGCATCTTCAACACGAGCGTCGACCTGGACGTCGTGGTCCACCGGGGCGCTGGCGCCTACATCTGCGGGGAGGAGAGCGCCTTGCTTGAATCGCTTGAGGGTAAGAAGGGTTTCCCGCGCCTGCGCCCGCCCTACCCGGCGATCTCCGGCCTCTTTGCTTCGCCGACCGTCATCAACAATGTGGAGACGCTCTCCTGTGTGCCGACCATCATCCAGAAAGGCGGGGAGTCGTTCGCGAAGCTCGGCTTCGGGAAGTCCGGTGGCACTCGGCTCTTTTCCGTCAGCGGCCACGTGCGCAAGCCAGGCCTCTATGAGGCCTCGCACGGGGTGACGCTGCGCGAGCTCATCGACGCGGCGGGCGGCGTTCCAGAAGGGCGACGGCTCAAGGCGGTCATCCCCGGCGGCATCTCGGCCAAAATTTTGCGCGCCGATGAGATCGATGTCCGCATGGACTTCGACTCGCTCCTCGCCGCCGGCACGATGGCCGGCTCGGCCGGCGTCATCGTCATGGACGACACGACCTGCATGCTCGATGCGCTGTGGTACGCCGCGAAGTTCTTTGCCCACGAGTCGTGCGGGCAGTGCTCGCCCTGCCGCGAGGGGACCGGGTGGCTCTTCAAGATCGTGGACCGCATCAGGAAGGGCGAGGGACGTGTGCAGGACCTCGACAGCCTCCTGGGGATCGCCGGCAACATGGAAGGGCGCACGATCTGCGTCTTCGCGGACGCAGCCGCCTGGCCGGTTCAGAGCTACATCGCGAAGTTCCGCGAGGAGTTTGAGTTCCACATCCGTGAGGGAAGGTGCAACGTGCGTTCAGAAGATGGGTGAGCCGAAGCAAGTCACAGTCACAGTTGACGGCAAACAGGTCACGGTGCCGGAGGGGACGACGGTGCTGCAGGCGTGCGAGAAGGCGGGCAGCCCGGTCCCGTTCTACTGCTATCATCCGGGGCTTTCCATCGCAGGGAACTGCCGGATCTGCCTCGTGGAAATCGCCAGCACCCCCAAGCCCCAGATCGCCTGTTACACCCCCGCGGCCGAAGGGATGGTCGTCAGCACGACCAGCGACAAGGCGCTCAAGGCGCGGCAGGACGTGCTGGAGTTCCTCCTGATCAATCATCCGCTGGACTGTCCCGTCTGCGACCAGGCCGGGGAGTGCTGGCTCCAGGACTACTACATGCAGCACGGGCTCTACGACCCGAAGTTCAACGAGACGAAGATCAAGAAGCCGAAGGCGATTCCCATTGGTCCGACCGTCATGCTGGACGCCGAGCGGTGTATCCTCTGCTCTCGCTGCGTTCGCTTCACCGATGAGATCACGAAGACCGGCGAATTCGGCATCTTCAACCGCGGTGACCACTCCGAGATCGGCCTGCATCCGGGCAAGCAGCTCGTCAACCAGTATTCCGGCAACGTCGTTGACATCTGCCCCGTCGGGGCTCTGACCGACCGGGACTTTCGCTTCAAGTGCCGTGTCTGGTACCTCGGCTCGACCGACTCAGTCTGCCCGGGCTGCTCCCGCGGCTGCAACATCCAGATCCACGATAACCGTGAGCGGGACTGGCGTCCGCACATCGCCGGCGGCGAGCGGGTGATGCGCCTCAAGCCCCGCTACAATCCGGACGTGAACCAGTGGTGGATGTGCGACGAGGGTCGCTACGGCTACAAGTTCATCGACCACAATCGCCTCGCCCATGTTCAATTGAAAAAGGACGGCGATGTTCATGAAGGGACATGGGACGAAGCGCTCGGGCGCGTCAGCGAGACGCTGGCGCGGATGCGCGAGGCAAAACAGCTCGATCAGGCCGGCGTGATCCTCTCAAGCCACCTTACGAACGAGGACCTCTACGTGGCTAAGCGCGTCTTCGGGGGGCTCGGCGTCAAGCAGGTCGTGTTCCAGCGGCCGCCGAGCGGCACGAGCGACAACCTGCTCATCCAGGCGGACAAATCGCCCAATGCGAGAGGCGCTCAGGCGCTGGGGATCGCGGAGGGGGCCGGTGGGCTGATCGAGAAGGCGCTGAAGAAAGAGCTCCGGCTGCTGTTCGTGTTCACGCAAGATCTCGTGCCCCTCGCTGGCGAGGAGCAGGTGGCGAGTATCGCCAAGAACCTGGAGCTCCTCGTGTTCCAGGGCACCAACCGGAACCGGACCGCTGAGTTGGCTCACGTGGTCCTCCCCAGCAGCGTCTACGCCGAAAAGGATGGCACGTTCACCAACTTTCAGGGGCGCATCCAGCGCATCCGCGCGGCGTTGACCCCGTGGGGCGAATCGAAGCCCGACTGGCAGATCCTCTGTGAGCTCGCGGCGAGGCTGAGTCTGGACGTCGCCTTCGCCGACGCCGCCGGAATCTTCGCCGAGCTCTCCCAGAGGGAGGCCGCGTTCAAGGGCCTCACCTATCACGTGATTGGCGCGCAGGGGGCGCTTCTGAAACAGTGACCGGTGGTCAGTGGAATCCCATGTGGATTGAACTGGCGATTAAGTTAGGTGTGAGCGCGCTCGTGCTCTTCGGCGTCTTGAACCTCGCTGGGATGCAGACGTGGCTGGAGCGCAAGCAGAGCGCCCTCATGCAGGATCGCATTGGAGCCAATCGTGCCTACTTCACCGTCCCGTGGTGGTTGGGCGGGGCACCGGTGAACTGGGTGCTGCGGAAGCTGGGAGGCTTGGGCATCTTGAATGCGCTGGCCGATGTGCTCAAACTGATGTCGAAAGAAGATTTCACGCCAGCGAGGGGCGATGCGTTCCTGCACACCCTGGCGCCGTTTCTCGCCGCCTTCTTTGCCCTCCTGGCCTTTGCGGCCATTCCGATCGGCCCGCCCGTCGTCCTCTTCGGCAGAGAAATCCCTCTCCAGGTGGCGAACGTCAACGCGGGGCTCCTGGTGATCCTCGCCCTGGCCTCCATCGGCATCTACGGGGTGATCCTGGCGGGGATGGTGTCCGGCAATAACCTGGCGACGCTCGGAGGGCTGCGCGCCGCCTCGCAGATGCTCGCGTATGAAATCGCGCTGGGGGTCTCGCTGATTGGCGCCGTGATCTGCTACGGTACCCTCGATGTCCAGGCCATCGTCCTGGAGCAGGGAGGGCTGCTGTGGGGCTGGCTCCCGGCCTGGGGGGTGCTCGTCCAACCCCTCGGCTGCCTCATCTTCATGACCGCGGCGCTCGCCGAAACCAAGCGAATACCCTTCGACCTGCCCGAGGGCGAGCCGGAGATCATCGGCTACTTCACCGAGTACAGCGGCATGAAATTCGGCCTCTTCTTCCTGACCGATTTCGTGGAGGTCGTCCTTGTTGCCGCCCTGACGACGACGCTCTTCTTCGGCGGCTGGCAGATGCCATACCTCGCGCCGGACGGATTCCGCTTTCCGTGGGGGACCTTCCTGCCGGTTTCCCGCCTCGCGTACGTCGGTTGGGGGCTGCTCGCGTTCACGCTCAAGGTCTCCGGTTTCATCTGGTTCTTCATGCTGGTTCGCTGGACGCTGCCGCGGTTTCGCTACGACCAGCTCATGCACCTCGGCTGGAAAATTCTCTTTCCGCTCTCGCTGGCGAACCTCGCCGTCACGGGCGTATTCGTCGTTGCCAAGGGATGAGTTTCGAGTTGCGAGTTTCGCGTTTCGAGTTCGTGTACTTGCCACTTTGGTTGCTTTCAACTCGAAACTCAGAAC
>JACPSR010000063.1 GCA_016193175.1 Candidatus Omnitrophota bacterium
CCGTACGATATCTGCGCGGGGCAACTCCTTGACCGCACCGAGCTCCATTGGGCGTATCCTCCTTGGTTGTTTGGCGACAACTCTTGGAAGGATACGCCCTCTTACTATCCCAAGTCATACACAATTTATGGTACGCCACCCACGTGCCAACGCCGCTTGACCTGTGGCCTCTTGTCCCGCAAGCTCTTTACCTAATAGCTTCGAGAAGTAGCGATCGGCTGCCTGTTTTCGCGTTTCTTCCGTCTTATACTCTTCTCGGATTGGGGCCAATTCCCCCGTATCCAGCCAGACGCCACCACAGGCGGGGCACTCATCAATCTCAATCTTTTCTCGGATGGTGAAATAGTGGCGATTCATAATCATAGTCGGACATTTTGGACACAGTCGCTTGGCAGTGGCATCCATTGACACGGGCTTCTTCGGTCGTAAATCTAACAATGCCTCCCCTGCAGATTCATGCGACTCATCAAACTTTTCGAGTTCAAAATTATCGAACCAAATCCCACCGCAACCCTTATCACAGACATCGACAGTGACACCCGACTTGGTCACTTTGGATAACCCGGTCTTACATGCAGGACACTTCATCATCCACCTCCTCAATGTACAGGTACTTTAACACAGGCACCCCACCCTTAGGACAAGCCCTTTTTGTTGAAACGCGAAGAGCCACCCGCAGCGTTCGTTAGTGCGGTCAAGCTGAGATGGCCCATGAGTTCTTCAAAGGCCGTTTTTGCGTCGGAAATCACCTGAGTCGCCCCCAACACTTCAAGGACTTCCGCCAGATCGTCGTAATAACATCTGACGATCAACGGGCACCGTTTGTTCATGTCTCGAACCCTTTTTGTAACGAGGAGCGCCGTCTCGATGTTGCTGGACGCGATGATGACGATATGCGCTTCTCCAACATTGGCGTCTTCTAATGCGTCTTGTTCACGGGCGTCATCTACGATCACCGGCTCGTGCTCACGTAAGAGTTCATCAACCTTGTCTCCATCCTTCTCAATCAACACATAGGGGACGCCTTCACGCCGAAAATACTGCACGAGCCGATCGCCTAAACGCGAATAGCCAATCACCACGATGTGATTCCGCATCAGTTGGGCCATCAGCCGACACCCCCTCTCTGGGTTATAACGATCGAGTGCGTTCTGAACCAGTAGTCCAAAAATCACCCCAAAGACGATCCCCTGCCCCCACATGGAATAGGCAAAGGCGAAGTGGACGCTGGGGTCGCCCTCATGAACGCGCAGATAGAACGCGCTGAGTAACGCATCAATCGGACTGAGCTTGAATCCATAGGCAAATGCAACAAAGCCGAACAAGAACCATAGGACAAAAAATCCTAGAATGACTCTGTTCTGCCGAACGAATACGCGGAGACGAATGACAGATTTAAACATAAGGTGACTGTTGCCCGTTGTTTCACTCTTAAGAAAATATACCGGATCAGACCAAATTTTATGCAAAAATGAGCATTTTTAAGGCGGTTGCTTGGAGCGGTCGGACCTTGGGAGCAAGAAGGGTCACGATTAGTCGAGCGGCATGCCGTGCCGGGTGGTGTTGACGCAAACCGTCTTGGGGATGAGGAGCTGGAGAAGGTAGTCCGGACCGCCGGCCTTGGTGCCCAAGCCGGAGAGGCGGTGGCCGCCGAACGGCTGCCGCCCGACCATGGACCCGGTGATGGGGCGGTTGAGATAGAGGTTCCCCACATCGAACGACCTGACAGCCAGCTCCAGATGCGATGGCGAGCGCGAGTAGACCCCGCCGGTCAGCGCGTAGTCCGTGTCGTTCGCCAGGGCGAGCGCGTCCTCGAACGACTCGACGCGAAAGACGCACGCGAGCGGGCCAAACAACTCTTCCCTCGCCAGTCGATCCTCCGACGACACGTCGGTGACGAGCGCGGGGCCGACGAAGTAGCCGCTCGTCGGCATCCGCGACGCCGGATAGCGATACGCGACGCTCGCGCGCTCCCCGGCAGAGGCGATGGCGTCCAGGAGACGGCGCTGCGCGCTGCCGTCGATCAACGGCCCCATATCGGTTCCCGGATCGGCAGGATCACCAACGACCAAGCGATCGGCGGCCGCAGAAAAGCGCGGGAGGAAGCGCTCGTACACCGCCCGATGCACGATCACGCGCGAGGCGGCCGAGCACTTCTGCCCGCCGTAGCCGAAGGCCGAGCGGAGCGCACCGTCGACGGCGGCATCGAGGTCCGCATCCGCGTCAATGAGGATGGCGTTCTTCCCGCCGAGCTCCGCGACGACGTGCTTGAAGAACCGCTGGCCAGGCGCCACCTTCGCGCAGGCCTCCACAATCGATATCCCGACCGCCCGGGACCCTGTGAAGAGCACGGCGTGGACGCTGGGATGCCGCACGAGCGCGGCCCCCGCCTCCTCGCCAAGCCCGGGGAGGAACTGGACGATCGACGCCGGGATGCCAGCCTCTCGGAACAGCCGCGCAACGTGGGCGGCGATCACGGAGGACTGCTCCGCCGGCTTCAGGATCACGGCGTTCCCCGCCGCGAGCGCCGCCGACGCCATGCCGGTCAGAATCGCGACCGGGAAATTCCACGGTGCGATCACGGCCGCGATCCCCCTCGGGACATACGTGTAGGTGTTGCGCTCCCCGGGCACCTGGACGAGCGGGCGGCCCTGTGAGAGCCCCAGCATCTCTTCGCTGTAGTACTCGAGGTACTCGATCGCTTCAACCACGTCGGCGTCGGCTTCCCGCCACGGCTTGCCGACCTCGATGACCTCCAACGCCGTCAGCTCATCCCGACCATTCCGCATCAGGCCGGCCGCCCGACGGAGTACTGCGACCCGCTCCCCAACCGGCGTCGCCGCCCAGCGTGGCTGTGCCTCCGCCGCCATCTGGACCGCTCGGTCCACATCGGCCGGCTTCGCCTGGGCGACCCGCCCCACGACCTCGGTCGTGAGGGCGGGATTGCGCACCGTGAACGTCTCGGTCGTCTCCACCTCGTCAGCGCCGATGAGGAGCGGGTACGACCGGCCGAACCGCCTCCTCACCGAGGCCAGCGCCTCCCTCATCCGCTGCCTCGTCGAGTCCCTGAAATACTCGGCGAGCGGTTCCCCGATCCGGCGTTCGTCCGCCGCCGGCGCCGCGCAGACGGCTGCGGGTTCCGACGACGCCGCCGGGGCTCTCAGCAATTCCTCAGCGCTGCGTTCCTGGAAGAAATCCTGCCGGAGGAACGATTCATTCGCGGTATTCTCGAGGATCCGTCGGACGAGGTAGGCCATGCCGGGGATGAGCTCACCGATGGGCGTGTAGATCCGCACAGGATATCCCATCGAGACGATCGCGGCGTGAATGGCGTCTCCCATCCCGTAGAGCAACTGGAACTCCAGATGCTCCTTCGAGAGCCCCAGCGCCTCCGCCACCGCCATCGCGTGGGCGATGGAGCGCACGTTGTGCGAGGCGATCGCGGTCGTCACACCCGGCGCGGCGCGCAAGAGCCGCTGCGTCAGGCGCTCAAACGCCAGATCGGTCGCTGCCTTCTCGTGATGCACCGACATGGGCCAGTGGCGTTGGGCGGCCTGGGACGCTTCGTAGTCCCAGTAGGCGCCTTTGACGAGGCGGATGGTCAACGCGTGCTCGTGGGCAGTCAGCCAGGAGAGGAGCTCCTCGAGGTTCGCCTCGGCATCGCGCAGGTACGACTGCACGACGACGCCGAGCGTCGCACCGGCTCCCCGTCGTGGGTGCAGGAGAAGGTGCTGGGCCAGCGCGATGGTCAGATCCCGTAGCTCATACTGCTCCATATCCAGATAGATCAGCGCGCCGTCCGCATCCACTTCCTGAAGAAGGGGCAGCAATCGCCTGGCGGCCCGTTCGATGCTGGCCGTTGGGCTGATGGGGTCGAAGCGAGGCGTGAGGGCCGAGGGTTTGACCGAAAGGCTCACGCGCGAGCCGCACGTCGCCAACCTCACCGACGGTGGAAGCGCTGCGTAGGCGGAGGCGCTCTCACGCAAGAGCGTGCAGCATTGCGCGACGTAGCGGTCCGCTTCGGCCTCGGTGAGGACCTGCTCGCCCAACACATCGAGGCTGCAGGCGGCCTGGCGCGAGGCGAGGGTTTGCACGATCTCGGCGGCGCCCTCGGGACGGGCTTCAGCGATGAACTGCCGGGCCACCTGCTCCACGAGTTGCCGGATGATCACGGCGAGCGCCCCTTGCGTGAGCAGCCCTGGGCGAGCCAACTGGGAGCCGATCTGGAGCGCGGCCGGCATCCGGAAGCCCGGCGGGAAATACTCGCGGACGTGCCGCGCAACGTCCCGCGGGCCCTGGAGGCTCGGCAGCACGTCGATGAAGCGCAACACGCGGCTCTTGAGCTCAGGATCGGACAGGCACCAGGAGAGCACCTGAGCGGTCCAGCGGTTCAGCACCGACAGGTGCGCGTGCGCCTGCCTGGCTTTTGCGAAGAGCTCGTGGCCGATCGCCTGGGTCCGCGCCTCGAGACTCAGTGATGCAGGAGCGGAAGGACGCGAGGTCATCCTTCTGGTAGTATATCACCGCCGAGGTGGTGGTATACTGGAGCAGTTGCCATGCCATCGGAAATCGTCCAGGTCAGCGGACACATCATCGACTCGCTCATCCTCCCCAAGGTCCTGGATGAGATCATGGACCTGAACGGCACCTTTGAGATTCTGGACATCGCCATCGGCAAGCGCAAGACCGACACCTCGAACGCCCGCCTCCGCATCGAAGCCGCCTCGCAAACGCACCTCGATCAGATCCTCAAGCGGCTGGCCCGTCTGGGCGCAGCGCCGTTGTGCGCGAAAGACGTCCGCCTCGTTCGCGCCACGAAAGAAGGGGTGTTCCCTCCCGCCTTCTACTCGACGACCAACCTCCCGACGGAGATTCGCTTCCGAGGCCGATGGCGCAGGGTCCGCGGCATTGAGATGGATTGCGGGATCGCCGTCAACCCCTCGACCGGAGCGGCCGCCTGCACGCCGGTGGCCAGCATCCGAAAGGGCGACTGGGTCGTCTGCGGGTCGGAGGGGGTGAAAGTGACCCCGCTCGAGCGCGCACGGACGGCCGAAGTGTTCCAGTTCATGGGGAGCGCCGTCTCCTCGGAGAAGCCGAAGGCGCAGCTCATCCAACGCCTCGCCGGCGAGATGCGCGCGATCAGGCGCGCCGGGAAGAAGATCCTGGTCGTGGCCGGGCCGGCGGTCGTCCATACCGGAAGCGGACCCTACCTCGAGCGGCTCATCAAGGGGGGATTCGTCCAGGTCCTCTTTGCCGGAAACGGCCTCGCCACCCACGACATCGAGTCGGCGCTGTACGGAACGTCGCTCGGGGTGCGCCTTGACCGCGGCGTGGCGGCGAAGGACGGCCACGACCACCACATGCGCGCGATCAATACCATCCGGCATCTGGGCGGCATTCGGCACGCCGTGCGGCGCGGCGTCCTCAAGCGGGGGATTATGCACGCCTGCGTCACGCGACGCGTCCCCTTTGTCCTCGCTGGCTCGATCCGGGACGACGGGCCGCTCCCTGACGTCATCACCGATACGCTGAGGGCGCAGGAGGCGATGCGCAGGCACGTGGAGGGCCTCGGCATGGCGCTCATGATCGCCTCCACCCTCCATGCCATCGCGACCGGCAACATTCTGCCCGCCACCGTCAAGGCGGTGTGCGTGGATATCAACCCCTCCGTGGTCACCAAGCTCTCCGACCGAGGGACCTTTCAAGGGATCGGCGTCGTCTCCGACACTGAGTCCTTCCTCCGCGAGCTTTGCCTCGCCCTCCACCTGTAGCCGAGGTTGATGTCCTCGCCACTCGCCACTCGCCACTCGGCGCTGTTTTTGATGTGCCGTCCCACCTACTACACCATCGCCTACGAGATCAACCCCTGGATGAGCCTCAAGCGGCAGGCCGATCACGCGCGGGCCCTCGTCCAGTGGAACCAGTTGTATCGGCTCCTGACTCGCCAGCTCCGCGTGCGCGTGCAGATCCTCCCGCCTCATCCCGGCGTCCCGGATCTCGTCTTTACCGCCAACGCCGGTCTGGTCAGCGGACGCACCGTCATCCGGAGCAACTTCAGGCACCCGGAGCGGCAGCAGGAGGAGCCGATCATCGAGCGGTATTTCAAACGCGCAGGGTTTCGCGTGGTCCGGCTGAGCAGCCGCTACGATTTCGAAGGGGAGGGTGATGCGCTGTGGCTGGGGGAGACGCTCCTCTTCGGATTCCGGTTCCGGTCGGATGAACCCGCCCACGAGGAGTTGGCGCGGATCCTGAAGGCCCGGGTGCTGCCGGTGGAGCTCGCGGACCGGCGCTTCTATCACCTCGACACCTGCTTCTGCCCGCTGGGCGCGAGCAGCGCGCTGTGGTTCCCGAGCGCCTTCGATCGCTATGGGCGGAAGGTGATCGAGAACCTCGTAGCCGATCCGATCAGCGTCTCCGAAGCGGACGCCAAGCGGTTTGCGTGCAACGCGATTGCGGTTCCCGCCTCTGCGACATCAATGGGCGGGACAGGGGGTCGGGCAGTCGTGATGCAGGCGGGTAGTTCAACGCGGCTCAGGCGCCAGCTCGCGCGCCGCGGCTTTCGCCTCTACCCGGTGGACCTCTCCGAGTTCCTGAAAGCGGGCGGCTCCGCGAAGTGCCTCGTGCTTCGGCTCAGCTAAAAAGTGTCAGACACTTTTTTAACGGGCGAAGTAGGCGGGCTCGTTGTGCTGCTTCCACTTAATATTGCAACCCACACTCGCCTTCTGATTCGGGCTGACCAGCTTCCCCGCCAGCGCCGCATCGATCGCCGCGCGGAGATCCCGTCCCGTCACGGGCTTCCCGTTCCCCGGCCGGCTGTCATCAAGCTGCCCCCGGTAGACGAGCTTCCGATCCGCATCGAAGAGGAAAAAGTCCGGCGTACAGGCCGCGGTGTACGCCTTCGCGGTCTCCTGACGCTCGTCGTAGCAGAACGGGAACACGAACCCCTCGTCCTCCGCCATCGCCTTGAGTGAATCCGGCGCGTCCTCCGGATAGTTCGCGGCGTCGTTCGCGCTGATCGCCACGATCCCGACATCCTTGTTCGTATAGTCCCGCCCGAGCCGCGCCAGCTCCTCCTTCACGTGCTGCACGTAGGGGCAGTGCCGGCAGATGAACATGGCGAGCAGCGCCTTCTTGCCGGCGAACGTCGCCAGCGACACCGTGTCCCCGGACACGACGTCTGGCAGCCGAAAATCCGGCGCCGGGGTGCCGAGCGCAAGCATGGTGGATGGGGTCAGCGCCATGACTGAGTGACCAGTGGTGAGTGACCAGTGGTGAGTAATAAGCAGCCCACTGGCCGCTCGCCACTCATCACTGGCCACTGCCTGTTGTGAGAAGCTGATCGATTTTGGCGGCGAGGATGAAATCGTTCTCTGAGAGGCCGCCGATCGCGTGGGTCGAGAGCTCGATGGTGAGCCTCCGGTAGCCGGTGAGATGCAGGTCCGGATGGTGGTCTTCGGCCTCCGCGATGGACGCGATGCGCTGGATGAGGCTGACCGCATCGAGGAAATCCTTGCGCTTCACCGTCTTGCGGATGAGCTTCCCATCGACAAGCTCCCAGTCGCGGACATCCCGCAGCAAGGCCTGGGCCGCGTTGAGCGGCAACGGCGCAGCACCGCCCTCGCAGGGCTTGCACGTGCGCTGGGTCAATGGCGGGGTGCTCATCCACTCGCTCGCGTCACCTCAATGAGGCGGTAGGGAACCACGGTCTTCGGGAGCGTCAAGGTAAACGACTCCCCCGGCTTCTTGCCCAGGAGGCTCTTTCCGAGCGGCGAGGAAATCGAGAGCTTGCCATTCTGCGGATCGGCCTCGTCAGACCCGACCAAGAAGTACGTGAAGCGCTCCTTCGTCTGCTCATCCAGCAGGGTCACCTGCGTGCCGACCCGCGCCTCGCCTGATTTGACCTCCAACTCATCGATGATCCGCACGTGGGCGAGCTTCGCGTCCAGCTCCGCCAGTCGCTTGGCGACGTGCTGCAGCCGCTCCCGGGCGGCGTGGTATTCGCTGTTCTCGCGCAGATCGCCCATCGCCGCCGCCTGGCTGACTTCTTCGGTCAACTGACGTTTCTGCTGGAGGAGCGACGCGTGTTCAGCGTGGAGTTTTGCGAGGCCTTCTTTGGTGAGGTAGGTATCACTCATAACTGTAGTTTTGCGAAACCCATTGATGAGTGATTACACAGATTTTCAAAAGCTGATTTCGCAGATGATTCCGTCGAGACCCAATCTGTGTAATCTGCCTTTGAATCTGTGGAATCAGACCCCGCGGTGATTTTGCAAAAGTCCAGTGATTACTTCTGCCACTTTTTCTTGGGGGTTTCTTCTGAGGGGGCTTGCGCCGTCGGTGGAGCCTGGGCTTCGAGGGGTGCGGCTGCGGGCATGGCCGCAAGCAGCGGCGCTTGGCCGTCGGTTGGGACTTCCGGTCTCAACGCGGACGCCCTGTCCGTGGCCAGGCAATTCTCATAGGAGTCAGACACCGGAAAGCCGTTAAAGCCCGGCACCCAGAAGGTCACCAGGTCGACCGCCCCCGATCCAAGCCGCAGCACCCCGCACCCGGTCCCCCTGGCGAGCCCGGTCAAGGTGCCGACGAAAGGCGGGCCGGCCTTGGTCTCATTCACCGTGTTGACGAGGACGTCCACAAACGACGTGAGGACGTTGAGCGCGCCACGCCCGATCATCCCGCCGAACTTCCGCCCGTACTCCTGCGATTCCGCCGCCTCATGCACCGGGGTGCGCGCCGCCCACGCCGGCTGGCCCCCGAGCAGCAACGACAACGCCACCACCCCCGTCATCCGCTTCATCTCATCCTCCTTGTTCGTCAGCACCGTCTCGTGCAGTCTATCGCGAAAGCCCCAGGGTGTCAACCAGACCACACGGTACGACCACACGGTACCGGTTCTTCTATTCGCCAGCGCACCGAGAACCGCTACGGATTTCCCAGCGAAAAACAGAGCCGGGACTGTTTTCACGAAATCGTAGGCACAGGTCTCCAGGGGGAGAATGCTGCTCGCCGGATGGAGCGCGCCGGTGAGCCGGTTGGGGGCAAGGGTAGTTCTGAGAAGCCAGATCGGGCACGTCGTTAGCGCAGCGACTTGAGGAACCGACGCACCTCATCGTGACTGCCCACAAAGGTAAAGCGTACTTCTTCCTTCGAGCGCCAAAAGAGGATGCGCTGTGCAAGCCCGGAGCGGATTTCCCACAACTCCGGACGTAGCTTGGTCAACCCAAAGCCCGCCGGCAGGCACTGGGCAGCAAGGGCGCGGATGAAGAGATCAAGGCGGCGCTTAATCTCTACTTGCTGGAGAGGGTCGAAGCGCTTGAGGCTCCGGTGGAACGAGGCATCAAAGCTGTAGCGCACTCACAGACTCCACAGATACCGAAGCGCTGCCTCCGTTGTGCGAAACGTCCTCCGCCCTGCACCTCGCTTGGATAGACGGGTGAGCAAAGCGAGCTCCTCCTCCGAGAGCGTCGGCTCAGGTACCACAGTGGCTTTCGTCAACAGCACCCGCTTGCCCTCGATCACAAACCCCACCAGACCCCCATGACGTCGCAGGTGGAGCGCTTGTCTGACTGGCGCTGGCAATCGCAGGTCGCCGTTTGCCTTCACTTCAGCAGGAACAATCGTGTGTGCCATGTTGGATTCCCCTGTGCCTTTACCTTACCAGGTTCAATCCCACTCGTCAAGGACGCGACCCCACGTTACCGACGGTCGAGTCAGAGGGTACAACGTTATCCACTGTAATGCTCCCCATTTTTCAAGCCGACGCTAAGAGAGTCTGATGGCTGCTGATCCACTGCTGCTCGAACGCCTCGGGCGTCCGATACCCGAGGCTGGAATGCAGATAGCTGACGTTGAACGACTCGAACCACGTGGCGACGCGGTCGGCCAGCTCGAAGGGGCTGGTCCAGTCGCGCACCCACACGCATTCCTCCTTGAACGTGCGGATGGATCGCTCCGTATCGGCGTTGCCCTTCGGGTTGTTGTAGCTGGTGAAGGCCTGGGTGATGCCGAGCTGGCCACAGGTGGCCAGGAAGCGTACCGAGGTCGGCTGGCAGCCGTTGTCGCTCATCAGATGCAGGGCCTGGCCCTCGATGCCCTGCGGGAACTGGCGGTTGACGGCCATGTCCAGGGCGGCCAGCCAGTGCGCGGTGGTGGCCTGCAAGAAATAGTATTGTGGCACCGGAATTGCGGTTGCCGTTGGCGTCATAGGGTAGGTGAAGGCGTCATCTTCGAGGAGGCGGTTGGCGGCATCGTGCACGTGCGTCGCGGAGAGGTGTGAGGTGAGCCGGTTGCTCACCGGATCGAAGGTGAAGGCCTCCGGCACAAGGCCGCTGGGGGCCGGGTGAATGGCGCCGGTGAGCCGGGAGAGGGCGTCGTAGGTGTAGCTGTGGAGGCCTACGGGGTCGGTGAGGCTCGTGCGGTTCCCCATTAAATCGTGGGTGAAATTGGGTGGTGGCAGCGGGATTCTGGAGACTGCGCCTATTTTCCTATGAGCTGCTTACCAATGGCAGCGCCCATAGCACGAAATTGTTCTACCATGTAGAAGAATAAGACTACATGCACCACTAGAATGATCGCTGCAATGATCACTGTATATTCTTTATGGGCCCGGATTTTTGCAGATCGGAAAAGAACAACGAGCAATGCGGCATAGCCAAGAAGTACTAGCCACATGAAACGTGGCTCACCCCTGATGAGAAAATAGCCAAAAGCGGGAAGCGAAACTGGCAGTAGTGCAATTTGCAACGAGCGCTCGTAGTACATGTGCCAGGATCCTGCAAGAGCTAAGAAAACCGTTACAATGGTCAGAGCGCTACTGAGCATTTCTGCTGCCTCCCAGCGGACAATACTTTTGATCGAGTTCGTGCTCCCGAGTTACCCTTTCAAGCTGTTCCTGGAGTGACCGCAATTCTGGATCGTTCTTCGCTCGCTCTTTGAGACTACTTAGAATCTCCTTTGTAATTTTCCCTAGCATCTCCTCTTTCTTTTTCTTTGAGATGAGTGGATTAATACTTGTACCGATGATTTCACCGCTCCTACCAGTGCTCTCCGCCTCCTTCTCAAATTCAGTTGAGGCCCTGTCGATTTGTTCCTCGGAGAGGTGACCTCCAAATTTCCCTCGCAGGTCCTCTGCCACCTTATCTTTAATCGGACCAAGCCCAAGTGGGTCAGAGAAGATAATGGGATTATTGGAAGCGTAAGTATAGAAGTTAACACCTCCGAGAAACCCCACCGGATCCTCCTGCAGGAACCGCCCCGTCCGCGGATCGTAGTAGCGACTGCGGTAGTAATAGAGCCCGCTCTCGCAGTCGTACTCCCTTCCCGTAAAGAGGTAGGGATTCCCGTAGGCGGAGCAGGCGATGGGGGTGTCGTCTGCGGTGTCCATCACCCCATCCGGGCCGGGGCCGAGGATGGTCGGCGTCCCGAAGCTGTCGTAGACATAGCGCTCTTTGAGGTTGAGGGCCCGGAAGAAC
>JACPSR010000024.1 GCA_016193175.1 Candidatus Omnitrophota bacterium
ATCGTGGAATCGGATATCGACGCGCTCCAGGCGGCCTTCCCGCTCCACGAAAATGTCATGGGGGCCGTTGACCATGATCTCGCTGACCGAGGGGTCTTTCAGGAGCGGATCGAGGGGGCCGAGTCCCAGCGTCTCGTTGACAAGGTCATCCAGGAAGCGATCTTCCTCTCCGACGCGCAGGATGCACAACGCGCGATACTCCTCCGGCGAGAGCGTCTTCAGCGCCTGGCGCAGGTGATCCTTCAGCGCATGTAGATGGGTGCGTGAGAATGCCTGATGGGTCTTGCCGTTCATGAAGTCGGCCATCCGCATCTTCAGTTTTTCCCGCACCCGCTCAACGGCGCCCGGAGACGTCTTCATTCTGACCACGGACTTAGGAATCGGCCTTCGCCACCTGAGCGTGGATGTCGAGCAGGAGCCGCGTCGTCTTGCTGAGGAACGTGAAGAGAAACCAGTAGATCGCCGCCGCCACGAAGTTCAAGACACCGATGAGGCGCGCAGGAATCTCCGCGCCTCCGATGGGGACGGGTGGGCCGCCCATGATCAAGACAGCCAACCCGACGAACACCTGGATCACGAGGCTGACCCACGCGAGCACCGCAAACACTGTGGCGCTCCTCCCCAGAAATGCTGTCCCGTCTTTCATCGCCACCTCCTTTCAAAAGAACAGCCCCAAGGGGATTTGTCCGCCACACAGCGTGGCGGATCCGCCAAGTTCTTTGGCGGAAACCCCTACGTCCTGGTGAGTACAGCCCCAACCGGATTTGAACCGGTGTCTTCAGGCTGAGAACCTGACGTCCTGGGCCGGGCTAGACGATGGGGCCCCGTTCCCCGCAACCCGGCCGTTCTCACCTGACCGGGGTTCTTACCTTTGTACCATAACTTCTATTGTAACGTCAAGCGGATTCAGGAGTTGGGAAAACTCAGCGACGGACGCCCCACGGATGTTTCTTGATAGCCTCGGTCTTCCCCAGCAGGTGGAACTCCGTCGGATCCTTCACCCGGCTGAGGGCGGTGTTGTAGGAAATCACCTTGGTGTCATAGAGCCGCTTGATGCACGCATCCATCGTGATCATCCCGTGCGAGGCACCGGTCTGCAAGGCGGTGGGGATCTGCTCCGTGGCGTGCTCGCGGATGAGGTTGCGGATCGCCGGGGTCGCGATCATGATCTCATAGGCCAGCACGCGCCCCGGGGTGTCGCAGCGCGGCAAGAGCTGCTGGCAGACGACCCCCTGCAGGCAATCGGCGAGCTGGATCTTCACCTCTTCCTGGCGGTTGGGCGGGAAGACATCCAGGATGCGGTTGATGGTCTGGGCCGCGTCCGACGTGTGCAGCGTGGCCAAGACGAGGTGGCCGGTTTCCGCCGCCGTCAGCGCCGTCGAGATCGTTTCGAGGTCGCGCATTTCCCCGACGACGATCACGTTGGGGTCCTGGCGCAGCGCGCGCACGAGGGCGTTGGCAAACGACTTGGTGTCCGCGTAGACCTCCCGCTGCTTGATGACCGAACGGACGTTGCAATGGAGGTACTCGATCGGATCCTCGATGACGATGATGAGGTGGCGCCGCTCATGGTTGATGAGGTTGACCATCGCCGCCATCGTCGTCGTCTTGCCGACACCGGTGGGCCCCGTGATGAGCACCAGGCCGTTGGGCTTCCGGGAGAGCTCCTCCACGATGGGCGGCAATCCCAGCTCCTGGAGCGACGGAATGCGGGAGGACACAAGCCGAAAGGCCGCCTCGACGCTGCCGCGCTGCATGTGGACGTTCACCCGGAAGCGGCCGAGGCCGTGCACGTCGATGGACATGTCCAGCTCGAGTTCCCGCTCGAACTGAGCTTTCTGGCGATCGCTCAGCAGGCTGTAGATCAACCGCTTCGTCCCATCGCGGGCGAGCGGAGCGAAGGTCGTGGGCTCCAGATCGCCGTCGATGCGGAGGAAGGGCGGGGCCTGCTCGGTCAGATGGATGTCCGAGGCGCGCCGATCGAGCGCCAACTGAAACAGCGCGCGCATGTCAACCAAGGATCCGGGTTCGCCGCACCCCCCGCTCCGCTCCTCAGTGGAGCCGGGGCGGGCAGGTTGAGATCCTGCGCGGGCGTCGAAGAACGCTCCAGGGGAACTCGCGCTCGGCGAGGGCGGGTTAGGGCTGGACATCTCGTGTTGAGCGGATGTCTCGCACGGCCAGTTGGAGCTCTTCAGGGCTGTCGGCGTAGCGCAGCGCCTCTTCCAGGTCGATCTCGCCCTGGCGGTAGCGCTGGTGTAGGGCCTGGGTGAACGTCTGCATGCCGTAGAGGGCGCCGTCATGCATCGCCGACGGCAACTGCTCCGTTCGGCCTTCCCGGACCTGCTCACGGACGGTCGGCGTCGCCACGAGGATCTCGCACACTGGGATGCGCCCGGTGCCGTCGCTGCGCACGAGCAGCCGCAGCGAGACGATCCCCCGCAGCACGAGGGAGAGCCGCAGGCGGATGAGCTCGTGCTGGTGCGACGGGAAGAAGGCGACGATGCGCTCAATCGTCGTGACGGCGTTGGTCGTATGGATGCAGCTCAGCACGAGCTGACCGGCCTCCGCCGCGAGGAGGCAGGCGTCCATCGTCTCCCGGTCGCGGATATCGCTGACAAACAGCGCGTCCGGGCTCTGCCGAAGCACGCTCCGTAATCCCTCACTGAACGATCGGGTGTCGAGCCCGACCTCGCGCTGGTTGATGATCGCCTGCTCTTCCTCGAATTGGAACTCGATCGGATCTTCCAACGTCACGATGTGCTTGGGGCTGGACTGGTTGATGAAATCCAGCATCGACGCGGAGGTCGTCGATTTGCCGGAGCCCGTCGGCCCGGTGATGAGGACAAGGCCGTGCTGCTCGTTCATCAATCGGGTCAAGACCTCGCCGGGCAGGTTGAGCTCCGCAAAGGTCGGGATGGTCCGCTGGATGCGGCGAATCACGAGAGCGATCGTACCCTTCTGCCACATGACGTTGGCGCGGAATCGCCCGAGGCCGGCGCGCTCGAACGCGATGTTCAGCTCTCGCTGCGCATGGAAGGCCTGCCGGCGCTCCGGCCCCATCAGCTCCGAGGAAAACTCCAGGATC
>JACPSR010000064.1 GCA_016193175.1 Candidatus Omnitrophota bacterium
ACGAACGCACGCACACGAGGCAGTTGGATGCATTCGGGGGATTGGGCGCGCGCGTGCCGGTCTACGCAGGCCTCCTGACCTTTTTCAGCCTCGCCTCGCTGGGCCTGCCGGGCCTCAGCGGATTCGTCAGCGAATTCCTCTCGCTGATCGGCGCGTTCGGGATCTGGGTGTGGCCCACCACGATCTCGGTGGTGGGGATCGTGGTGGCCGCGGCCTACATGCTCCGGGGGATGCAGTTGGTGCTCTTGGGAGCGCTCAATGAGCGGTGGCGGGCGATGCCGGACATCACGCCCTTGGAGGTAGCGAGCCTCGTGCCGCTGTTGCTCGTCATCTTAGCCCTGGGGTGCTATCCCTTGCTGATGCTCCAGATCCAGGAGGGCTCGCTCCAGCAGCTCCTTGCGCATGTGGTGGGGCGCTGACGAGTTCATAGTTCATAGTTCATAGTTCATAGTTCAGGTTCCTGCTACGAACTCTGAACTATGAACAAACGGATGGGACTGAACGGATCATTGCATGAGCGTCGTGTTGCTCGAAAGTTTACAAGCGTGGTGGCCGGAGGCCATCCTCAGTCTCGGGGCGCTGCTCGTGATGGTGCTCGGGGCATCAACCAGACGCTCCCAGCCCGCCCTAGGCGTGGCCTGGGCGGCCGTCCTGGCCAGCGGCGCGGCCTTGTGGCGACTTCACGCTCCGGCCGGCACGAGCCTCTTCTTCGGCCTCATCGTCTCTGATCCGTTCAGCCTGGCGCTGCGCTGGATCGCGTGGGGATCGGTCGCCATCGTCCTCCTGCTCCTCATGGCCTCGCGCGAGATGGAGCGCACCCTGCGCGGAGAGTGCCTCGGCCTCGTCCTGTTGGTGGGGGTCGGCCTCATGCTCATGGCGGAGGCCAACCACCTCCTCATGGCCTACCTATCGATGGAGCTCGTGAGCCTCAGCTCCTACGTTCTGGTCGGATGCCTCGATGAGCCGCGCTCGGCCGAAGCGGCGCTGAAGTACCTCCTCTTCGGCGCGCTCTCTTCCGGCATCATGCTCTTCGGGATGTCGATCCTCTTCGGGCTCACCCGCGCGCTGGCCTTTCCGGACCTCCTGCGCGCAAGCGCCGCGCTGGATGCACCGATGACCCATGCGCTGCTCGTCGCGGTGGCCCTCCTGCTGGCGGGGCTTGCGTTTAAGATCTCCATGGTCCCCTTCCACATGTGGACGCCGGACGCGTATGAGGGCGCGCCCACCGCCGTCGCCGCGCTGCTCTCCGTCGGTCCCAAGGCCGCCGGCTTCGCCCTCCTCCTGCGGCTCATGTCCGCCCTTGAGCCTGCGTGGCCTTCGCTGGCGCCGCTTGCGCTGTGGCTGACCATCCTGACGATGACGTTGGGGAACCTCGTGGCGCTCGCGCAGACGAACGTGAAGCGCCTGTTGGCCTACTCCACGATCGGCCAGGTCGGCTACCTCTTGATCGGCGTTGCAGTCCACACGCGGTTCAGCCTCGAGGGCCTGCTCCTGTATCTCGTCGCGTACCTCTTCATGAACCTCGGCATCTTCGCCTGCGCCGTCGCGGTCGTGGACGATGCCGGGAGCGAATCGCTGGAGGCCTTCCGCGGGCTCGCCAGTCGTGCGCCTGGCGTGGCGCTCCTGTGCGTCCTCTTCCTTCTCTCGCTCGCCGGCATCCCGCCGCTCCTCGGCTTCTTCGGCAAGTTCCTCCTCTTCGGAGCGGCCATCGAGGCCCACCTGGCGGTCCTCGCGATCGCCGGGATCGTGAACAGCGCGATCGCGCTCTACTACTACGTGAACATCATCCGACTGATGTACCTCGTCGCGCCCGCGACGTCGTCGCCGCTTGCGACCGGGCCCGCGATCCGCTGGGCGCTTGGGGTCTGCGGGGCGGCGACGCTGCTCCTGGGCCTGTTTCCCGGAGCGCTGCTGGGCCTGTTGCGCGCGAGCGCGGTCGTGAATCTCCTATAGTGTCGTGGAATTCTGTGTCCTCTGTGGTGTGGAGTTTGATATAATCCCACCACCTGGTTGCTCGCCGCAGGCGGCCGTGCGGCGCGGGAGCGATGGACACACCGTGACGATCCTCGCCGCACGGCAGTGTGCCTACGGCACACTCAACCAGGTGGTGGGATAATGCGCCCGCCGACAATCCGGAATCAGCCCTCTCGCGATCGCTCTCACGCCCCGTTATGGGTTCCGCGTATGGGGGACTTCTTGTCGATTCCCTTGACGTTGGCGCTGGCGCCGATCGTGGGCTTTCTCGTCGGATGGTTCTTCGATAGGCGGGTGGGGACGTTTCCGTGGCTGACGATCGTCGGCTTGTCGCTGGGGTTCATCGGGGCGGCGCGAGAGCTTCGCGCCGCCCTCCGGAGAGCTGAGGGGCCGAAGGACAAACACGCATAGACTCATGTCGTTTCTCACGCGCGCCATTCGGCTCATGGGCATCCTGAGTGTGGCGCTGCTCCCGACGGTTGCGT
>JACPSR010000001.1 GCA_016193175.1 Candidatus Omnitrophota bacterium
GAAATAGACGTGCTCGAAGAGACAGTGGGAACGTGCCACCGAGAGATCCTTGAACGGGCGGAGCGACCGCACGCCGCCGGACCCGATCAGGACCACCTCGCCTGGCTCGACCTCGCGGACGAACTTCGCCCCGATGATGTCCAGCGCGCACGTCTCCGACGCCAGCACGTAGGTCTTGTTCAACCGCCCGATGCACAGCGGCCGGAATCCGTTCGGATCCCTGGCCCCGATCAGCTCCCGCTCGGTCATGAAGAGCAGCGTGAACGCCCCCTTCAAGAGGCGCAGGCATTCGACGAGATCATCTTCGAAGTTCTTATTCGTCGCGCGCGCCAAGAGGTGCAGGATGATCTCGCTGTCCACCGTCGTCTGAAAGATGGAGCCGTTCGCCTCAAGCTGCTGGCGCAGCTCGAAGGCGTTCACCAGGTTGCCGTTGTGCGCGACGCGGGTGTGCCCCACCGCCATTCGGCCGGGCAGCCCATGCAGCGTCGCTTCGTTGAAGACCTCGGAGACGAGGCCCATGCCTTTATGGGTATGCGTCGTCTTCCCGTCAAAGGTCACGATGCCCGCGGCCTCCTCCCCCCGGTGCTGGAGCGAGTAGAGCCCGAGGTACACGAGGCGCGCCGCGTCCCGGTGCCCGTAGACGCCGAAGAGGCCACAGGAATGCTTGACTGAGTCGTCCATTCACGTCGCTCTGGGTTCTGGGCTCTGGGCTCTGGGCAACTGCTGCCTTTTCCGCTCAGGAGCACCGACGGAGAGGCGCCGTTTTAAATCACATAGGAAAATCTGGGGATCGGTGTACGCTTTTCCCTTGCCAGCTTTGAGCTCTTCTCTCACCTTTTGGTTGAAGGTTCGCCAATCCCTACCTGACAACGTAACGGGCCTGACCCGCCGTGCTTTCCTGCCTTCTTCGATGCGCTTCATGTCAGGTTACGATCCCGCCCAGCTGGCAATTTGTCTCCCTCATGTCAGCAGTCTCAGGATTCCCGACGAAAGACAACCCCTTCAAATACCATACCGAGGAAAAAGTAAAACACGCCCCCACCGAGAATCGAGACCGCTAGAAACCATCCAAAGGGGAGGAACAAGGCGAGCTGGCTCGCCGGAAATAGCGTGACTAACGGGCCCACGAACCCTTCCCAGATGAAGGGCACAGCCGACCCAACCATGAACCCAAAAATGACAAGTCCGAGATATGTCAAGAGGTAAAGACTCATCAGCACGAGGCCTGCCGATAATCCCCGAAATCTCTTCAAGAACGCCCTCCACAAAAGTAAACAGCTCACCACAGCCACAGTGTTGACACCGCCAAGCATCAGAGAAATGCCGACCCCATTGCCACCACCAAGCAGCGCTTGCATGCACAACCACGGCGCGGTAGTCAAAATCCAGATAGCGATCGTAAAGACGAAAAGCCGTGCGAGAGGACGCATGTTCTTGCCCCCAGCCCAGAGCCCACAGCCCTGAGCGTTCTTACAGTGCGGAGCGCCAGGCCTCGCTCAACGCCTCGACCGGGGCGTCGAGCCACGGGTCAATCTTCAGATACGTCCCGCCGACCTTGCCGATGACCGACGCGGGTACGCCGTGTCGCTTCGCCTGCGCAAGGAGCGGCTCCATGTGGCCCCGCTTGCAGCTCACCACGATGCGCCCCGCCGATTCCCCAAACAACAGCGCATCCGTCCGGATGTTCGGTGTTCGGTGTTCGGTGTTCGGTGTCTTGTCAACGAACAATGAACAATGAACACCGAACTGAACCGCGGCTCCTATCAGGCGACGCTCATCCATGATGCAACACTCCGCAAGCGTCACGGCCAGCCCGCCCTCTGAGCAGTCGTGCGCCGACTTCAACCAGCCCTGCGACGCCAACGCGATCATGAGCCTCTGGAGGTGGTGCTCCTGCGCAAGATCCACGCGCGGCGGCCGTCCCGCCTTGCGTCGATGAATGACCGCCAGATATTCGCTCCCTCCGAGCTCCTCCCTCGTCTCCCCGAGCAAGAGGATGAGATCCCCCTCCTCCTTGAAGCTGGCGGTGATCACCTGTGTGCTGTGTGCTGTGTGCTGTGTGCTTGACCGCCGCGCCCCTTCGATGATTCCAATCATCCCAATCACCGGCGTTGGATCGATCGCGCCACGTGGGCCTTCGTTGTAGAAGCTCACGTTGCCCCCGGTGACCGGCGTACCGAACACCCGGCAGGCCTCCGCGATCCCGCGCACGCACTCTTTGAACTGCCACATGACCTCCGGATCCTCGGGGCTGCCGAAGTTGAGGCAGTCAGTCACCGCGAGCGGTCGCGCCCCAACGCAGACGAGGTTGCGGGCCGCCTCGGCGACGGCCAGCTTCCCGCCCTCGTACGGATCGAGGGCGCAAGAGCGCCCGTTGCCATCGATGGTCGCGGCGAGGTACTTCGTGGTGCCTTTCAGGCGCAGGACGGCGGCATCGGCGCGCCCAGGCAGCACCATGGTGTTCGTCTGCACCATGTGGTCGTACTGCTCATAGACCGGCGCCTTGCTGGCGATCGTCGGCGCGCGCAGGAGCGCCCTCAGCGCTTCCGCATAATCCTTTGGCTCCGGAATACTCCGCAGCAAAAGCCGCTGGATTTTCGCCAGGTAGCGCGGCCGCCTGGTCGGCCGGCGGTAGACCGGCGCCTCGTCGGTGAGCGCTGCGACCGGGATGTCCGCGGCGATCGCGCTGCCATCCCTGACGCGCATGCGGCCATCGCCGGTCACGCGCCCGATCTCGACCGCGTTGAGCCCCCACTTCGCGAAGAGCCGCTTGATCCGCGTCTCCCGCCCCCGCTTGACCACGAGCAGCATCCGCTCCTGCGACTCGGAGAGCATGATCTCGTACGGGCTCATTCCCTCGGCGCGCCGCGGCACCTTGGCCACATCGATCTCGATCCCGGTGCCGCCCCGCGAGGGCCCGCCTGCGCGCCGCGCGCGGGCAGGCATCTCGCAGCTCGAGCAGGTCAAGCCCGCCGCCCCCATATCCTGGATGCCGGCAACGTCGCCGGTCGCGAGCGCTTCGAGTGTCGCCTCAATCAAGCATTTCTCGGTGAACGGATCGCCGATCTGCACCGCGGGCCGGTCCGCGTCTCCGTCGCCAAGCTCCCGCGAGGCGAAGCTTGCCCCGCCGAGGCCGTCGCGGCCCGTTGAGGAACCCACGTACACGACCGGGTTGCCGATGCCGCGGGCCGCAGCGCGCGCGATCTTTCCCTTGCGCACAAGCCCGATGCACATGACGTTCACGAGCGGGTTGTCCCGGTAGGCCGGATCAAAGGCGATCTCGCCGCCGACCGTCGGAACACCGGTGCTGTTGCCGTAATCTGAGATGCCCCTCACGACCCCTTCCAGCAAAAAACGAGAGCGCGCGTCGGTGAGCGGCCCAAACCGCAGCGAGTCAAAGAGCGCGATGGGCCGCGCCCCCATCGTGAAGATGTCGCGGAGGATCCCGCCGACGCCGGTCGCCGCTCCCTGCACCGGCTCGACCGCCGAGGGGTGGTTGTGGCTCTCGCACTTGAAGACGACGGCGAGCCCCTCCCCGATGTCCACGACGCCCGCGTTCTCCTTCCCCGCCGGCACGAGGATGCGCGGTCCCTTCGTCGGAAACCGCCTGAGGTACGGCTTGGAGCTGCCATACGCGCAATGCTCAGAATACATGACGCCGAAGATGCCGACTTCGGTGAGCGTCGGCTGGCGGCCGAGGACCCGCACGATGTGCGCGTACGTCTCGTCTGTGAGGTTGTGCGACCGCGCGACCCGCTTCAGGCGCTGGGCATCCGCAAGAGGCTGCGGATTTCGGACGGCGGATGTCGGATGTCCGTTCACCGCCTCACACCTCGCACCTCCGTCCCCTCCGTTCAGCAACGCCCTGCATCGCTCAATCGAGCTGTGCACCCATCACTGGTCACTCATCACTGACCACTGACTTATGTCCGTCCGCACAGCTTCTTGAAGCCCTCCACATCAGCCGTCCGGATCAGCGCCTCTTCGAACGCGACCTTCCCAGCCGCCACGAGGTCGCGAAGGGCGGCGTCGAGGGTCACCATGCCGAGCTTCGCGCCCCCCTGCATGATACTAAGGATCTGATGGCTCTTCCCCTCCCGGATGAGGTTGCGGACCGCCAGCGTCCCGACCAAGATCTCCATCGCGCAGACACGACCCTGCTGATCAGGAGCGGGGATCAGGGTCTGCGAGATGACGCCCTCCAGGATGCTGGCCAGCTGCACGCGAGTCTGCTGCTGTTGGTGCGGCGGGAAAACATCCGCAATCCGATCCACCGTGGCCGGCGCGCTCGTCGTGTGGAGCGTGCCGAGAACCAGGTGCCCTGTCTCTGCCGCCGTAAGGGCCAACGCGATAGTCTCAAGATCCCGCATCTCTCCGATGAGGACGACGTCGGGGTCCTGACGCAGGACGTGCTTCAAGGCCGTGGCGAAGGAGCAGGTATCGCCTCCCAGCTCCCGTTGGCGGATGAGCGCCTTCTGATTCTTGTGGAGGAACTCGATGGGATCCTCAATGGTGACCACGTGGACCGTCTTGTGGGTATTGATGTACTCAATCATGGCCGCCAGGGTAGTCGATTTGCCCGATCCCGTCGGCCCTGTCACGAGGACCAAGCCCCGAGGCCGATTGCAAAACTCTTTCAGCATGGGGGGAAACCCCAACTCATCCAGGGTCGGGACCTTGAATGGGACCGCCCGGAAGACCGCCCCGAGCGTCCCCCGCTGCAGCAGGAGGTTTCCCCGATACCGGGAGACGCCAGGGATGCTGTAGGAGAAGTCGAGCTCTTTTTCCCTCCGGAACCGCTCCCAGTGCTCGTCATTCACGATGGGGCCCAGGAGCTCCTTGAGGGCCTCGGGGCTCAGCGGCGCCCCCTTGGTCGGAACGAGCGATCCGTGGACCCGATAGGTCGGGGGGCTTCCGACGGCCAAATGCAAATCGGACGCCCGGTTCTCTCCCATGGCTTTCAAGAACTCGTCGATGGCGCACAGCTGGGTAGCCACCCGACCTCCCTCCCTTCTCAGTGAGCGCCCGAGGCGGCCATCGCCTCAAGCGTGGATTCGAAGATGAGCCGGCCGTCCGACGAGCCAAGCGCCGGCTCGGCGGCGCGCTCCGGGTGCGGCATCATGCCCAGCACGTTCCCCGCCCGATTGGTGATCCCGGCGATGTAGTCGGTCGAGCCATTGGGATTGGCTGAATCGATGAGCTGTCCGTTCTCATCGCAGTAACGGAAGATAACCTGATCCCGGACGTCCCGCAACGTCTTCGCATCGGCCGTATATCGGCCTTCGTTGTGGGCGATCGGCAGGCGCACGACCTGCCCCGGCTGAAACCGATTCGTAAACGGGGTTTCGGTGCGCTCCACCCGCACCGTGACGAACTTGCAGATGAACCTGAGGCCGGTATTGCGCAGCATCGCCCCGGGCAAGAGGCCCGCCTCCAGCAGGATCTGAAAGCCGTTGCAGATGCCGATCACGAATCCCCCGTCGCGCGCGAAGCGCGCGACGGGGCGCATGATCGGGGAGAACCTCGCGATAGCACCCGTGCGCAGGTAGTCGCCGTAGCTGAACCCGCCCGGCAGGACGATCGCGCCGCAACCCTTGAGCGTCGTCTCCTCGTGCCAGAGCGTTACGACCGGCTGCCCCAGCACCTCCCGCAGCGCGTACACGCAGTCCTGATCGCAGTTCGATCCTGGGAAGATGACCACGCCGAATTTCATATTTGCTTCGCTCTAGGCTCCAGGTTCAAGGCTCTAGGCAAGTACCCCTCGAGCTTAGAGCCTCGATCCTTGAGCGATTTCAATGCGGTACTGCTCCACGACGGGATTGGCGAGGAGCTTCTTGCACATGCGCTCCACCTCGTGCTTGGCGCTGGCCGCCCGCGCGTGGTTGAGCTCAATCTCGAGGTACTTACCGACACGGACCTCCCTGACACCCTTGAACCCCAGCGACTCCAAGGCGCTCTTGATCGTCTTCCCCTGCGCGTCGAGGAGGCCGGGTTTCAGCGTGATGGTGATGTTCGCCTTCATCGTCCGTGTGATCAAGTTATGGAGTACGCTTCTGCTCCGACGGCGCGCTCCCGCGCGGCTCCACCGAGCGGAAGATCGGCATGTTGGCTTCGGTGGCGACGTAGATGACGTTCTGGTTCTCCGCGAGGTTTCGGATCCAGAGGTAGTTGAGGTACTGGGGGCTCAGCGTCTCCGCGATGATCGCCTGGGAGTCGCGCACCCCGCGGGCCTCGATCCGCTTGCGCTCGGCTTCCATCTCCTCGCGCTGATTGACGAACTTCATCTGCTCAAACTCCTGCTCCGCCCTCAGCTTTCGCTCGATGGCGTCCCTGACGGTCGGCGGCAGCGCCACCTTGCGCAACAGGATGTTCCGCGCTCCTGCACGAGCGCCTGGAGATGCTCGAAGATGGTCTTGCCGAGCACCTCGCGCTCCGACGTGTAGAGGGCCTTGGCCTCGCTGCCGCCGGTCACCCCTCGCGCCGCCGCGCGAAACTGGGGCACGAAGAGCACCTCGGCGTACTGCGGCCCGACCGTCTTGTACACCTCCACCGCTTTGTCCGGGGCGAGGTGGAACAGGGCCGAGATCTCCAGCTCAATCGTCAGCCCTTCTTTTGAGGGCACGCTCATCGTCTCTTTGTCTTCCTGCGTGCGGATCGACATCGTGACCACTTTGGCGAGCGGGTTGACGAGGTTGAGGCCGCTCTTGAGGGCGTTCGGGCTCACGGTGCCGAAGAGGTCCACCACCCCGACATGCCCGGCGGGCACGATGCGGATGGAGCCCACGCCGACCCCCACGGCGAGCCCGAGGATCGCAAAGA
>JACPSR010000068.1 GCA_016193175.1 Candidatus Omnitrophota bacterium
GGCGTGCGTCATCGTGGAGCCTGTGGCTGCCAACATGGGGGTCGTGGTCCCTGAGCCAGGGTTCCTGCAGCGACTGCGGACGTTGACCAGTCGGCATGGCATCCTGCTGATCTTTGATGAGGTGGTGACAGGGTTCCGCGTAGGGTTGGGAGGAGCCCAGGGCTACGCCGGGGTCAGACCGGACCTGACGACCTTTGGAAAGATTATCGGTGGCGGGCTCCCGATCGGGGCGCTCGGAGGGCCTCGGCAGCTCATGCAGCGCTTAGCCCCAGAGGGCGACGTGTTCCATGGCGGCACCTTCGCCGGGCACCCGCTCAGCATGACGGCGGGCATCGCGACGGTGCAAGGGTTAAAGACCGACCCCCCCTATGAGCGTCTTGAGCGGTTATCCGGCCGGCTTGCGGAGGGGCTCCTGAAGTCGGCGAGCCGGAGTGACGTCGCGATTCAGATCAATCGGCTGGGATCCATGTTGAGCGTCTTCTTTTCGGAGACTACGGTCCGCGATTTCGAGCAGGCCAAAGCCAGCCGGCGGGATCGGTTCGCCCAATGGGCTCAGTCGTTGCGTCGGCGCGGGATCCTCATCCCGCCTTCGCCGTTGGAAGCGCTGTTTCTGTCGACCGCTCATACCTCGGCCCATGTGGATCGGATGGTGGATGCCTCGCGCACGGCGTTTCAGTCACTGAAGAAGAAACGATTTCGGTGATTCCAATAATGATTCCAGTGATTGACCGACAACCTCTCAGGCGGCTCGGAGCCCGGCAGCTCGGCTCTATCTCTTCAGCACCCGTTGCTGCACGTGAGAAGCGCCCCTTTGTCCAGCGCCTCTTTACGGCCATCGCGCCACGCTATGACTGGTTTAATCGCCTGGCGAGTTGCGGGCTGGATCAACGGTGGCGGAAGGAGGCCGTCGTCCGTGGCGGGATCCAACCCGGACAGCGCATCCTCGATGTGTGCGCCGGAACCGGCGACCTCTCGTTCCTCTGTGCGGAGCGTCAGCGAGGCGACGGCACGGTCGTCGGCATTGACATGAACCGGGAGATGTTGAGGTCTGCCCGGCGCAAACAGCGCTCGAAGCGATCGGTGATGAGCTGGTGCCAGGGGGATGCGGAGCAACTCCCCTTTGCCGACGGGACGTTCGATCGGGTGATGATCGGGTTTTCCACGCGCAACCTCACTGATCTGACGGGTGGCCTGCGCGAGATGGCCCGTGTCCTGCGGCCTGGGGGTCGATTGATCGTTCTGGAGACGGGATATCCATCATCCCCCGTTGTCCGGTTCGGGTATCTCGTATTCCTGTCGACGGTTGCCAAGCTGATCGGGTTTGTCTTGACGGGACGGATCTGGCCATTCACCTACCTGGCACGGTCGGTCCGGCGCTTCCTCACGCCCCAACAGTTCATTGAACGGTTGCAGCTTGTGAGCGCTCAGGTGGAATACGCGCCCCTCTCCCATGGACTGGCAAGCCTCTACGTGGCGACCGCGATTTCACTTCGCGAGATTGCTCAATGATGCCCGCGCTCTCCGCGATCGCACCTCAGGTCCGTACGGTTCCTCGACCACGGATTCAGGCGCCGACCGACGCCTCGCTCTTCGATCAGGCCCTCCGTCCGGTGAAAGAAGAGCTGCAGGCGGTGACCGACCGGCTGCTGTCGCAGCTCACGGACCCTGTGGCGCGCACGGTCGTCTACCTGATCACCGCCGGCGGCAAGCGTCTGCGGCCGGCGCTTGTGCTGCTGGCTGGCGCCTCCGGGCAAACGCCCGACTGGAAGGCGCTGACGGATGCGGCGACGGCGGTGGAGTTGATCCACACCGCCACGCTCATCCATGACGACATCATCGATCGCTCTCCCCTGCGGCGGTCGCAACCCGCCTTTCACCACCGCTGGGGGACGGAGCGGGCGGTGTTGATGGGTGACTACTTGTACGCAACGGCCTTTACGCTGCTGGCGCGGATGGAGCGTCCGTACATCATGCAGGTCATGGCGGATGTGTGCCGGCAGCTGTGTCGCGGTGAGCTTCGAGAGGTCGAGGCGCGCTACCGCCTGGATCTGACCGAAGGCGAATATTTTGACATCATTCGGGACAAAACCGCCTCCCTCATTGGAGGCTGCTGCCAAAGCGGGGCCTACTTAGGCGGTTGCGCTCCGGAAACCGTTACAGGGCTGACCCGGTTCGGCGTTACGTTCGGCCTGGTGTTCCAAATCATGGATGACTGTCTCGACCTGATCGGCGACCAACGCCGACTGGGAAAATCGATTCTCTCGGATGTCGATAAAGGAGCGCTGTCGTTGCCCCTGATCTATCTGCAGGAGCTGCTGCCCGCTGCTCAGCGCGACCGGTTGTTTGCGCCGCTGCGGACACAGGCGACTCATCCGGCATTCCTGCGCCGCGTGGCGAAGGCGGCGAGCGCAACCGGCGCCATTGCCAAGGCGCAGGAACGCGCCCAGGCGTTGCTCCGGGAAGCGACAGACTCGCTGGACCGCCTTCCCCTGAACGGCCTGGCCCCTTCGTACCGGCAATTAGCCAGATACGCGGTCTCGCGGAGGAGCTGAAATGAATTTCGGGTGGGGTGAGCTGCTGGTGGTCTTCGCGGTCATTCTGCTGCTCGTTGGCGCGCGCCGGTTGCCGGAGATCGGCCGGTCCCTCGGTGAGGCCATTCGGGAGTTTCAAAGCGCCCTCCGAGGGAAATCCGACAGGGGCGACCACCACAGGGAGAAACCGAGGTCATGATCCATCTTGCGGAGCAACAGCTCTGGCGCGCTTTGGAAGAGCGGTTTGGCCGCCGCCAGTTTCTGCTGAAATCCGGCTGGGCGTTCTTCTGGCTCTTTTTGGGGGGGTGGCTGCTGTCGAACCTCAAGTACCTCTTCCCGAACGTGCTGTATGAGCCCACCCTCTCGTTTAAGGCGGGCAGACCCAGCGAGTATGCCCTGGGGGTGAGCGAAAAGTGGAAGAAGACCCAGCGCTCCTGGATCATCCGAACGGAGGAAGGCTTCTACTGCTTCTGGGCGCGGTGCACGCACCTTGGCTGCACGCCCAACTGGTTTGACGTTGAGGGGCGGTTCAAGTGCCCGTGCCACGGGTCCAATTTCAACAAGTCCGGGGACGTCATCGCCGGCCCCGCCCCGAAGCCGTTGTGGCGTTGCGCGATCAAGCTCGCCGAGGACGGGCAGCTCCTCATCGATAAAGGCCGGTTGGAAAACCGCCCCGGCCCGCGCGAGCAGGGTGACTTTTTTCTCCCTTATAAGAGCGCATGACATGACTCACGCTTCAAGCTACAGGCTACAGGCTTCAGGCTCCACCCGCTTGCAGCTTGGAGCTTGGAGCTTGCAGCAGGCATACGATGGCTGACGAGCGTCCCTCCCTCAAGCAGCACGTGAAGAAGACCAAGATCTGGAAGTCGGTTTTCCGTCACGACTTTGCCGATACGCCGCGGACGCGCCTCCAGCGGATTTTCGGCAACGTCTTCCTCCACCTCCACCCGGTCCGGATCGCCAAGGACGCGCTCCGGGTGACGTACACCTGGGGACTGGGCGGCCTCTCCTTCTACCTCTTCCTCGTCTTGACGGTGACCGGCATCCTCCTGATGTTCTACTACCGGCCCGCCAGCGTGCTGGCCTATCAGGACATCAAAGATCTCTCCTACGCGGTGACGCTGGGACAGCTCCTGCGCAACATGCACCGGTGGGCCGCGCACCTCATGGTGGTGGTCGTGATCTTGCACATGGTCCGCGTCTTCCTCACCGGCGCCTACAAGCCGCCGCGGGAGTATAACTGGGTCGTCGGGGTTCTCCTGCTCGTCATGACCCTCTTCTTGAGCTACACCGGCTACCTCCTGCCGTGGGACCAGCTCGCGCTCTGGGCGGTGACCGTCGGGGCGCAGATGGCGGCCAACTCCCCGATGCTGGGCAACGAGGGGCCGTTCCGCCTGCCGTTCATCAC
>JACPSR010000085.1 GCA_016193175.1 Candidatus Omnitrophota bacterium
AAAGACCAGGCGGACGCCAAGCCAGATCCACCCGCCGAACGCCGCGGCGTAGAAGACGACACCGAGCAGCACGAGCAGCCATTGTGGCGTGGCGCTCGACATGGCTGATCCGACGGCGGCGATGAGCGCGATCCCCAGGACGCCTCCCCCGAAGAGGAGCACCCCGAGCAGTGAAGCGCCCAGCAGCGCCCAGAATGCCCGTGTTCCCGCCACCCAGAACTCGGAGACGCTCGCGTGTTGGCTGGTCACCCGCTTCGCCAGATAGCCGATCTGCCCGCCGTAGAGCCAGATACTCGCCGCAATGAGGAAGAGCGCGCACAGGACCAACACCGGCCACGAGCGCCCAAACCACTCGCCGATGACGCGCCTGTGTCGCTCCGCCTGCTCGCGCGCGCTTGTTGCGGCGTCCGCGCGAGGCGGGCTCGCCGCTTCCTGTTCCTGGGCGGACGGCGCGGCTGTCTCGGCCGTCCCCAACTGAGCGAAGACGTCGATGCCTTTGGCGTCAGGCGGCGTCGTCTCGGCCGTGGGGGCTGCGGTCGGCGCGGTGACTTCCTCCGCCGGCGCGGGCGCCGGCTGAAACAGCTCCGCCGGGGGTTTCGTCAGCAGGACGACCCCCAGAGCGATCAGGCCGATGATGATCCAACAGGCAGCGACAAACCCCATGCCGATCCAACTGCGGTTTGCGACACGAAACCCCTCCCGAATCGAGCGTCCAATGCCTGGCGCCATCTTTCCTCCTCGTTACGATGCTGGATGCTGGGTGCTAGATGATGGAGGTACGAAGTTCCATCACCCATCACCCATCATCAAGCATCGTGCTATGAGAACGCCCGCCGCAAGATGCGCTCCACGTGTGGACCGATCACGTTCCAATCCGCTTCCGGCACCTTCGTGATTGAAATGAAGTTGTTGATGGCGAAGACCTGGGTGACGCCGGCAACGCCAAGGAGCTCGCCGGCCCACGAGACCTCGGCGCTCGCGGCGTCGCGGTAGGTCTTGCCGTGGGTGGCCACAACCCGGTTGAGCGTGAACTTGGCGGCATTGGGGTTGGGCGTCCCCTGCATGGAAATCTCCAACGGCTCGGCCATGTAAGTCAGTGGTCAGTGATGAGTGACCAGTGATGGGTGAACAGCTCGACGAGAACACGTTCCACAGAGATCAAGAAATTTTTGTCCAGGTACTTATCCCTGCGCGTCATCTCAGCGTCCGCCCGAGCGAAACCGCTGGGCGAGCGCAAACGGCGCGTAGTAGAGGGAGAAGGAACATAGGGCCGCCGCTTCCAACCCCACGATATACCAGGGCCATGGGCCGAAGTAATCGAGCAAACTCGGCTGCGACGGTTTGTGCGCCAGGTAGCCGTAGTTCGTGCCGAAGCCCCAGTTGATGAGCCCGGCGATCGCCGCGTAGACGTTCGCCAGCGCCCAGACCCGCCACACGGATCCGCCGGTCGGAGCCACCCGAGCCGTCACCGCCAGGTAGACCACGCTCAGCACCACCCCGCAATGCGTGAGGAAGAACTTGATCCACCAGTAGTCGGGAAACCCCAGGCGAAGATCCGGGGTGAGGATCGCCTGCAGGCTGCCGGCCAGGCCCCAGAAATACGCCACCTCGCTCACGGCGGGCCGTGTGGTGAGCAGCGCCCATACCGCCAGCCCCAACGCCAGGTCGCAGAGCTGAAGCGGGACACGCACGACGCCGTGCACCGCGCTCACGGCCCACGCGCTCAGCTCGTTCGCGACGAGGGCCGCCGCCACGACATGACGGAGCCGCTGATCGCTCCGGCCCCGCAGTCGTCGGCGGGTCATCACAAGCCCGGCGATCCCGCCTGCGGTCAACCCCAACACCGTCAGGTGGTCTGGGCCCCAGAGCGTGAACCCCCCCGCGTGCGGCATCCGCCACTAGAGACGCGAGAACCGTGCCCGCGCCACGGCCTCCAGCAACCCGCCCGCGATCGGGTCATGGACCCCTAACCACATGAGTATGAATATGTTAGCAAGAAACACCTACAACAGCAACTGCCTTGACGAAACCGTGCAGCTGAGGTACGCTAAGATGTGTGTTACATTGAGAAACGGCCGCGCTGATCCGAGGCGCGTTCGTGCCCAGTACCTGCGACGACAAGGGTACACGTACACCGAAATCTGTGATCGGCTTGGCCGCATCCCCCAAGGCACCCTCTCGTACTGGTTCAAAGAGAAAAAAATGGTGGAGCAGACGGGGATCGAACCCGTGAACCTCCTGCGTGCCACGCAGGCGCTCTCCCAGCTGAGCTACTGCCCCAAATGAGATCGGTCACTCGTTGTCCGCGCAACAAACATAACACGCGCCCCTCGTCGTGTCAACGGAACCCGAACGACGAGATCATCGTCGCGTGTCCCACAGCGCATAGACGGCATGGCATCTGGGGGCCGGCGTCGTCACCTCTCCTCATCGCTGTGGGTCTCACCGTTTGCTCGGCCCAGGCGCAGGCCGCCCACGTCAACGTCATCGAGCTGGACAACCGGATCATCAGCCCGGTCACGCAGCAGTACATCGTCGACGCGATCGAGCGCTCGGAGTCGGACGGCGCGACCTGCCTCGTCATCAAGCTCGACACCCCCGGCGGCCTCTTGGAGTCCACCCGCGCCATCGTCAAGCGGATCATGAACGCGAAGGTCCCCGTCGCCGTCTACGTCGTGCCCTCGGGCTCCCGCGCCGGCTCCGCCGGCGTCTTCATCACGCTCGCCGCTCACGTCGCCGCGATGGCGCCCTCCACGAATATCGGGGCCGCCCACCCGGTCGTCGTCGGCGAGGGCGGGGGGCCGGTGAAGAAGCTCATCAAACGGATCAAGCGCGCGGTCGAGGACGAGACGGCGCCGAAGAACAAGCGGGGATCGCGCGACAAGAGCTCCACCCCGGTCGAGGAGGAGGTCGTCGAGGAGACCCAGAGCGATCCCATGTCCGAGAAGATCATCAACGACACCGTCGCCTGGGTCACCACGATTGCGAAGGCCAGAGGGCGCAATGAGGAGTGGGCGAAGAACGCGGTGACGGAGAGCTTCTCGGTTGCAGAAGACGAAGCGGTCAAGGAGCGCATCGTCGACCTCGTCGCCTCGGACGTCACCGACCTCTTGACGAAGATCGACGGACGTCAGGTGGAGCTTGCGGGCGTCGCCGTCCAACTGCGCACGGCCGGCGCCGCCGTGATCCCCATCCCGATGTCGAAACGGCAGGAGTTCCTCGCCATCGTCACCAACCCCAACATCGCCTATCTCCTCATGCTGCTCGGCACCCTCGGGCTCATCTTTGAGTTCACCCATCCCGGGATCGGCTTTCCCGGCATCGCCGGCCTCATCTGCCTGCTGCTCGCCCTCTACGCGTTCCAAACGCTGCCGGTGAGCTACGCGGCGGTCGCGCTCATCGCCGTGGGCCTGGCGCTCCTGATCGCGGAGATCAAGATCGTCAGCCACGGCCTGCTGGCCATCGGCGGGGTCATCTCGCTGAGCCTCGGGAGCCTGATGCTGTTCGAGTCCCCCGATCCGAACATCCAGGTCTCACTCAGCGTCATCGTCCCGACGGTGGCCACGCTGGCGGCCATCATCCTCTTCGTCCTTCAGCGGGCGCTGCGGGCCCAGGCCCATCCCGTCGCGACGGGGGCGCAGGGGCTCTTGGGCGACGTCGGGGTGGCGTCAACGGACCTCAATCCGGATGGAACGGTGTTCGTCCACGGGGAGCTGTGGAACGCGAGCAGCCCGCACCCCATCCGCCAGGGCGAGAAGGTCCGCGTGATCCGCGTGGACGGGCTCCACCTGCTGGTCGAGAAACTCTAAAGGAGGTGCCGGATGTGGTTCTTCAATTGGCTCTCGTTTCCCGTCGTCCTGGGGTCCTTCTGGCTGATCAATTGCATCAAGATCCTCAACGAGTACGAACGCGGGGTGGTGTTCCGGTTGGGACGCATGACACCGGAGCCACTGGGGCCCGGCCTCAAGTTCATCATCTTCCCGATCGACCGGCTCACCCGCATCAGCCTGCGGACCATCACGCTTGATGTCCCGCCGCAGGACGTCATCACGAAGGATAACGTCTCCATCAAGGTGAACGCGGTCGTCTACTTCCGGGTCATCGATCCCAACAAGGCGATTGTGGAAGTCGAGGACTACCTCTTCGCCAGCTCTCAGATGGCCCAGACGACGCTGCGCAGCGTCCTCGGCCAGGTCGAACTGGATGAACTGCTCATCCACCGCGAGAGCCTCAACCAGCGGCTCCAGACCCTCATTGACAAGCAGACCGATCCGTGGGGCGTCAAGGTGTCGGCCGTCGAGATCAAGCAGGTGGACTTGCCGGAGGAAATCCGCCGGGCGATGGCGCGGCAGGCGGAAGCGGAGCGGGTCCGGCGGGCCAAGATCATCGGGGCCGACGCGGAGTTCCAGGCCGCGGCGAAGCTGGTTGATGCCGCCCGGCTGATGAGCGAGCAGCCGATGGCGCTGCAGATGCGCTACCTGCAAACCCTGGCCGAGATCGCGACCGAGAAGAACTCGACGACCATCTTCCCCATCCCCATCGACCTCATCAAACCCTTCCTCGAGAAAAAGAGCAGCACACAGCAGTGAGCACACAGCACCCAGAGGGAACGTTGGCTTCTTCTGTGTGCTAATTGCTGACGGCTGATTGCTGCCTGTTGGGCCGAGGTGGCGGAACAGGTATACGCGCCGGTCTCAAAAACCGGTCACCGCAAGGTGGTGTGGGTTCGATTCCCACCCTCGGCACTGTTCTCTTGGAAGGCGTTGTGATCGGCGGGCGCTTTGGGAGGGGAGGCGGGCCTACGGCCCAGAGGGCGGGGGGCTGACGGCGGAGAGCTGCTGCGCGGAGCACGCCCCAGTTCGTCGAAACCGTTCGTAGCGCCGTTCGATCAAGGCGTCGAGCGGCATGCCGTCGGTCAGCTTCAAGAAGCGCAAGATGGACGCGCGCAGTCGCTGTGCGACCATCTCAGGATCCCGGTGCACGCCTCCCAGCGGCTCCTCAATCACCTCATCAACGATGCCCAGCGCGAGAAGGTCATTCGACGTCAGCTTCAAGGCCGCCGCCGCCTCAGGCGCCCGGGCGCGATCACGCCAGAGAATGGCCGCGCAGCCTTCCGGGGAGATCACCGAGTAGTACGCGTTCTCAAACATCGCCGTCCAGTCGCCCACGCCGATCCCCAAGGCGCCTCCCGAGCCCCCCTCGCCGATCACGCAGACGTAGATGGCGGTCCGGAGACGCGCCATCTCCCGCATGTTGTACGCAATCGAGTGGGCTTGCCCACGTTCCTCCGCTCCGATGCCCGGATAGGCTCCCGGGGTGTCAATGAAGATGAGCACGGGGAGATGGAATTTTTCCCCCAACCGCATGAGCCGCAGCGCCTTCCGGTAGCCTTCCGGATGGGCGGAGCCGAAATTGCGCATGAGGTTCTCTTTGGTGTCGCGCCCCTTCTGGTGGCCGAGGACGATGCACGGACGGCCGTCCAGCTTGCCGATCCCTCCCACCAGCGCGCGATCGTCGCTGAAGAGCCGATCCCCGTGCACTTGGGTGAAGTCGCTGAGCAGCAGCGAACAGTAATCGAGGGTGTAGGGCCGCTGCGGATGACGGGCCAACTGGACGCGCTGCCACGGCGTCAGGTTGCTGTAGATCTTGCGCTTGAGCTGCTCGAGCTGAGCCTCGAGCGTCTTGAGTGACTCAGGGTGTTTGTCGCGATCAGGCGCCTTCCGGGCTTCATGGAGGCGGTGTTCGAGCTCGGCGATGGGTTTCTCGAAATCGTACCGGTAGCCGTTCATCCCCCCACCTGTCTGCCCCGCTGAGAGGCGGGGCTGAGCTATCGGAACGGTCAACAATGCGGTTTCAGCCATTGTACCATGAGGCGGTCTGCCTCCGATAGATCGAGGACGGGTGATGGGGGGATCAGTCCACAATGGTCACGTCGGTACCGATGGGCACGATGCCGAAGAGCTCTTCAACATCGGCATTGGTCATCCGCACGCACCCTGCCGTCACCTGCTGACCGATCGTGTTCGGATCGGTCGACCCATGGATCCCATATCCCGGCTTATCAATCCCCAACCACCGGGTGCCGAGGATATTCTCCGGGCTGTCCGGCGGCACCACCGCCCCCTGCTTATACCAGACGGGGTTGGGGATCTTGCTGATGATCGTAAAGGCGCCGACCGGAGTGGAGTCCTCCTTTCCGGTCGCCACCCGGTAGCTCTTGATGAATTGGTTCTCTTCCGTCAGCAGGAGCTGGTTCTGTGATTTGTCCACCACAATGCTAAAGCGTCCCTTGGGGATCTTCAGCGTCTGCCTGGGATGGATGACGTCACCCTTCAACCCGTTCGCTTTTCGAATGAACTCTACCGTGGTGTGGTGGGCCGCGGCGATCTTGCCCAACGTCTCCCCAGGCTTGACCTCATGGACCGTATCCAGATCCGTCACGGTCGGGGAGAACAGGAGAGAGATGTTCACAGCACCTAAGCGCTCCTGGGCGCGGGCGAGGATCGGAGAATTGGGGAATCGGTCGAGGAGCACCTGCAACATCGACCGCGCTTCCACCAACTGCTGCTGCGCCTCATACACCCCGCCCAGCGCAAAGAGGGCGTCGTCCGTCCACGGGGAATCCGGGAAGGTGGCGATCAGCTCCTCGAGGCGCGCTTGGGCCTCCGCCAAGCGACCGTGCTGCTGCGCCAGCTCTGCTTGTGTCAACAACCGCTTCGCCCTCCCGCCGAACCACCCCTGCTGGTTCGCAAAGACCACCACTCCAATGCCGATGACCACCGCGACCGCGGTGGTGACACCAACGATCAGCCTCCGATGCATCCACCCCTTCTCCTCTCCCTCGACCCCTTCCCCTGAATGGCTGAGCTGCTACCGGTTCGCCTCAAGGTCAGCGCAGCGCCAACGCCGTGACCACCCCAATCCCCATCCCGGCTAACACCTCGATGGGGGTGTGACCCAGCAGTTCTTTGAGCCGTTGCTCTTGAATGCGACGCTTAAAGTACATATCTTCCATCATCTTATTGAGAATCTGCGCCTGTCGGCCGCTCCAGCGGCGCACCCCTTGGGCATCGAAGAGGGTGATGACCGTAAAGGCCGCTGCGGCGGCGAAGAGGGGGGAGTTAAATCCAGCCTGGAATCCAATGGTCAGACTGAGCGCCGTGACGCCCGCGGCGTGGGTGCTGGGCATCCCGCCGGTCCCGATGAGCCATCGGAAATCGAAGCGCCGCAGGCGGATGGCGCCCAATGCCATCTTGAGACCCTGCGAAACCAGACAGGCCACGAGCCAAGCCATGAACGCCCGGTTGGATCCCCAGGCGTTTAGCACGGACATCATGCGTTACTGCGACTGCGGCTCCAGCACGTGCACATGCATCTTTGGGCTGGCCCCCGAGGTGGGCATCCCGTCACGCACCAGGTAGCCTCGATTGCCTAAGGCGAGTTGACCCTGATCGGCTTCCCGCTGAGTCTGGATCTGCAGGCGCCGGGTGGTCCAACGCGCGCTCCAGATCTTCCGCTTCACGTCACGGATCGCCAGCCGAAGCTCTTTGAGCGAAGAGAATTTGGCTTCCAGTTGTTGCTTCTCCGCAATGACGGCGCTCAGTTGCCGCTTCACCGACTCGTTGCCCTGGAGCAATGCCTCGTACTCGCGTTGGAGCTGGGTGAGCTTGACCACCGTGGTGTCCAGTCGGGCTTGCGTGCCTCGTAACCCCTCCTGAAGGCCGGTGATCTCTCCGAGCTGCTGCTCGATCATCCGACGGGCCTCCGTCAGCTCGACGTCGAGGCGGCCCTTCTCCGCTTCCAATTGCTTCACCAACTGCTGGATCCGCTCGTGCTCCTTGGCCAGGCGGCGCTTCTCGCGCTCGACCGACGCCATCCGCCAGAGGCTGACGACCGCCACGAACACCAACCCAAACACGAGCACGCGACGCTGACGTACGGCCATCTTCGGGAATCTCCTTGACGGGGATCGGGGGATTATGGTAGGGTGCAGTATATCGCTCGCCGTCTTGAAAGACAAGCCCTTTTTGTTTCCGGGTGGCGTACCATAAATTGTGTATGACTTGGGATAGTAAGAGGGCGTATCCTTCCAAGAGTTGTCGCCAAACAACCAAGGAGGATACGCCCAATGGAGCTCGGTGCGGTCAAGGAGTTGCCCCGCGCAGATATCGTACGG
>JACPSR010000086.1 GCA_016193175.1 Candidatus Omnitrophota bacterium
CTTCCTACCTGTTTTTTGGCTGGCGGCTGCGACAGAGCTGTGCGACGGCTCCTTGAACTATTCGCTTCAACAGACGAGCAAGGAGGTCCTCTATCTTCCGATCGACCGGTCCATTCGCTACAAGATCAAGCCGTTTATCGACATGGTCGTCTTTCGCTTCGGCAAGGGCATTGCAGCCGTCATCGGCATCGTCTTGCTCGACGTGCTCCACGCACCGGTGCGTATCCTGAGCGGTGTGACGATCCCGTTCCTCCTGGCCATGCTCGCGGTCGCCCTTCGATTGCCTCGCGATTACATCGCGACGATCCGCACGATGCTGCAAGCGCGCGCGGCTGCACGACGCGTGCCACTCCCCTCCGCCGTCCTCTCCGGCGCCGACCAAGCGGGGCCGCCACCCGCGCCATCCGCCGCCTCAGCGATCGCAGGCGCTCCGACAGCCGCTGGGCATGATGAGCCGGTGCCGATCGGCTCATTAATGGACAACCAGCCGTCGACGCAGAAGCTGGCGTTGTTTGAGCGGTTAGTGACGAGCGACGGTTCGCCCTCGGCGCTTACCCAGGAGCTCCTCGCGGCGCTCACCGACTACGAGATCGGCGTTGCGAGCCCCTCAGCACTTCGTGGGGAAGCCACCCGGTTGCAAGCGATCATTGACGACGAGGGTCGCCCGATGGCGCAGCGCCGGCAGGCGATCCGACAGCTCGTCCAGCTGGCACATCACGAGGCGGTGGACTATCTGTTTCGCGTGGCGATGCGCGAAGGCGATGCGATGCTCCGCCGGGAGGCTGTCTACGGGCTCGTCACATTGCGCCTGCGCGGCGCGCGGCCGGCGTTTCCCGTCCAGCCCATCCAGCGACAGATCGCTCACGAAGTTGCCACGTACCAGCGCATCAGGGGGGTGGTCGCCGTCTACCGAGGGCACCATCAGGGGCCGCCGAGAGAGGACGATCCCGTCCTGCTGCTGCTTCGGGTTCTGCTGGAGGAATCGGTGGAGCAGGTCTTCCGCTTCTTGATGCTGCGCTACCGCCCTGAGGATATCCACCTCGTCTATGAGCAGATGCGATCATCGGAAGACCTCTATCTCCGGACCGATGCGATCGAGCTCTTGGATAACCTGATTGATCCGCCCCTGCGCGCGACGCTCTTCCCGATCCTCGATGAAGACCGGTTCCTGTCGTTCGAGCATGAGGGGGTGGGGCGTGGCATGGACCCGACGACGACTGACCAGATTCTGCAGGAGGCGATCTGGGATCACAACTGTTGGTTGAGCGTGACGACCCTGTGCGCGGTCGGTCGGCTCCGTTTGACGCCGATGCGTCAGGAGTTGGAGAAGGTCTCCCTCCAGCACCGCGTGCCCCTCGTCTCGACGGCGGCAAAGGTCGCCCTGCACATGTCGGGCCTCCCATGACCCGTTGTGCGATCCTGGCGGGGGTCTTGTGCCTCGCGCTCAGCGGGTGCACGACCTGGCCGCGGAGTTATGGGACACGTCCCTGCTGCGTGACGACAAAACCCGCCGTCAAGCGCCAATCGATCGGTTGGCACCTCTTCGATGTGACGGTGAACTCCCAGATCAAACGCGCTTTTGATCTCACCCGCCTGAGCCGGAGGCTCCTGGGCGTTCCGGTCAGGGCCTCAAACCTTCAGGGTGGTGAGGTGCCGGACAGCGCGTTTTTTACGAACCGTGACCTCGCCGGAGGAGGTCCGTTGGGGACCAACCCGTCCCGAGGACATCGCGAGACCTCCCTTCCTCATCACAAAGCCGAAAACCGAGGGGAGGACGCCTGGATTTTTCGTCACCGATGCGAAGGGAACGCGCTATCTCTTGAAATGTGATCCGGTTGACGCGCCGGAGCTGCTCTCGGGCGCTGAGGCCGTCACCAGCAAGCTGCTCTACGCCTTGGGCTACCACGTGCCCAGTTACGAGGTCGTCGTCTTCAGGCCCGAAGAGTTGCAGCTCGGCCCAGGGGTCATGGCAAGAGATCGGCACGGCCACCGACACCCCTTGACGGAGACAGAAGTACGTCCCATGGTGGAGGCGCGGGTGCGGGGAGGGACATTGCGCGTCGTCGCCAGTCGGATTGTCGAGGGCGACATCCTTGGGCCGGCGACCTTCAAGCGCTTTCGCGACTGCGCGGAGGTGCGCGCCCTGAAAGTGGCGTACGCCTGGCTCAATAACACTGACGCAAAAGACCACAACTCGCTGCTCGTTTGGAACGGCAAAGAGACGGTCGGCTACCTCATTGATTTTGGAACGTCGCTTGGAGCCGATGCCGGCACCGAAGGCCCCAAGAACCCGTGCGCCGGATGGCTGAACATCGTGGACCTGCAGGAAGCGTCCCTCAAGCTGCTCACTTTCGGTCTCCACCAGCCGGTCTGCGAGCCGGTGGCTCGCCCCGTGAGCCCGAGCGTGGGGCTCTTTTCCCCTCGTGTTGACCCCGACCAGTGGAAGCCCTATGCCCCCAACCTCGCCTTTCAGGAGATGAATCAGGATGACGCCCGGTGGATGGCCCGGCGCATGGCCCGGCTGTCTCTCGACCAGATTCAGGCTGCGGTCTCGGCCGGCCGGTACAGCGATCCGGCGGACGCGGCCTACCTCGTCGACGTCTTGGAGAAACGCCGGAGGGCGATTGTCCGCTACTATCTGCACGATGCACACGCGGAGGGGCCATCTCTATGATCCTTTCCTTTCGAGGGACCTATCCCGCCATTCACCCGAGCGCCTTTGTGGCCCCGGGGGCGGACGTGATCGGCCGGGTGCGCCTTGGGAAGGATTCGAGCGTGTGGTTTGGGTGCGTGCTGCGCGGCGATGTGAATCGCATCGAGATCGGTGCAGCCACCAACGTTCAGGATGGCTCCATCCTCCACGTGGATGATCACTCACCCTGCCTGATCGCCGACCACGTCCACGTCGGCCATCACGTGAACCTGCACGGCTGTATCGTGGGGCGCGGGGCCATGATCGGCATCGGGGCGATCGTCCTCAGCGGCTCGCGGATCGGCGCCGGAGCCATCGTGGGAGCCGGCAGCGTGGTGCTGGAAGGGATGCGGGTTCCCCCGCGGACGCTGG
>JACPSR010000087.1 GCA_016193175.1 Candidatus Omnitrophota bacterium
ATCGTGGAATCGGATATCGACGCGCTCCAGGCGGCCTTCCCGCTCCACGAAAATGTCATGGGGGCCGTTGACCATGATCTCGCTGACCGAGGGGTCTTTCAGGAGCGGATCGAGGGGGCCGAGTCCCAGCGTCTCGTTGACGAGGTCATCCAGGAAGCGATCTTCCTCTCCGGCGCGCAGGATGCACAACGCGCGATACTCCTCCGGCGAGAGCGTCCTCAGCGCCTGGCGCAGGTGATCCTTCAGCGCATGCAGATGGGTGCGTGAGAATGCCTGATGGGCTTTGCCGTTCATGAAGTCGGCCACCCGCATCTTCAGTTTTTCCCGCACCCGCTCAACGGCGCCCGGAGACGTCTTCATCCTGACCACTGACTTAGGACTCGGCCTTCGCCACCTGCGAGTGGATGTCGAGCAGGACCTGCGTCAGCTTGGCGGCGAACATGAACAGAAACCAGTTCAGCGCCGCGCCCGCAAAGACCAACACGCTGGCCGCGCGGGCGGGGATGGACGCATCGCCAATCGGAACCGGCTCACCACCGAACACCAGCATGTAGAGGCCGGCCAGCGTCTGAATGACCATGCTGGCCCAGGCCAGCACCGAAAACACCGTCGCGCTCTTCCGAAGAAACGCCGTCCCCTGTCTCATTGAGCCTCCCTGGTGGCCGCGTGGCGACGCTGCGCCAACAAGTATCACATGGGCCTATCGAACAAAAAGAGGCGCCTCCTCGGCACCTCAGTCGTCGGAACAATCGCGTTGTCCACGCGCCGCGTTTTAATCACCGGAATCCTCTGTCCAATCACCGGCATCTTGTTAAAACAGCCCCAACCGGATTTGAACCGGTGTCTTCAGCCTGAGAAGCTGACGTCCTGGGCCGGGCTAGACGATGGGGCCCCGTTCCCCACAACCCGGCCGTTCTAACCTGACCGGGGTTCTTATCTTTGTACCATAACCTTTATTCTAACGTCAAGCAGATTCAGGAGTTCTGAAAATTCAGCGACGGCCGCCCCACGGGCGTTTCTTGATCGCCTCGGTCTTCCCCAGCAGGTGGAACTCCGTAGGATCCTTCACCCGGCTGAGGGCGGTATTGTAGGAAATCACCTTGGTGTCATAGAGGCGCTTGATGCAGGCATCCATCGTGATCATCCCGTGCTGCGCGCCGGTCTGCAAGGCGGTTGGGATCTGCTCCGTGGCGTGCTCGCGGATGAGGTTACGGATCGCCGGGGTCGCGATCATGATCTCATAGGCCAACACGCGCCCCGGGGTCTCGCAGCGCGGCAAGAGCTGCTGGGAGACGACCCCCTGCAGACAATCGGCGAGCTGGATCTTCACCTCTTCCTGGCGGTTGGGCGGAAAGACGTCGAGGATGCGGTTGATGGTCTGGGCCGCGTCCGCCGTGTGCAGCGTGGCCAAGACGAGGTGGCCGGTTTCCGCCGCCGTCAGCGCCGTCGAAATCGTTTCGAGATCGCGCATTTCCCCGACGACGATCACGTTGGGGTCCTGGCGCAGCGCGCGGACGAGGGCGTTGGCAAACGACTTGGTGTCCGCGTAGACCTCCCGCTGCTTGATGACCGAACGGACGTTGTGGTGGAGGTACTCGATCGGGTCCTCGATGACGATGATGAGGTGACGCCGCTCATGGTTGATGAGGTTGACGATCGCCGCCATCGTCGTCGTCTTGCCGACGCCGGTGGGCCCCGTGATGAGCACGAGGCCGTTGGGTTTTCGGGAGAGCTCCTCCACGACGGGCGGCAATCCCAGCTCCTGAAGCGACGGGATGCGGGAGGACACGAGCCGAAAGGCCGCCTCGACGCTGCCGCGCTGCATGTGGACGTTCACCCGAAAGCGTCCGAGGCCGTGCACGTCAATGGACATGTCCAGCTCGAGTTCCCGCTCGAACTGGGCCTTCTGGCGATCGCTCAACAAGCTGTAGATCAACCGTTTCGTCCCGTCGCGGGCAAGCGGAGCGAAGGTCGTGGGTTCCAGGTCGCCGTCGATGCGGAGGATGGGCGGGGCCTGCTCTGTCAGATGGATGTCCGAGGCGCGCCGATCGATCGCCAACTGAAACAACGCGCGCATGTCATCCACCGGTGGCCCGTGACTCCTGGCCTGCCCCACACCTCCGATGTCTCCAGGGACAACGTCCGTGGGGGCTGTCAATGATCCGGGTGAGCCGGCACTCGGCTGAGACGGGTCAGGATTGGACATCTCTTGTGGAGCGGATGTCTCGCACGGCGAGCTGGAGCTCTTCGGGGCTGTCGGCGTAGCGCAACGCTTCTTCCAACTCGATCTCGCCCTGACGGTAGCGCTGGTGAAGGGCCTGAGTAAAGGTCTGCATGCCGTACATGGCGCCGTCATGCATCGCCGCCGGCAGCTGCTCCGTCCGGCCTTCCCGGACCTGCTCACGGACGGTCGGCGTCGCCACGAGGATCTCGCACACCGGGATGCGCCCGGTGCCGTTGCTGCGCAAGAGCAGCCGCAGCGAGACGATCCCCCGCAGCACGAGGGAGAGCCGCAGGCGGATGAGCCCGTGTTGGTGGGATGGGAAGAAGGCGACGATGCGCTCGATCGTCGTGACGGCGTTGGTCGTATGGATGCAGCTCAGCACGAGCTGCCCGGCCTCCGCCGCGAGGAGGCAGGCGTCCATCGTCTCCCGGTCGCGGATATCGCTGACAAACAGCGCGTCCGGGCTCTGCCGGAGCACGCTCCGCAATCCCTCGCTGAACGATCGGGTATCGAGCCCGACCTCGCGCTGGTTGATGATCGCCTGATCTTCCTCGAATTGGAACTCAATCGGATCTTCCAACGTCACGATGTGCTTCGGGCTGGACTGGTTGATGAAATCCAGCATCGACGCGGAGGTCGTCGATTTGCCGGAGCCCGTCGGCCCGGTGATGAGGATGAGGCCGTGCTGCTCGTTCATCAACCGGGTCAAGACCTCGCCGGGCAGGTTGAGCTCCGCAAAGGTCGGGATGATCCGCTGGATGCGGCGAATCACGAGGGCGATCGTGCCCTTCTGCCACATGACGTTGGCGCGGAATCGCCCGAGGCCGGCGCGCTCGAACGCAACGTTCAGCTCTCGCTGCGCATGGAAGGCTTGTCGGCGCTCCGGCCCCATGAGCTCCGAGGAAAACTCCAGGATCGCCTCACGGCTCAAGCGCTCTTCGCCGATCGGGATGAGCTTGCCGTTGATGCGCAGGAAGGGACGATTGCCGACTTTGAGGAAGAGGTCGGAGGCCTCTTGCTCCACCATGGCGCGAAACAGCCGCTCAATATCCATCGTCCCTAGCCTACCAGATGATCGCTCCGACGACAAGGGCTATTGATCTTGCGGGACGGGTGGCTCTTGAGCGGTCATGGGCGGGGCGCCCGCCTGCCCCGTGTCCTTCTGCATCGAATCCGACACGGCAGGTGGGGTTGGGGGTAGCTGAGGAACGGGCGGCGGCTCGTGCTCAATGAGGGCGTGTCGTTGCTCGTCGAGCGTGTAGGGCTTCGTCACGTCCACCTGGTAGTCAGTGGCGAACTGTCGGTTCAGTTGGTCAAGACGGCTTTTCTCCGATTCCCAGTAGGCCCTGAGCACGTCCATTCGCACCATCGCGCCCTGGCGCTGCCGCCAGAGGTTCATGAACTCCTCCATCGCGGCGTCATCAGCGAACGCATGGACCCGCTCTTTCTGCTGCGGGCCATGAGACGGCGCAGTCGTCGTCTTTGTCTTACCCTTGCCCTTGGGCGCTGTCTCTCGTTTCGCTCCTGCCGGCGCCGACGCCACCGCCTCGGCGACCGTGGAGGCTTCCTCCTTCAGGATCGCGCGCTGGTCGGTACCGATGGTGTAGCGGCCCTCCGGATCGAGGGCGTACTGGCTGCGCAAGGAGCTGTCTAATTGCTGGAGGGTGAGCTGCTCGTTCTTCCCGTAGTCCTCCAGCATCGCCAGGCGCACCAGGATCCCCTGGCGTTGTTGCCAGAGGGCGACGAAGGCTTGCACGCTCGCTTCATCCGCAAACGTGTGCGCGACTCTTCCGGTCGTCGCAGGCGCCATCGACGCCTGAGGCGCCGGCGCGTTGGCGACGGGCGCAGGGGCCGACGGATATCGATCCCGCAGCAAGAAGCCGGCGGCCACACCCACCCAGCCCACGATAATCAACCAGGGAATCGTTCGTCTCATGCGTCGTCCTTTCTCATGTGCCTGCCCAGAGCTCAATCACGGTGAGGCGCCGGACCCCCGCCCGAGCGAGGGTGTCATCCGAGCGGGCTTTCAGACGGAAGGTATACGTCCCCACCCCTGAGGTATCATCCAATGAATGGAGGCTCACCGGAATGTCTGACACCGTCCGGTTCGCCGTCCCGATGCGAGCTTTGTAGCCTGGGTCCAGTAGAGTGAGGTCTCGGAACAACTTGACGTCCACGATCTTATCGTTTGTGCTGACATGGGTCAGCTGGACCGTCGCCAGCACGAGCAGCGCCGAGGTGGCCTGGGACTTCTCGATGGTGACGGAAAGCAGCTCGGTGTCAGAGGTGTCGCTGATGTCAACCAAGTTTGATTTGAAATCGGTGACGCGATTCACGGCCGCCGTTTTTTGAGTCGTCCCGTCCTGGAAGATAATCTTCCCTGCGCCAGTCACCTTGATGTTCCCCGAGACCTCGAGCCGTTCCCCGGGGTTGGTCGCTCCAATCCCAACCTTGCCTTCGGAGGTGATTCGAACCTTCTCCGTGCTTCCCGCGGCGCTCCTCGTCAGGAACGCCAGATCACCGTATTTGTTGACGGCATCTCGCTGCTGGACGCCGATGGCGGCCAGGTAGGTATTCGTATCCCCCGCAAAGCCCAGCGTGACCCAGTTATTCGTCGTGTTGTTCGTATTCCTGGCGGTCATGGCGATCTGGCCAAGACCGCCGAGGAAGGTCGTGGAGGTGTCTGAGGTAAAGACGTCCAGTCTTGTGGAAGGGTCAGAACCCTGCGCATTGATGCCGACATTCCCGTTCTGGGTGATCTTGAAGAGCAAATCGGCGTTGGTAAAGTTACTGGCCAAGTCGTTCTTGAGGAAGAGGTGCAAGCCGTTATTCTCTGTCAGCGCCCAGGAACCGTTTGTGCTCGTGTTTTCCAACAAGAGCGCTGGATAGGCCGCCCGCTGTCTGGCCGCCACATTGAGGGTTCGGATGGCGGATACCGCCCTGATGTCCAGCGGGGCGTCCGGGCCCGCCGTCCCGATGCCGACGTTGCCGGAGGAGGCGACGGTCAGATAGGGGGAGCCGCCCGCGTTGTTGGTGACGCTCAGGACTGGTTGCGCGCTTGCCGCGGAGGTCTGGCGGATCGTGAGCGGGGTGAGGTCCACGGCTCCGGGGTTGAAGGTGTTCGCCGCGGTGAAGACGTTCGCCGCGCTGAGCCGGGGGACGAGCGCCGTGTCGATCGCCACTGTCGGCTGGGGCCCGCCGGGATTCGACACGAGGATTCCTATCCCGGGCAGGACATCGGTGAGATCGCCCATATTCGGGATCACCACCCCGCCGGTTCCCCCTGTGTGATCGTGAAGGCCCACATCAACGCCATCCAGCGTCGCACCAGCCGCCATGTCAACCGAGCCGGATTTCGTGATCCCAAACGTGAGGGTTGTGCCAGTACTATTGAGGACTCGCAGGGCGTGAAATGTCGGATTGGTATCGTCGGCTGGTTGAATCTTGATGTTGTCGCTCGACTTGGTCATGAGCAAGGTCCCGGCCATCGTATTGGTTGCGGTAAATGTATTGGCGACATCCAACTGAGGGACCACGGCGGGGTCGATCGCCACGTCGTCGGGGTTCGCGATGAGGCCGGTCCCGGCCCCGACGGTGAGCGTGACGGCCCCGCTCGCCCCGCCGCCGATGAGGCCCGAGCCAGCGGCCACATCGGTAATGTCACCGACGCCGCCGATGGAGCTGACCGTTGTCCACGAGAGCGCCCCAGCGCCGTCGGTGGTCAGCACCTGGCTCGCGCTCCCATCCGCGCCGGGCAGCGTCCAGGTGACATTGCCGGCGATCGACGAAGGGGCTTGGAGCGCCACGTACTCAGTACCGTTGGCCGCGGCTTCGACGAACCTGAGCGCCGATTGATTATCCAATCGAAGATCGTCGGAGAGCGCGAAGTCATCGGAGCCTGCCCCCTGGAAGACCAGCGATTCCTGGCCGCTCGCCTGTCCGAAGAGGAGGGAGAGGTTGGCGGCGCCCGCATCGGTCCCGCTCGCTATCGCCCACGAGGGGTTGGTGGTGCCGGTGAGGCTGCTGGAGCCGGCGATCGTGCCGGACACGGTGAGGTTGCCCGCAACGGCCGTATCCCCTTCAAGATCCACGCTGAACTTCGAGGCGCCCGCCGCGTTCTGCACGTCGATCAGCTTCGTGTCGGCAACCGGATCGCTGGAGGGCTGAACGACAAGCGCCGCGCCGGACTTCGTCACCTTGAGCTGGCCTTTGGCGATCGTGTCGATATCCGCCCGGAGGAGCTGGAGGCTGTCAAGCCCATCCAGCGCATCGGCGTTCATCGCGTAGCCGGACGCCGACAACGCCTGGCGCGGTGAAAGCTCTCCGGCCCCATCGATCTCAATCGTCAGCCAGAGGGAACTATTGAACGTCACCGGGGTGGGAAACGGCGTCCGGCTGCCCAGCTCGATCGACACGATCCCCTCGTCCTCTCTCGCCATGCTGATGGCGTGCTGCTCTTTCCAGAGCTCGGCGCCGCCTGTCGGCGCGTCATAGAGCCGGATCGTCACGGTGTGCTCGCCGGTGAGCGGCGTCCCGCTCAGCTCCGTCAGCCGGCCTTGGTAGTGGATCGTCCGCGGGATGTCCGCGGACACGATCCCATGACCCGTCACGAGCTGACAACAAATCAGCCAACCCATCGCGATCCGAATTCGAACAGCATGTCTCATGGCAGCTTCCCTCACACCTCGTCACACCTCAGTCGTCACGCGCTCTTCACCCACCCAACGCGCCAGATCCTCCGGCGCGGGCGCAGAAATCGTCAGCGGTCGCCCGCTCACGGGGTGCTGGAAACTCAAGCGGTGCGCGTGGAGCAACTGACGGTTCACCCCGAGCGACTGCCAGAAGCCGGCGGGGCGCCTGCCGTAGGTTGGATCACCCACGATGGGGTGCCCGAGATGCGCCATATGCACTCGAATCTGATGGGTTCGCCCGGTTTCCAGCGAGACTTCGATCAACGTGCAACTGAAATCGTTCTGGGCTGTGGGCACTGGGCTGTGGGCAACTGCCCCGAGCCCCGAGCCCCGAGCCCCGAGCGTCTTTCCAAATCGTTTGAGGACACGGTAGTGCGTCACCGCGGAGCGACCGCCGAGGTGGCGGACCGTCATGACCTTCCGATGGGTCTGGTGGCGGCCGATCGGCGCGTTGATGGTCCCGCGCTCAATCGGCAGATGACCTTCAACGAGCGCCAGATATCGGCGGCGGATCAGCCGGGCCTTGAGCTGTCTCGACAGCGCCGTATGGACCTGAGGTGTTTTCGCAACAATCAGGAGCCCTGACGTATCCTTGTCAAGCCGATGGACGATCCCCGCCCGCTCCACAGGGCGCTCAAGGCTGAAGGCTGAAGGCTGAAGGGAACTACTTTTGCCTTGAGCCTTGAGCCTTGAGCCTTGAGCCGCGTGCAGGTGCCACAGGATCGCGTTGACGAGCGTACCCTCCCAGTGGCCTGGCGCCGGATGCGTCACCATCCCCGGCGGTTTATTGACCACGAGGAGAGCGTCATCTCCGTACACGACCTCAAGCGGAATCTCTTGCGCCGCCATGGCCGCGTCACGGGGGGCTGCCGGCAGATGATTGAACCGGGCGCTGATCCGCTCGCCCCGGCGCAGCTTGTGGTGCGCCTTCACGGCATGGTCGTCGACGCTGACCAGGCCCCCCTGGATGCCGCGTTGGATCATCGCCCTTGAGAGGCTGGCAGGGAGGTGGCGCGCCAAGCAGCGGTCCAGTCGGTAGCCAGCTTCACCCGGGCCCACGACGAATTCATAGGTGCGAGCCATCGTCATCAAGTCAAAAGTACCTTTTGCCTTTTCCCATGAGGAGTAGTCCCACGATGAACGCGAGAATGCTGATGACCTGCTGCAACGTGAGCCCAGCCCACCAGATCTCCTGGTCCCCCCGGAGAAACTCGATGGAAAACCTCAGGAGGGCGTAGAGCACCAGATAGATTCCAAAGAGCCATCCGGGCCGACTCAGGAGCGGCGGCCGCTGGAGTCCCCTGAGGAGTCCATAGAGGAAGAGGAGCCCGGCCGACTCGAAGAGCTGGACGGGAACGACCGGACCCCGCTGCCCGGGGAAAACCGCGCCGCACCAGTGATCCGTCGGTCTTCCGTAGCAGCAGCCGTTCAGGAAACACCCCACCCGTCCCACCGCATGCGCCAGGGCCAGGAAGGGAATGCACTGGTCCATCACCCGCAAAAAGTTGAGTCGCTTCGCGCGGACGTAGAGCCACGCGGCGAAGAGCCCCCCGAGCAACCCCCCATACCACACGAGGCCCCCGTGCCAAATCGCGGACATCTCTCCCGGCGAGCGCAGGAAGAACTCCCACTGAAGGACGATAAATGCGAGGCGACCCCCGACGATGCCTCCCAGCAATGAGAGGCTGAAGCAGTCGAGGATCTGCTCAGCGTTGATCGCGACGAGGCCGGGCGGCCATCTGCGGGCCGCACGGACCGCGAGCCACGTGGACACCGCGAAGGCGATCAGGAGCATCACCCCATAGGTGTAGAGCGTGAACGGCCCGAATGTCGCGAGAATGGGATGCATGGTCAACGACGTCTGACGGCCTGCCAGATGAGGAGCGCGACACCGATGGTGATGGCGGAGTCTCCCACGTTGAAGACCGGCCATACGCCGAGGTCGATAAAATCGATCACGTAGCCGAACCGCATGCGGTCGATCAGGTTGCCCACCGAACCACCCAGCACCAGGGCGTATCCCCACTTCGTGGGTAAGGCCAGGGAGGGTTTGGCGAGGAGCTCCCGCGTCATCCAGCCGATGACGAGGAGCGAGACGCCGATGAAGAGCCCCTGTCGGCCCTTGAACAACCCGAAGGCGGCCCCGGTGTTTTGAACGTAGGTCAGTTGGAGGATCGGCGGGAGCAGCCCCAGGCTCTCCCCGGGGCTGAACCGCGTCACGACGAGGAGTTTGGTCAGCTGATCAGCCGCCAGCGTGAGGCCACTGATCAACCATGGGGATTTCATCCGTTGAACGCGTAACGCGTAAGGTGTAACGTGACGCGTTTCACGTGACGCGTTACACGGAAATCAACGTTTGTCCTTCTGTTCCTTGGCTCGCTGGCAGCCAATGCACAAGGAGGCGTGGGGCACCGCCTTCAGACGGCTCATGGTGATGGGCTGGTTGCACTGCTGGCAGATCCCGAACGAGCCGTCCTCGAGGCGCTTGAGGGCG
>JACPSR010000088.1 GCA_016193175.1 Candidatus Omnitrophota bacterium
ATCCCGAGCATCAAACCGGTGCTGCGGATCGAAGGCCAGCTCAATCGACGGGCCAAGGGGATGTACGACCTCATGGACGGCATCGGGGCTCATGAGATCATCGTCGAGACCCCGGAGCACATCGGCAACGCCGCGGATCTCCCGGTGGACCAAATCCATGCCGCGCTCCAAGCCGCTGTGGCTCGGATCGCCGATTTGGAGCGGGATACCCGATTTCGCTACGTCCTCTGGTTTAAGAACTACGGTTCGGTTGCCGGCGCGGGACCCATCGGCCACAGCCGCTCCCAGCTCATCGCGACGCCGGTCACGCCCTTGCGCGTGAAAGAGGAGCTCGTCGGCACACGCCGGTACTTTGAGGATAAAGAGCGATGTCTCGTGTGCGATCTCCTCAATCAGGAACAGGAGGCGAAAACCCGCATCGTGGTCGAGTCGGCCCATCTCGTTGCCCTGTGCCCGTTCGCTTCGCGGTTTCCCTTCGAGCTGTGGATTGTGCCGAAGCGGCACAATTGCGACTTTACGAAGGCGCAGCCCGGGGAGCTCACCGACCTGGCCGGCGTCCTGAAACAGCTCTTGAGCCGGCTCAAGGTCGTGCTCGACGACCCGCCGTATAACGCGCTGCTCCACACCGCCCCCATGCGGCACCAGCGGGGAAAGGTGGGATACTGGAAGACGATCGAAGAGGATTACCACTGGCACATCGAGTTGATCCCTCGCCTGACCCGGGTGGCGGGGTTTGAATGGGGCAGCGGGTTCTACATCAACCCGACGCCCCCCGAAGAGTCGGCCAAATACCTGCGCGAAGCCGTCCTGGAACGCGCGCCAGCCGTCACGCACTGAGAGATCTGAGATGAATCGAGCCGTGAGGGATTTGTTCAATGTGAAATGCGTAATGGAATGACAAGACCAACTGACGTGTTTTTTGTTCTCACATTACACATTACGCGTTACGCATTCAACAATCGTCAAATTTTTCGATGACGGATGTCTGAGCTGAGACGCGACCCGATCATTGGGCGGTGGAATATCATCGAGACCGAAACGCCCGCGGGCGCCGACGCCTTCGACGTCGATCCCCACGCGCCCAGCGGGGGCAAATGCCCCTTCTGCTATGGGAATGAGCCGTTGACCCCGCCGGAGATCTACGTGGTGCGGCCGCCAGGCACGGCACCAAATAGCGCCGGTTGGAAATTGCGCGTGGTCCCGAACAAGTTTCCGGCGTTGAAAATCGAAGGGGATCTGGGGCGCCGGGGCCTCGGGGTGTTTGACATGTGCAACGGCGTCGGCGCGCACGAGGTGATCATCGAAACGCCGGACCATCAGCGCCAGATGGCCGATCTCAGCATTGAGGAATTGGCCGGCGTCATCAAGGCGTTTCAGGTCAGGTCGCTTGATCTGCGGGGCGACCGGCGGTTGAAGTACACCTTGATCTTCAAGAACTTCGGGCTCACGGCCGGCGCCTCGCTCGAGCACAGCCATTCGCAGTTGATCGCGCTCCCGATCGTCCCGAAGCGGGTCCAGGAAGAGCTCCGAGGCTCCCAGCGGTACTTTGAATTCAAGGACCGGTGCCCCTATTGCGACCTGGTGAGCCAGGAGGTCCAGGAGGACGAGCGCCTCCTGGCTGAGAACCGCTCCTTCCTCGCGTGCTGCCCCTTCATGTCCAACTTCCCCTTTGAGATCTGGATCCTCCCGAAGGAGCACCGCGCCGACTTCGCCCAGATCGGGCCGGACGCGGTCACCGACTTCGCGCGCATCCTCAAGGAGACCCTGTTGCGCATGCGCGTCAGCCTGAGCGATCCCTCCTACAACTTCATCATTCACACCGCCCCCATTGAGCCGCGCGAGCGGGAGGAGTACCACTGGCACCTGGAGCTCATCCCCAAGCTGACGAAGATCGCCGGGTTTGAATGGGGGACCGGCTTCTACATCAACCCCACCCCGCCGGAACTGGCGGCCAGGCTCCTTCGGGAAGCGACCCTCCCCGCTTGAATTTGCTATAATAAAAATTCAC
>JACPSR010000089.1 GCA_016193175.1 Candidatus Omnitrophota bacterium
ATCGCCGGCGATGCGGATCGAGCGCGACACCACGATGCCGTCGAGGGAGATGACGGCCATCTCCGTCGTGCCGCCCCCGATATCGATGATCATATTGCCGCCCGGCTCGTGGATCGGCAACCCCACCCCGATGGCGGCCGCCTTGGGCTCCTCGACCAGGAAGACCTCGCGAGCGCCGGCGCGCAGCGCGGAGTCCCGCACCGCCCGCTTCTCCACCTCCGTGATCCCCGATGGGATGGCCACGATGACGAGCGGCTTGTTCAGCTTCCGCGGCTGCACCTTCTTGATGAAGTAGCGCAGCATCGATTCCGTCACTTCAAAATCCGCAATCACCCCGTCCTTCATCGGGCGGATGGCGGAGATGTTCCCAGGGGTGCGGCCGATCATCCGCTTCGCCTCTTCCCCCACCGCCAGCACGCGCGACGAACCGCGCTGGATCGCCACGACGGAGGGCTCACAGAGCACGATCCCCCGCCCTTTCAGAAAGACAAGCGTCGTGGCCGTGCCGAGGTCGATGGAGATGTCTTGGGAGAACAACCCGAGGACGTAGCCCGTGGAGGATCGGACGAGTTCGGCGAGCCGCCGGAACAACGCGTTTAGCATGCGCGAGATCGCAGGGGGGTCACTTTCGGCAATCGTAACAAACCCGTTAGGGGTTGTCAACGGTTTTTACCGTCGGCGAACCGGCCACCGCGCGCAGGTGGTCGAAAAATTCTGGGAACGATTTTGCCACGCAGGCGACCCCCCGGACGGTGGTGGCCCCCTCAGCCACCAGGCCCGCCACGGCAAGGCTCATGGCCGTGCGGTGGTCGCCCGCGCTCTCCGCCACGGCCCCTCTCAGCGGCCCCCCGTCGATCTCCACCGCATCCGGTGCGGGAAGGACGATGCGAGCGCCGAGCTGACGCAGACCGTTGACCATCGACCGAATGCGATCGGTTTCTTTGACGCGGAGCTCACCGACGCCGTGGAAGCGCGTCGTCCCCGTGGCGCAGGCGGCGGCCACCATGAGCACCGGCAGCTCATCGATCACGCCGGGCACCTCGGAGGGCCCCACAGAGACGCCGCGCAGCGATCGCGCCTCAACGACCACCGTGCCGCGCGGCTCCCACCCTTCCTCCGAGACCGTGGTGGTGAGGCAGCCCCCCATGCGCTTCAAGATCTCAAGCAACCCGAGCCGCGTGGGGTTCAAGCCCACCCCTTCAAGGACCAGCCGCGAGCCCGGCACGCACGACGCGGCGACGACAAAGAAGGCCGCGCTCGAGAAATCCCCCGGAAGGACAAGCGCGCCGGGGGAACGCAGCGCCCCAGGCTCAATGGTCACCCCCCGCCCCTCACGACGGATGCCGGCGCCGAAGGCGCGCAGGATCCGCTCCGTATGGTCTCGCGTCGGCACGCGCTCCACGACGCTCGTCGCGCCATCCGCGAACAGCCCGGCCAGCAGGATGGCCGATTTGACCTGGGCGCTGGGCAGCTCCATCTCGCATCGGACGGCCCGGAGCGGTCGTCGGCCGTGGACGGTCAATGGGGGGTAGAGCTCCCGCGAGCCTGGATCTGAGGCCGCCATTCGACGTCCTTCGAGGCGCGCCCCCATCTCGGAGAGCGGATCGACGATGCGCCGCATGGGGCGCCGGCTGAGGGAGGGGCCGGCCGAGAGGCGCGTCGTAAAGGGTTGCCCCGCCAAGAGCCCGGCCGCCAACCGAAGCGTCGTCCCCGACTCTCCGCAGAACAGCTCTTGGGTCGGCGCGCGCAGCCCCGCGTCGCCTCGACCATCAATCCAGACTGTCTGCGGCGATTTCTTGACGGGAACGCCCAGGTCTGCAACGAGCTGGAGGGTGCGCTGGCAGTCATCCGCCAACGGCCACGGGTGAATTTCGGTCGTCCCGATCCCCAGCGCGGCGGCGAGAACCGCCCGGTGGCAGATCGCCTTATCGGGTGGAAGGCTGAGGGTGCCTCGCAGGGGCGGTGTTCGCTGCACGGTCACATCCATATAAAAAAATCCCCACCACGGGGGATCGCGCTCGCCTCAATGGCTTCTGGGCTTGTCTTATAACGCTCTGACGTTATCCCCTTCCCGAATGTTGTCTTTCTGCGATTCCGGAAGGATGGCCGCGGCCGACAGCTCGTCGTATACTTTTTCCACCTTGACCTTCCCCAAGACCTGATTGCCCCGGATCACCTGAAACTCCTGCCCGATCGAGAGGCCGTGGTTTTTGCCGAGATTCATGACGATGAAATCGTACTCCCGGTTCACGACGAGGATCTGCCCGTCAGCCGAGCCCTGGGGCGCGTCGAGGACGGAAGCGAGCTCACGCGTCTGGGCCTGGTCGTCCCGCACCAACACCTTCTCAAGCTCCACGGTGGGCTCGCTGGGACCGGATAGCTCGCTCAGCTTGGTCTCCAACTCGGCCAGCTGCTGCTTCATCGCGTCACGCTCGGCTTGGATCTCGGCGAGCTGCGCGGAGATCTGCTTGGCTTCGCTTCGGGCCTCGGTCAGGTTGCTCGTGAGGTGATTGATCTCCTGCTGCCGCTCCTCCACGGACTTGGAGAGCGCGGTTTGCTCCTCCACAGCCTTCACCAACTGCTCTTGCGTCTTGCTCAGCTCGCCCCGCGTGCGAGTGAACTCCTCCTCAAGGCGGGCCTTGGCCTGCTGGGTCTCCTGGAGTCTGCCCTGGAGCTCTTCATTCTCGATCACGGCTTCCTGTAGTTCACGCTCCTTCGCCTGTCGCTTCTCCCGTTCCTGCATCTGCAGGACAATGGCGATCGCAGCGACCACCATCGATAACGCCGCCAGGACGCCGAGCATCGGGACGAGCATCTTGCCGGCCTGCCACTTCGCTCTGCGCATGCAGCTCTCCGCTTGATCCATCTGGATTCGTCGCACCGCCATCCCCGCAAAATTTACGCTGACTCTACCACAACCCCCCTGAGGTGTCAATCGTTATGGTCAGCGGAAGACGGCGTCGACGAGGTGCTCCTCCGCCCAATCGGCGAGGGCAGCCATCGATCGCGGGCCATGCACCGCTCCCCCCAGAAATGGGACCGGCCCCAGGACAGGAACGTGGGCCAACCGCTTCAGAATCAGGGGGTTCGTCTCGTAGGCCAAGCGAGCCGGGGCGCCTTTCGGGAGCGCCTGGGTCTGATTGAGCACGACCCCCAGCACCCGAAGGTCCATCCGGCGGGCGCATTGGAGGCTGAGGAGCGTATGGTTCAGCGTGCCTAACCCCGGCCGCGCAACGATCAGCAGGGGCAGCCCCAGCTGCTTTGCAAGATCCACGACGCTGAAGTGAGCGGTCAACGGCACCAAGAGGCCGCCCACCCCCTCCACGATGGCGACCTCGTGACGGCTCACGATTGAGAGGAAAATCTTCCGGATCGCATCCAAACGGATCGGCCGTCGGGCGCGCAGCGAGGCCGTCCAGGGCGCCAGGGGCTCCTGATAGCAGACGGGGTTGATCACCGACCACGGATCATCGCTGCCGGCGGCGCGCGCCAAGCGGATGGCGTCATCCGACACCCACCGCATCCTCCCCGATGCAACGAGGCGCCTGCCCCCGGTGGCAATCGGCTTCATGACGCCGACGTCAATGTGATGCCGGTGACACCAGGCTGCCAGCGCGCAGGCCACAACCGTCTTGCCGACGCCGGTATCCGTCCCAGTGACAAAGATGCCTCGGACGTGCCTTCGCTGAGCCATCGTAAACCCCCCCGTCCGTCGTCGATTGTTCGTTGTTCGGTGTTCGGTGGCGCAACGTGTTGCTCACTGCCTTTACTACGAACTACGAACATCTTTTACAATGAACTTGGGACCGCAGCGCTCCGGCCAAGGCGTCGATCTGCGCTTCCGTATGGAGCGCTGTCACGTTCAAACGAAGCCGCGCCGTCCCTTCCGGAACGGTGGGCGGACGAATCGCCGGCGCCCAGATCCCTCGCTCCCAAAGCGCCTGCGCCAGTTCGAGGGCCTGGCGCGCTTCGCCCACCACGAAGGGAACGATGTGGGAAGGAAGCGCGCGCACCCGCGAGACCGGTTGCAGAGGAGCAAGCCGCTCATGCAGCCGTTCTGTCAACTGCCGGAGACGCTCGCGCCGCTGAGGCTCTCCCTTGAGCAGGCGGAGGGCTTCGACGGCTGCCGCGGCGATCGGCACAGCGAGCGCGGTCGTGTAGATGAACGTCCTGGCCCGGTTGTGCAGGAAGTCGATCAGGAGCCGGGGGCCAACGACAAACCCTCCCTGACATCCGACGGCCTTCCCCAGCGTCCCCATGTAGATGAGTCGCTCATGAGACACGCCAGCCGCCTCCGGCGTCCCCCGCCCGGTCTTCCCGAGGACGAAGGCCCCATGGGCGTCATCGACATACACGAGGGCCTGATGCGTCTGGGCGACGTCCAGGAGCTCCTCGAGCGGCGCGCAATCCCCCTCCATGCTGAAGACCCCCTCCGTGACGACGACTTGCCGACGGGCCTTCGAGGCGCGCGACAGGAGCGCGGCAAGATGAGCAGTGTCATTATGGTGAAAGACGCGGAGCGTGGCCCGGCTCGCGCGGGCCGCGTCAAAGAGGCTCGCATGGGCGAGGCGATCGATGAACACCGCATCCTGGGACGCCAGCAACGCCCCCAGCGTCCCGAGATTGGCCAGGTAGCCGCTGGGATAGACGAGCGCGGCCTCCGCACCGAACCAGGACGCGAGCGACTCCTCGAGGCGGAGGTGCCAGGCGGTGGTCCCGGCTAAGAGCCGGGAGGCCCGAGCGCCGATGCCCCATTCGACGGCCGCCCGGGCCGCAGCCTGCGCAAGCGCCGGGTGCAGGGAGAGGCCCAGGAAGTCATTCGAGCACCAATTCACCACGTCCCGGCCGTCAATCCGAACGCGCGGGCCATCGATCGCTTCGAGCGACGTGAGCCGCCGGAGGAGCCCCTGATCGTCAATGGCCTGAAGCTCATCGGAGAGATCTGCCAGGAGACGCTCGCGCGCGGGGGAAACCATCAGTAGGCACTAGCGGCAGTATTGCTGACTGCTAGCTGCTAGCTGCTAGCATGTCCTACCGGACGACCATCGGAAGGAACTCGGTGCAGCCAAAGACCCCGAAGAGCCCCTGCGCCTTGAGCCACAGGCCGCGTTTGAGGTAGCCTAACGCCGGGCCGATGACGTTGTCGGCCATGGTGGTCTCATCACCGAGAATGAACGTGTGGTGCGCGCGCTTGCCGTCGGCCGTCGTGCCGGTCAGGGTCATCGTGGTGGACACGGGCTTCTTGGGATGCCGGGTGTCCATGATCCCCCCCACCTCGACCTGATCCAGGCGGTCCACCACCCCCACCCGCTGGAGCAAGAGGTCGTCGGCGTGCTCCATGTGCGTGAGCTCCAAGAGGCCGTTCGTCCGCTCGAGGAGGACTTCAACCTCGGCATCGGTCATGGCCTTTGCGCGCTCGAGGGTATAGCCAGAGAGATGCGCGATGTCCTCCCGAATGGTCGCCTTGTACGCCTCCCAGTTTGCAATCCCAACGCCCCACCAGATGTCCACCTTCTCCACCTCGATGAAGGACTGCGCAGCCAAGACCGCCGCGGCCGCCAACAGGCCGGGCGTCGCCCCGCAGCCGGTCATCACGACGCTGCGGGAGCGCTTGACGAGGGCATCCAACGCCAACATCTGCCGGACGGCGCGGGTGCGTTTCAAGACGTCAACGAACACGAGGGAAACCTCCGCCTGAGCAAACCGTTCGACGACGCCTGGGATAAACTCATTTGGGAGATTGGGCAACGCGATCAGGATCGCGTCAAGCCGCTCGGACATCGCGAGCATCGCGCCGAGGGGATCGTCGCAATGCCGGGCTTCGACGTCCGTGGCGACCGCCACCGCTCCACCGCCCTCGCCCGCCCGAGCCGCCTCAAGCCGGCGACATCCAGCGACGAGGTCGCCTGAGACACCCGCAAGGGCGGTACCGTCCAATCCCTCCGCGGAGGACACGATCCCGCGGCTATCACACACCGCCGCGAGGCAAAGCTCCCGCTTCTTGCTGATGATCCGGGCCGCCGCCTTCCCGAGCCCGCCGGCTCCCAACACTCCGATTCTGACCGGTGACGTCATCGGCTCTTCCATCCCGCTGCCCTCACTCACCACTGGTCACTCGCCACTCGCAACTGATCACTGACGTTAGTGTTCAAGCCACGTCTGGCGGCATGACTGACGCTCCACCAGTTTCGTCCCGAGCTGGGTTTTGACCGGACGGCGCAGCTTTCCCCCCATTAGCTTGTCCAACACTTCGACAGAGAGCTCGCCCACTTGACTCAAGGGCTGCCAGACGGTCGTCAGCGGAACTTTTGCAAACGCCGCGATGGGGCTGTCATCGAAGCCAACGACGGAGAGATCCTCAGGGACCCGCAGGCCGAGGCCCAGAGCCACTTCGATGGTCGTCACGGCCATCTCGTCGCTTGCGGCAAAGATTGCCGTCGGCCGATCGTCGTGGGTGAGGAGCCGGCGGGCGGGCTCTCTCGCCGAGGGACCGCTGTAGTCCCCCCGCTGAACGAAATGGGGTTTCACTTCGATGTCGCGAGCCTTCATGGCTTTCAAATAGCCTTCAAGTCGTTCAATGCCCACCGGGGTGCGGAGATGGCCGGCGATCGTCGCGATCTCCCGGTGCCCGAGGTTGGCGAGATACGCGACGACCTGCTCACTGGCCGTGAGGTTATCAACCGCGATACAGCTCACCGGTAATTCCTTGATGAAGTGGTTCGTGACGACACACGGGATCCCTTGATCCATCACCCAATCGAGCTGTTCCTCGTTGCCATCGATGTCAGCGAAGAGCACCCCGGCGACGCTCGAGAGATCAAACGACGAATGTCCGTCGGTCACATGGAGGAGCAGATTGAGCTTCAACCGCTCGACGCCTGTGCCCACACCCTTGAGCAATTCGGAGACGTAGAAGGAGTGGAACATGTCGGCAAATCGCGGGATGACGATCCCGATGGTGTCGTTCTGGCCGGACGCCAGCCGCCGGGCGCTAGGGTTGGGTCGATACTTCAGCTTCTTGACGGCCTCCAGCACTCGCTGCCGGTTCTCCTCCGACACGGTGGGCACATGATTGATGACCCGAGAGACCGTCGTGGTGGACACGCCGGCCGCCTTCGCGACTTCAGCGATGTCGATCTTCTTCACGTCAGAACCCTGCGCGGGGCGCGGCGAGGCCGCGGCGGGAACCGGTAGGGCTCGCCAACTGGGCGGTGACAAAGATGAGGAGGTTGGAGCGTTCCGCGGTCTGCTCCTCTTTCCGGAAGAGCAGGCCCACGATCGGCAGCGAGCCCAGGAGGGGTACTTTGGTGATGGTCTTCGCCGTCGTGTCCTTCATCAGCCCGCCCAGCATGACGGTATCCCCATCCTCCACTACGACCGTCGTCTCGAGATTGCGGGCCGTAAAGCGCGGGAGGCTGATTTCGCCGCCGAAGGTGTCCTCCGTCTTCTTCTCGCTCACCTCCGGCTTGAGCGCCAAGGTGATCGTCCGGAGATCCTGACCGACGCTGGGGGTCACGTGCAACAGGATGCCCAAGTCCTTCGTCACGAAGCCCTGCGGGGCGTTGACGAATCGCGTCTCCCGCTTCCCGCCGACCAGGTCGTTGAAATCCCCGTCCCCATTGAGGTCCTCACGCACCACGGTGGCTTGGTACTGGGTGGCGTAGACGAATTCCGTCACGATCTTGATCGTGGCCGTCTGGTTGTTCAACGTCGTCACGCGGGGGGCGGAGAGCGTCTTCGCCTTCTTGTGCTCAGCCAGGGCGTGGAGCACGGCCTGGTACTGCGTCCCCGTCAGGATCCCCTGGAAGGTCAGGTTCAAGCCGTTGCCAGACGTTTGGTTCGTGAAGTCGGTGAAATCGATCTTCGATCCGCGCGAGAGCGAGCTGCCCACGCTGGAGAGCTGCAGGCCGGGCCCCGCTGTGCCGTCCCCTCCCCCCTCTTTCGTGAGGCTCGCGTTTCCGGTCAACTGCGCGTCAAGCCCCCACTCCTTCGTGTCCGTCACCGTCACCTCCATGAAGCGCGCTTCGATCAGCACCTGCACGGGGATCATGTCCAGTTGCTTGAGGAGCGTCTCGACCTGCTGCAGGTAATAGGGAACGTGCGTGACGATGAGGGCGCCGCTGCGCTCATCGAGCAGCAACGAGCTCCCTCCCACTTGAGGGATGACCTCGTCCAAAATGTCTCTGATCGTCGTCATCTGCCGGATGCGGGTGGCCTGCAGCGCCACGCTCTCTCGGGTGTCGCTCAGCGGTTCG
>JACPSR010000099.1 GCA_016193175.1 Candidatus Omnitrophota bacterium
CCGTACGATATCTGCGCGGGGCAACTCCTTGACCGCACCGAGCTCCATTGGGCGTATCCTCCTTGGTTGTTTGGCGACAACTCTTGGAAGGATACGCCCTCTTACTATCCCAAGTCATACACAATTTATGGTACGCCACCAAAAGGTAGCGCTACCTTGACGCTTTTCTCAACGATATGGTATACTTCGCCTGGGAAATGAGATGAGGGAATCGCGGTGACGACGTGGCCGAACTGGGTTGACTTGATTGTTGCAACTCTTTTATTACTAAAGTGTTACGGTGGGTTCCATCGCGGCTTCTTGACCGAGCTCTTTCGATCGCTTGGCGCAGTCGTGGTCACGGCTCTGACGATCAACTATTCGGGCGTTGTGGCGAGCTGGCTGCAACCCTGGTTGAGGTTTGATCCGGTGTTGGTCAACGTGCTCGTCTTCTGGCTGCTCTTTCTCGGTCTCATGTTCATCAGGCGCCGGCTCCTCAGCCTGGCGGCCCAGGCCATCACGTGGGAGCGGATTCACTGGACGACCCAGGGGCTTGGGCTCGTCCTGGGAGCCTTGCAGGGGTTGTGGTGGTCCGGCATCATCCTGGTGGCGCTCTCCTCAAGCGGATTCATCTACTTACAGCAGAGCGTCGAAGAGCGGTCGGTCTCCGGACCGTGGCTCTTGACGATCTCGCGCGAGTATCTGGAGGGCCTGTCAGATCGCTTCCCGGGCGGGGCCTATCGGGGGCCGACCCTCATTCCTCCTCTGCGAGAGTGACCCTCTACTGACTGACGAGCGATGCCGTTGATTCCTGAGTCCGTCATCGACGAGATCCACGCGCGCGCGGATATCGTCGAGCTGATCAGCCGCTATGTCCCGCTCAAGCGGGCCGGCAGGCACTTCAAGGCGAATTGCCCGTTCCACAAAGAGAAGACGCCGTCCTTCATGGTCAATACCGACAAACAGATCTTCCACTGTTTTGGCTGCGGGGTGGGGGGCAACGTCTTCAGCTTCCTGATGCAGCACGATCGGCTGACGTTTCCGGAAGCCGTGCGCCAGCTCGCCGATCATGCCGGGATCCGCCTTCCCGATCGGGACTCGGCGGCGAGCGACGGCTCGCAGGCGCGTCTGGCCGCGCTGATGGAGAAGGTCTGCCGCTACTTCGAGCGGATGCTGCTTGATCCGCAGGGTGGGAAGGCGGCGCGCGCCTATCTGAAGACGCGCGGCGTCTCGGAGCAAACGCGGGAACGGTTTCGGTTGGGGCTGGCCCCTTCGGGGTGGGATCGCCTCCTCACGGCGGCCAAGGCGACCGGGGTCTCGCCCGAGCAGCTTGAAGCGGCCGGGTTCCTCATCCAGGGAAGGTCAGGGCACTACGACCGGTTCCGCAACCGGCTGATGTTTCCGATTCAGGACGTTCGTGGACGCATCGTAGGATTCGGCGGGCGCAGCCTTGACGGGCAAGAGCCAAAGTACCTCAACAGTCCTGAAACGGCGCTCTACACGAAAGGGCGTCATGTCTTCGGCCTTGGGCTGGCGAAGGATGCGATCATCAAAGCGAAGACGGTCGTGGTCGTCGAGGGGTATTTTGATTGCGTCGTCCTCGCTGATGCGGGGATCTCCCACGTGGTCTCTCCGCTGGGGACGGCCCTGACCGCCGACCAGGCGCGCCTCTTGAAACGGTATGCCGAACAAGCGATCCTGGCCTTTGACGCCGACGCCGCGGGCGAGCAAGCGACCCTGCGCGGCATCGACCTCTTAGTGGAAGCCGGCCTCCAGGTCCGCGTCGCCCAACTCCCCGAAGGCGTGGACCCGGATGAGTACCTGCAGTCCTACGGGCGCGAGCGGCTTGAGCAGTTGTTGGAGGGGAGCGCGAGCCTCTTTGACGTCCTCGTGCAGAGCGCCGTGCGCCGCTTCCCGGCCACGGACGCCGAGGGGACCGTCAACGCGGCGCAGTTCGTCCTCCCGACGATCGCCAAGGTGCCGGATGCGATGCTCCGACGGGAATACGTCCGGCTGCTGGCCGAGCGGCTTCGTCTCGATGAGGGCGCCGTCGCTCAGGAGCTCGGGAAGGTTCAGCCCCGGCTCGCCGCCGAGGCTCTCCGCCAGGCGACAGGACCGCCCGCCGGGACTCCGCCCGGGGCCGGCCCAGGCTCCATGCGACGCTCAGGCGCGCAGGGGCCGGAGCGGCTCTTCACGGCGCTCATCCTTGATGAGCCTGTCCGATGGCGGCAGGCGACCCAGGCCGGGTTCTCCCTCGAGGAGGTGACCGACCCGATCCTTCGGCGGATTCTCACGGTCATCTGCGAGCTTGAAGCGACCGGGCGCGCGGCCACTCCGGCGCACGTGGTGTCGCGGTTGTTAGAGGATGGCGATGGGGGGCTGGTGACGGAGTTGGTCGAGCTGGCCAACTCCGTGGCCTCGAAGGAGGAGGCGCTGGACGATTGCCTCAGGCGGCTGCGCGCCAACGCCCGGCGTCGCGAGCTGGCGCAGTTCCGGGAGCAGATTCGAGCCGCCCATGAGGCGGGACAGGAAGTGGAAGTCCGACGTTTGCTCGCTGAATACCAACACCGTCTCTCGGCTGCCTCGAGCGTCTGTCCTCCGTCCCGCTCGGGAGGGGATCGGCAGGCGGCCCAAGCGGACATCTCGACCCTTCAGAAGGGAGGCTGACCGTCATGGCGGACGTGATCAAGAGGAGACCCATCAGTGAGCGGCTTGCCCAAGTCATCACGATCGGGCGAGACAAGGGGCGGCTGACCTACGATGAGCTGAACAATCTCTTGCCGGATGACGTCGCCTCGCCGGAGGAAATCGACGAGCTGTTGACGCTCCTGGGGAAGGAGAACATCGAGATCGTCGATAAGCCGAGCCCCGCCTCCCGCCTCGAAGAACGCGAGGAGAAAGAGCAGCGCGAGGAGGAGGCCGCGGAGCTGGCGGAGGTCGGGCAGCTCGATGACCCCGTGAAGATGTACCTGCGCCAGATGGGGCAGATCCCGCTGCTCACTCGAGAGCAGGAGCTGGCGCTGGCCAAAAAGATCGAGGCGGCGGAATTCGCCTACCGCGACGCCGTCTTGGGGGTACCGAGCGCTCGACGGGAGATTCTCCGGTTGACGGACCTCCTCATTGAGGGCAAGCTCAACCCGGAGGACTACTCGAAGGACGACCCGAACCTCAAGCGGGAGGAGCTTGTGGCGCAGCTCGTCGAACTGCGCAAGAAACTGAGACTGGCGCGTGGAAAGGCCCGAGCGAAGAAGGTGTTTGAGAAGTACCATCTGACGATCCAAGCGATCGAGTGGATCGTGGAGCAGGTGGAGGGCTCCCTTCGAGCGGTGGAGACGACGGAGCGCCAGATCGCGCAGGCGCGGGGCTCGGGGCGTTCGCGCTCGGCCGCTCGCCTGCGGAAGCTTCGCCGGACCCGGACGGAGCAGCTCCGGTTGCTGGGGGGGGCGGCCGATGCCATGCGTCTTGCCGTGAAAGACATCGACCAGAAAGAGCTCGACTACACGAAAGCGAAGAAAGCGCTGGTGGAGGCCAATCTCCGCCTGGTCGTGAGCATCGCGAAGAAGTACACCAACCGCGGCCTCTCCTTCCTGGATCTCATCCAGGAGGGGAACATCGGCCTGATGAAAGCGGTCGAGAAGTTCGAGTACCAGCGCGGCTACAAGTTCTCCACCTATGCGACGTGGTGGATTCGCCAAGCCATCACGCGCTCCATCGCGGACCAGGCGCGGACCATCCGAATCCCCGTCCATATGACGGAGACGATCAATAAGCTCATCCGCGTCTCGCGGGCGATCGTCCAGGAGACCGGGCGCGAGCCGACCCCGGAGGAGATCGCTCGCTCGACGGGGATCCCCGTCGACAAGGTCAGGGGCGTCTTCAAGATCGCGCAGGAGCCGATCTCGCTCCAAACCCCCATCGGGGAGGACGGCGATACCCACTTCGGGGATTTCATCGAAGACAAGCGCGCCGTCTCGCCGGCGAACGCGACGGCCTACAGCATGCTGAAGGAGCAGATCGGGGATGTCCTCGTCACGCTCTCCCAGCGAGAGCGGCAGGTGCTGCTGCTGCGGTTCGGGCTGCAGGATGGCTCGCCTCGGACGCTGGAAGAGGTCGGCCAGATGTTCAACGTGACGCGCGAGCGCGTCCGGCAGATTGAGGCCAAGGCCCTGCGCAAGTTGCGCCACCCCACCCGCAGTCGGCGACTGCGCAATTTTCTCGAGCTGACGTTCTCGCAGGAGAAAGGCCACGCCGTTTAGAATCTAGCAGGAAACGCTCGGAGATTTCGGAGTGCGGATTGCGGAATGCGGATTGCGGAGTAGAAAGAAGGGAACGTCACTTCTTTTTTCATTCCGCAATCCCAAATCCGCAATCCGCATTGTCTTTTGGGGCCGGTAGCTCAGTGGCAGAGCAGCTCGCTCATAACGAGTTGGCCGGACGTTCGATCCGTCCCCGGCCCATCATCGTTCACCCATCATCGTTCGCCTCGAAACCTATCCCAGTTAAAGGTATAATAAAGGGCTAGACCTTATTTTCAGGGGTAGGGGTCATCCCGATGGTTGGCTCTCAGGGGCGCATAGCTCAGCCGGTTAGAGCGCGTGCCTCACATGCACGAGGTCAGAGGTTCAAGTCCTCTTGCGCCCAGTCTTATTGTCTCTCCAGCCGTCGGGATACCGCCCAGGGTTCGGCCAACCATCGGGATTGCGTCTAGATGTGGCGGGGCACATGTGATGGCTGATCAGCTTGAGATCTTGAAGCGGCTCCAGGCCATTGACGGACAGCTCTTCCAGCTCCGGAGGCAACAGGAGGAGAAACCGCTCGAGCTGGAGCACATCAACGCTGAGGTGGCGGCGCAGGAGGAGCGCGTGAAGGCCGCCGGGGAGCGGCTGAGGGCCCTCCAGCTTTCGCAGAAGGAAAAAGAGATGGAGCTGCAGACCAAAGAGGGGAGCGTCAAGAAGCTGCAGGGCCAGCTCTTTCAGCTCAAGACGAACAGGGAATACGCCGCGATGCAGCGGGAGATCGAGTCGCTCAAGGCTGACAACTCGCTCCTCGAAGAGGAGATCTTAAAGACGCTGGATGCCGTTGACGAGGCGGTGAAGCACCGGCAGCTGGAGCAGGATCGGCTGGCTCAGGCGCAGACGCGGTCGCAGAAGGAGCACCAAAGGATTGAGCAGGAGCTGACGGCCATCGCAGAGCACGTGGCCCAACTTGAGCGAGACCGGAAGACGCTGCTGCCCGACGTCCAGCGGCAGACGCTGGAGACCTACGAGCGGATCCTTGCGATCCGCGAAGGCCTCGCCCTAGTCCCCGTGGTCAGCGACGCCTGCGGCGGGTGCGATCGGCGGCTGCCCCCACAGGTCATCAATGAAGTCTACTTGAAGGCGAGGCTCGTGACCTGCGAAACCTGCAGCCGCATCCTCTATTTTGATGAGGCCCACTCGAAGCTGTGAGGTCTACATCGACGGGGCAAGCCATGGCAACCCGGGACCTGCCGGCGTCGGGATCGTCTTCATGGATTGTTCTGTTCGGCAGTTCTCCAAGTACGTGGGCGAGACAACGAACAACGTCGCAGAGTATCTTGCGCTCATCTATGCCTTGCAGGAGGCGCTCCAGCAGGGCTATACCGCGCTCACGGTGAAGACCGACAGCGAGTTGCTCGCTCGTCAGATCAATGGGGTGTACAAGGTGCGGCAGGCCCACCTGCGCCTCTTCCATGATCTCGCGCTGCATCTCGCGCAGGGGTTTCGGGTTTTTTCCATTGCGCATATCCCCCGGTCGCAAAATCGGCTGGCTGATCGGCTGGCGGGACAAGCCATAACGCGGTCATTAGCGGCTCTTTGAGAACCGTTCGCCAGAGGGTAGCTGGATGGTCGCCCCACACCCAGAAATACCACGGCATTGAGGTGGCGTACCGGACGTGAACGTCGTCCGGGTTCATCGAAGTGACCCGTGGTACTGCTGGGTGTGGGGAGGAAAGTCCGAGCTCCGCAGGGCAGCGTACCCCGATAACGTCGGGGCCTTCCTCGAAAGGGGTTGAGGATGCCCCGCCAAACGGCGGGGACTCGCCGAGTCATCGGTGAGAGAGCCACAGAGACGAGTACCCCCGCGGTTAGATTTCGAGCCGAAGGGCGAGAAATCTGCGGGGGGAGGTGAAACGCGGCAATCTCTACGTGGAGCAAGGCCAAACGCGCCGACACCCGAAAGGGATACGGTAGCCCACCGAACAGTCGGGGAGGTAGGCCGCAGGAGTCCCGTCGCAAGGCGGGAACTAGATGGATGACCATCGGCCGTCGCTTCGCGACGGAGCAATCCTGAGCGGAGCGAGGGTTACAGGACTCGGCTTACAGGCTGCCCCTTGGCGGACGGTTTCCTTATGGGCGGTTTCCATTATTGACGAGCCGCTCCTGAGAGTGTATGATACTGGGGCGATCAAGATGAAAGAGGGACGCGTGTGTTGAGTTCGATAAGCCCAACGAACGCGATGAATCCGACGATTGAGAAATTCCGCATCCATGAAACCGACACGGGATCTCCCCGGGTGCAGGTGGCGCTCCTCACGGAGCGTATCAATCAGCTGTCCGGTCACTTCGCGGCCCATCAGAAGGACTTCAACTCCCGCCAAGGGCTCTTGAGGATGGTGGGTCGCAGGCGTCGACTCCTCGAGTACCTCAAACGCCATGACGAAGACGCCTACCGCAATCTCCTCGAGGCCCTGAAGCTCCGCAAGTGAATGCCTCGACTCCTTCCGCTTACTCGCTTACGGTCGATGGCGCGCCACGTCTGATGACCGCCCGCGTTTCAACCTCGCTGGGTCCATCAAGCCTCTCACTGGAGACCGGGGCGTTAGCGCGACAGGCCGATGGCGCCGTCGTCGTCCAGCAAGGCGGGACGGTCGTGCTCGTGACGGCGGTCTGCAGCAGCGCCCCGTTGGAGAAAGTCGGCATCGTCCCGCTCACCTGCGACTACCGTGAGAAAACGTACGCCGCGGGAAAGATCCCCGGCGGGTTCTTCAAGCGCGAAGGCCGTCCCACCGAAAAGGAAATCCTGACGGCCCGCTTGATGGACCGGCCGATCCGCCCGCTCCTCCCGAAGGGGTTCCTTCACGATCTGCAGGTCATGGCCGCGGTCCTTTCCTCCGACGGCGAGTACGACCCCGACGTGCTGGCTGTGACGGGGGCGTCCTGCGCCTTGCGGCTCTCGTCCATCCCCTTCCCGGACGCCTTGGGCGCGGTTCGCGTCGGGCTTGTCAACCATCAGTTTGTCGTCAACCCCACCTACCGTCAGCTGAGCCAGAGCTCCATCGATTTGGTGGTTGCGGGGACGAGACACGGCATCACGATGGTTGAGGCCGGGCTCAAAGAGGTTCCCGAGCAGCAGTTGGTGGAGGCGATCGCGTTTGGGAGCCAGCAGTTGAAGACGACCATTGCGATGCAGGAGGAGCTGGTCAGCAAGGCCGGGAAGCCGAAAAACGCCGCTTTGCAGATTCGCAAGCCCTCCGATGAGCTGCTCGGGCGGGTGCGGAAGCTCGCCGTGCCGGAACTCAAACATCTCAACGAGCCGAAGAAGAAGGCCGAACGGCATGAGGCGCTCGCCGCGCTGCTGAAGACTGTGACGGAGCAGCTCAGTGCGGAGGGTTCAGCGACTCCCGAGGACGTGGCCGCAGGGTTCGAGGTCGTGGATCGGGAGGAGGCCCGCCGCACCATCCTTGAGCGCAATGCGCGCATCGACGGTCGCGCGTACACCGAGCTGCGGACGATCACCTGCGAGGTCGGGGTCCTGCCTCGAACGCACGGTTCCGGGCTCTTCACCCGCGGCGAGACGCAGAGCCTCTCGGTCACAACGCTGGGGACGAGCGACGACGAGCAGCTCATCGAGGCGCTCGAGGGGGAATCGTACAAGCGGTTCATGCTCCACTACAACTTCCCGCCGTTCAGCGTCGGCGAGGTTCGGCCGCTGCGCGGACCCGGCCGGCGGGAGATCGGGCACGGGGCGCTCGCCGAACGGGCGCTCGAGCCGGTCATTCCCCCCAAGGACGAGTTTCCGTACACCATCCGTGTCGTCTCCGACATCCTCGAATCGAACGGCTCCTCGAGCATGGCCACGGTGTGCGCCGGCGCGCTCTCGCTGATGGACGCCGGCGTTCCCATCAGGGCCTCCGTCAGCGGGGTCGCGATGGGCCTCGTGAAGGAGGCAGGCCGCGCGGCGATCCTGACCGACATCTCAGGCCTTGAGGACCACGTGGGGGACATGGATTTTAAGGTGGCCGGGACGCGGCTCGGGACAACCGCCATGCAGGTGGACGTCAAGCTGCCGGAAGGGCTCGACGTGGAGCTCATCGCAACGATCCTCGCCCAAGCGCATCCCGCGCGCATGGCCGTGTTGGATGCGATGGCGAAGGCGATCGATCAGCCGCGGCCGCAGCTGTCGATCTACGCCCCCCGCATCACCACGCTGAAAATCAATCCTGATCGGATTCGGGATGTGATCGGCCCGGGCGGCCGCACGATCCGCAAGATCATCGAGGAAACCGGGGCCACCATTGACGTCGAAGACGACGGGAGCGTCTCCGTCGCGTCCAACGACGCGGAGAAATCCCAGCGGGCGCTCGAGATCATCCGGACGCTCACGGAGGACGTCGAGGTCGGCAAGGTCTACGCCGCCAAGGTCAAACGGATCATGAACTTCGGGGCGTTCTGCGAGATCCTTCCGGGCAAGGAAGGGCTCGTCCACGTGTCTGAGCTGTCGGACAAATACGTGAATAAGGTTGAGGATGTCGTCAAGATCGGGGATGAGTTTCGGGTGAAGGTCATCGAGATCGACGAGCAGGGGCGGATCAACCTCTCCAGGAAACGAGCGCTCTAACTTTTCCGCTTTGCGAATGAACCGTCCCGAGTGGACCGGTCGCCTCGGCAGCATCCTCCTGGCATCGGCGGGCGTGTTCCTCACGCTCTGCCTCATGACGTATCGTCCTGCCGATGTTCCGCTCTTGAGCTCCTCCCCCACGAATCCTCCCGGCAACCTTGGCGGCGTGATCGGCGTCTGGCTAGGGTTTCTCGGGCGTGGCGGGTTTGGGTGGGCCTCGCTCGTGCTCTCGCTCCTCTTGTTCCTCTGGGCCTGGCGGCTCTGGCGCGGCCGTCTCCATGAGGCGCATGGAAGCTCACTCCTCCTCGGCACCCTCTCGCTAATGAGCAGTGTCGGGACGCTCTTGGCGCTCATGGCGCGCAGCGACATTTCCCAAACCGCCTTGGGGGGAGTCGCAGGGTTCCTCCTTGCCCGTTCCGGGGTCTACTACCTCGGGACCGTCGGGACGGTGCTGAGCGCGTGCTGCGTCGGGCTCCTGTCGTGGCTCGTGGTGTCCGGGCAGACGCTCGGCGCGTCTGGGGGCTGGGGCTGGCTGCGGCGGATGGGGAGCGCTCTGGCGGCTCTCACGCGAGGTCCGGTTCCTGCGATCCGACGGCTCTCTCAGCCCGGCGGTGCGGGAGGTCGAACCGAGATCGTCGAGGCGCAGCCGGTGGCGTCACTTGCCGCAGCGGCGCAGCCCAGGGTGCGCGAGGAGGCCGGAGCCCTCGACGAGGGGGAAGGCCGGCGGCCTCCACGCCCCTCGGCGCCTCCGCGCATCCCTTTTCGTTCCATGATTGAGCCAAAGCCGAAGACGATCCCCACGCCCCCCCGCCGTCAAACCCCCAGCGGATTCCAATTGCCGCCTCACGAGTTGTTGACCACCCCGCCGCCCATCGCGGAGCGGCAGATCAGCGAGAACCTCCAGACGAACGCGAAGATCTTAGAAGAGACCTTGCGGGAGTTTGGGATCGAGGCCAGCGTGGTCAACATCGACCGCGGTCCGGTCGTCACCCGCTACGAGTTGACGCCGGCGCCCGGCGTCAAGCTGACGAAAATCGTGTCGCTCGCGGATGACCTGGCGCTCGTGATGAAAGCCGCCAGTTGCCACATTGTGGCGCCCATCCCCGGGAAGGGGCGCGTGGGGATCGACGTGCCGAACACCACGACCACCGTCGTCTACCTCAAGGAAATCATCACGGCGCACGAGTTCACCGGCAACCCCTCACCGATTGCCCTGCCGATCGGCAAGGACATCTCCGGGCAAGCCATCGTGGCCGACCTGCACGA
>JACPSR010000100.1 GCA_016193175.1 Candidatus Omnitrophota bacterium
CAGATGGTGAAGCTGGGATCGGCCCTCACGCTAAACAGATGGGGCAGGGGTTAGACGCGCGCTGTCCCTTTGAGGCGTTGCGCCGCCTGCAGGGGCGAGGCCACCACGCCCCCGGAGACGATGAGCTTTACGGCATCCTCGACAGAGAGGTCGAGGGGAACGACATCCTCTTCAGGCACGAAGATGATCGGTCCGGTGAACGGCGAGGGCGGGTTCGGGATCAAGAGCGTCAGGAGCGTCTGCGGCTTGCCGGTCGCCGTCGTCTTCGCCTCATTAGTCACAAACGCGATCGAATACACGCCGGACCGTGGATACTCGACGAGCACGACCCGCCTGAACGCCGCCTGGGCCCCCTCTTCGCTGAAGAGGAACCGGGCGAGCTGCTTGACCGCCGGGTAGATCTTCTTGATGAACGGCAATCGGCTGAACGCCGTCTCGATCGTCTGAAACACCACCCGACCGAAAAAATGGATGGAGAACACCCCCACCGACAGGACCACAAGGAGCGTCACCACCAGCCCGAGCCCCGGGATCTGGATCCCAAGCGACTTGCCAAGCATCCGATCCGCAATCCTGAAGATCCAGATCACGAGCCAGATCGTGACGGCCACGGGAAACAGCGTGGCCAGGCCGGCCACGAAGTAACGGCGGAAGGCCTGGCCAAAGCGAACCGACAACGGATGGCGCGGAAACTCCTGCTTGGTGGTAGGGCTCGGACTCATGCGCCAATGCTACCCTGGCCTCCTCGCTTCGTCAACAGCCAAACGCGCTAACGGCGCGATTTTGTTGAAGATAAGGCCTTCACGCAGCGACCCCGGCGCATAGCGGAGCCTCGCCACCCTACAACCCTCCATCCACGTCAAGAGGACGATGCCGGCTGCCAAGAGGAGGTCTTGACGCCGGGGATCCACGCCGGCCAGCCGACTGCGCTCGCGTGCGGTCGAGGTGAACAGCCAGTCCACGAGCCGGTGCAACGACCGTCGGTTGATCGAAAGCCGCCGCTCCTCCGCCGGCGGCTGACGGCACTGAAGCCCGTAGGCCGCAAGCGCCAGCTCGCGCGTCATGGAGGATCCGCCCAGGCTGTGCCGCCAGGAACGGCGTCGGATCGCGCGAACCACAGGGGCCCATGCCCGCCGAGCGTAGCGTCGCAGCGCCTCGATCTCATCCGGCTGCGGCGGGTCGTGGCGGATGAACCGCTGCGTGAGGCGCGCCGCTCCCAGCGGGAGGCTCGTCAGGTAGCCGGGGCGCGATCCGCTCCCGTGGATGACCTGCGCGCTGCCCCCGCCGATCCATACGATGAGCGCGCTCCGACGGAGCCGCAAGCGATGACGCAGCCCGAGATAGATCAGCCGCGCTTCCTCCCGGCCGCTGATGATGCGCAGCGGCACGCCCAGCCGCGAGCGGACCCGGCGCACGAATGCGCGGCCGTTCTTCGCCTCGCGGACCGCGCTCGTCGCCACCGCTTCGACGCCGCTTCGACGTGATCAACCCGACGCCGCTTCAGGATCGCCGCATAGCGTTGGAGGATCGAGGTCGCGCGGCGCGTCGCCGCGGGCGTCAGGGAACCTTCCACAAGCCCTTCGTCCCCAAGGCGGGTCAGGTCGCGCGCTTTCAGGATGACGCGGAACGACCCAGAGCGCCCCACCTCGCCGATGAGCAGGTGGATCGAGTTCGTCCCCACGTCGATGATGCCAACCCGCATTTAGAACTTGCTGATCCAGTCCGCCCGGAAGGTGTCGGCGCTCTCCTTGGCGCCCTTCACCTCATGCGTGTTGTAGTATTTCAACTGGACCGCGGAGTTCCTGAGGACCGCCAGCTTGATCCAGTACACGTGGCCGGTGTGGTTCGTTCCTCCGTTTCCGAAGTCCGAGTCGGTGAACGCCCCGAAGGTCGCGTCGGATTGCAGCCGCTCAAAGTAATAGCCCCCCTCCCATCCCTTGCGGAGATCGAACGGCAGCCTGGCCTGCCCAAGCCGCAGCCCGATCTGGAACCCGTTGTTGGAGGCGGATGAACCGGCGTTGTGCACCCAGTCGCTAAAGACCCCCATCGGGATCTCCGCGTATTGGCTCGCTACTTCGAACGTCGAGTCCAACAGGTTGAGGTCTTTGAGGTTGGCGCTGTTGCCTCTCAGGCCCCCGGCCGTCGCGATGGCGGTTGATTCCGACAGGGGGTTGGTGACATTCCGGTAGTCGTGGTACGCCAGCGCCCCGGTGACCTTCAGGTTCTTCACGACCTCTGACGGGGCATCCGCGAACGGCTTGAGGATAAGGCCTCCCTGCGCGGACCAGAGGCTCGCCGCTTCCGTGATGTCGGTCTGGAGGAGGAAAATCCCATCGTTCGTGAAGAGGGTGACAGGCCCCACCACATCGGCAAGGTGGACGGCCGCCCCGTCGAAGGCGAGGTCCTCGTCCCAGACCATCTGCCCGACGCTCCAGAAAGGGTTCGCCATCATCCCGCCGGTCAGTTTTGCCTCGCTGATCCCGAGCACTTCAGGGCTGTACTCGGCGAAGGCGCGATCCAGCAGAAAGGCCTTGTGGTTGAACGAGGTGTTGAAGCTCTGGTTGGGCGAGCCTGGATCGGTCGTGTTGCCGGTGGAGAGCCTCGCACCGACTTTCAGGTGATCGGCGACCATGGCCTCAAATCCGTATCGGAACCGCATCCGTTGCCGGTTGACGTCGTTGCCGCTCCCCGTCCGGTTGCGGTACTCCTCCCGCAGCAGCAGATCGCCGCTCCAGTTCCAGTTTTGGGTCGGCGCCGGCGCGGCCTTTTTGGCCAGTTGAGGGGATGGCGCCCCACGGCTCTCGTTCATTTCCTTCCGGATCGACGCCGCGTCGGCCTGGGTCAGAATGCCTTTCTCGATGAGCTTATTGACCAAGATGTCCACCTCGCTCATGGCCCACGCCGTGCCGGGAACACTGCTGACGATCAACACCCCTGCAAGCAGCCACCGTTTCCAATGCAACATGGCATGATCTCCCGTTGTTCTTCCGCTTAATCAGTTCGCGATGTGAAATTTATGAGGCGATGAGGTTGAGCGCGGCGCCGGCCCTGAACCAGCGGATCTGCTCCTCGGTCATTGAGTGGGTGAGGGGGAGTGACACCGTCGAGCCGTCCCGATGGTGGAGGGTGGCGGCCAGCGGCGTGCCGGGGGCCAGCCTGACGAGGCCGTGCACGCTGAGGCGATCATCCGCCGTGATCCTCTCGTAGTCGTCGGGATCGGCAAAGGTGCACGGCAGGATGCCCTGCTTCTTCAGATTTGTGAGGTGGAGGCGGGCGAAGCTCCTTGCGATCACCAGCTTGCATCCGAGGAACCGCGGCGACATCGCCGCGTGCTCCCGGCTTGAGCCCTCACCGTAGTTCTCGTCCCCCACCGCCGCCCAGCCGAGCCCTTGGGCCTTGTAGTGGCGCGCGACCTCAGGGACGGGCTTGGTGACACCGTCGAGCTGGTCGATCGCGGTCCCCGTGGCGCCGGTGAAGACGTTCTCCGCCGCGGTGAACATGTTGTCGCTGATGCGATCGAGATGCCCGCGAAACCGCAGCCATTTGCCGGCGGGGGAGATGTGGTCGGTCGTACACTGCCCCCTGACCTTGACAAGGATCGGCAGCTTCTCGAAATCCTTCCCGTCCCAGGCAGGGAACGGCTCCAATCGCTGCAGCCGTTCGCTCGTCGGGGCGATGACCACCTCAAGGCGCCGGCGCTCGGCGAGCGGCTTCGGCGGCAGGTAGCCGGCAGCACCCTGCGCGAATCCCCGCGATGGGAGTTCCGGGGCGCTCGGCGGGCTCAGCGTGACTTTCTTCCCGTCTGGCGTGGTGACCGGGTCTGTGAGCGGATTAAATCGCAGGTCGCCCACCAGCGCCATGGCCGTCACGATCTCCGGGCTGCCCATGAAGGCGAGCGTCTCTGCGGCGCCATCGTTGCGTCTGGGGAAGTTGCGGTTGAACGACGTCAGGATCGAGTTCGCCTCGCCTGGGGTGATGTCGTCGCGCTTCCACTGCCCGATGCAGGGGCCGCACGCGTTGGCGAGCACCGTGCCCCCGATCGCCTCGAGCGCCTTGAGCTGGCCGTCGCGCTGGATCGTGTTGTTGATCTGGTCGGACCCTGGCGTGATCAGGAAATAGACCTTGGCCTTGAGCCCCGCCCGCTTCGCCTGCTCCGCAACCGCAGCGGCCCGCCCGATGTCTTCATACGAGGAGTTCGTGCAGCTGCCGATGAGCGCGGCCTTGATTCTCGGTGGAAAGCCGCCCGCTTCAACATCCTTCGCCAACTGGGAGATGGGCCTGGCCGCATCGGGCCGCCGCGGGCCCACGATGTACGGCTCAAGGCTCGAAAGGTCGATCTCGATCACCTGGTCGAAGAACCGCTTCGGATCCTGCTCAACCTCCGGATCGGCGGTGAGCTCGCTTGCATGTCGCGCGGCCAGCGTCGCCACGTCGGCTCGATCGGTCGCGTTGAGGTATGCCGCCATCCGCTCATCAAACGGGAAGACGGAGGTCGTCGCGCCCACCTCGGCTCCCATGTTCGTAATCGTGGCTTTGCCGGTGCAGCTGATCGAGCGCGTCCCGGGCCCGAGGAATTCGATGATCGCGTCCGTGCCCCCTTTCGTGGTCAAGACGCCGCACAGCTTGAGGATGACGTCCTTGGCGGAGGTCCATCCGCTGAGCGATCCCGTTAGGTAGCAGCCGATGAGCGTGGGGCACTTGACTTCCCATGGCAGGCCTGCCATCACATCGGCGGCATCCGCCCCCCCGACGCCGATCGCCAACATGCCAAGACCGCCGCCGTTGGGGGTGTGAGAGTCGGTGCCGATCAGGAGCCCTCCGGGGAACGCGTACTGCTCCAGGAACACCTGGTGGATGATGCCGGCTCCCGGCTCCCAGAACCCCATGCCGTAGCGGGCGGCGGCGCTGCGCAGGAAGTCATAGACCTCCCGGTTCGCCTCGAGCGCAAACTTCATATCCTCCGCGGCGCCCACCCGAGCCTGGATGAGGTGGTCGCAGTGGACGGTTGTCGGAACCGCCACGGTGTCGCGCCGCGCCTGCATGAACTGGAGGATGGCCATCTGCGCGGTGGCGTCCTGCATGGCCACGCGGTCCGGCTGGAGCGTGAGGTAGCCCTCCCCCCGCTTGAACGCTTGTGAGGCGAGGTCGCGCACGTGGGAGACGAGGATCTTCTCCGCGAGGGTGAGCTGACGGCCGAGTTTCTTTCGGGCGGCGACGTGGGCTGCGGCCAGCCCCTCATAGAGCCGCGTGATCGCGTCAAGCCCTTCGGATCGGATCATGGTCGAGTCCGCTTCATTATAGCGTAAGCGGTGCGCCCGACCAACGCGGGGGCGTTCCAAATGCGATAGCCCCAATCAGCGAGGCGGGACGATTTGGGCCGGCACCGATTTTTCGGCTGCCTCCGACCCATCTCAACAGGAATCGAGTAAACTGTCACCGGAATTCCTGAGGCTCGCACCCTGCCAGGGCGAGCACCATCACCATGGCCGGCGATATGCCAAGGTGCTTCATGAAGCGGTGAGCTTCGCCTGGATCCGCTCGGCGAGATACGCAAACCGATGGGTCTGATAATAGGCTCTGGCGGTCGGCTCCAGCAGCGAACCGAGGGTGACCCGATAGTCCTGGGGACGAAAGCGCTGGAGGACCTGCGCCATCCGACGCAACTGCTCCACGGAGGCCTCCAAGGCGACACCGCGGCGCAGCAGGAACTCCAGGTCAAAGGCATCGCGGATTTCCTGCCGATCCAGCAGGGCCTCCACCTTGTTGCGCATCATCTGGGCGAGCGTCATGCCGTGGACCAGCACTTGGGTGGTCCCGTGCGGGGAAAACGCGATTTTCTCTTCCGTGTCACACCTAGGCACCCTCCGGCGAATCTCCAGCTTGAGCCGGCGAGGGTAGCTTGGCGCGCGCAGCTCAACGAGCAGCGTATAAAACTTCTGTTTGCTGTCCGTCATCTCAAACGCCTGCGCGAGGGCCCGCTCCAGCCGCCGAGCGTACGCGTCGGCGCGTGTCCCTGGACGCAGCCAGAAATCCAAATCCACCGAGTAGCGTTGCATGTCGTGGCACAGCCGCAGCATGGTGCCGCCGCCGAAGATCAGCCGTTCCAACAGGCCGTCCCGCTTCAGCCGATCCAGCACCTCAAGTTCAAAGAGCTCATAGCGAATCAGGTCTTCCATCGCTGCGCCCACAAGTGTTGCGTTCTGCGCGGATATCGCCGAAGCAGCCGACGGAGCGCCGCCACATGAATCCGCGAAGTCTCCAGGCTGGACCAGTCCAGGTGATAGCGGTGGAGGGAGCTCAGATACACGCAGTCCGCCAGCGCCTTCTCCGGGGTCGCGACAAACACGCCCTCTCGCCTGAGAAATCCAAAGTACAAGTCCGGCGCAATCTTCACATACTTGAAGACGGTGCCGCCGATCTCGATCACGTGGCTGCGGCTCACCGCAATGGATTCCACATAGGCCGGCTGCACTTGCGTGGTCAGCCCATGGTAGGCCAGGGCCGTGGTCAGCGAGATGTAGGACGGCACCTGCAGGAGATTCGCCACGCGCCACCGCTCCTCCCGGCTGAGGTGCTCCCAACGCTCTCGCAGCATGTAGCGGTTGCGCTGCA
>JACPSR010000002.1 GCA_016193175.1 Candidatus Omnitrophota bacterium
CGAGCTGACGAGGAGCATGCGGCGCGCGAGCTCGACATCCAGGAGCTCACTCGGCAGCGGGATGAGCTCCAGGCTGCGGTTGCCACCGCCCGGCGCGCCACGGAAGAGGCCGAGACCCGCCAGCAGACGATTGAACGCTCGCTGACCGAGGCGCAGACGGCGCGCGAGAGCGCCCAAGGGCGCAAGCAACAACTCGCGCTGGTTCAATCCCAGGCGGCCTCGATGATCCAGTCGCTGACCGAACGGCTGCGCGCGTCGGACACTCGGCGCGGGGAGCTGGAATCGGATCGGAGCCACCTATTGCAACAGCTTGAGGCGAAGGCGCTCCAGCGGCAGGAAGCGACCCAGCGATCGAGCGACCTCGCGCAACAGATGGCCGCCCACCGCGAAAACGCGCAGCGGCTTCAGGAGGAGCGCGGGCGGCTTGAAGCGGAGGCGGGCCGGGTGAGCCGGTCGCTGCGCGATGAAGAGGCCAAGCGTGACCAGGTGCTGCCGCAGCTCTTAGCGGTCGAACAGCGGCTCTCCTCGCTCCTGCAGCAGGTTCAGGAACGGGGCCAACAGCTCTCGGAGCGGACGTTCCGTCGCTCGCGCCTCACCGAGCGGCTCCGGGAGCTCTACCAGATTGACGACGCGACGCTCCACGCCCAGCAGCGCGCGGAGGCTCCTCCGCTCACGGAGGAGCAGCGAGCGACGATGTCGGGCGAGGTGCAACAGCTCCGCGCCAAACTGGAAGGCCTGGGGCCGGTCAGCCTGGGGTCTGTTGAGGAGTATGACGAGCTCAAGCGGCGTCTTGAGTTCCTCCAGACGCAGCAGCAGGACCTCATCCAGTCTCGCGATGATTTGAAGAGCTCCATCACCCAGATCAATCGCACCGCGCGCACCCAGTTCCGGGAAACGTTCGAGCGGATCCGCCAGGAGTTTCAGCACTATTTCACGCGGCTCTTCAACGGCGGCGACGCCGACCTCACCCTCCTCGACCCGGAGGATGTCCTCGAGTCCGGCATCGAGATCACCGCGCGCCCGCCGGGGAAGCGACTCCAGAGCATCAGCCTGCTCTCCGGTGGGGAGCGGGCGTTGACTGCCGTGGCGCTCTTGTTTGCGCTCTTCAAGGTTCGGCCCTCTCCCCTGTGCATCCTCGATGAGATCGACGCCCCCTTGGATGAGGCGAACGTGGATCGGTTCACCCGGGTGCTGGAAGAGTTCCTAGCGCTCTCCCAGTTCATCCTCGTGACCCACAACAAGAAGACCATCACGAAGGCCGATTCCCTCTACGGCGTGACGATGGAAGCGCCCGGGATCTCGAAGATTCTCCCCGCCAAGCTGACGAACGCCGAACCCGCCGCGATCAGCACGACCAATCCCGTGCCCGCCTGATCGGCTTCCCACCCCTGTGCTCCTCGGCCGGTTGACCCTAGTCGCTGAAGGGGATATACTGCTATAAAACCGCTGGTTAAAATGGCAGATCCGGAGTTTCACTCGATCCCAGAGATCCTTGAAGAAATCCGCGCGGGGCGCATGGTCATCGTCGTGGACGACGGGGACCGCGAGAACGAGGGCGATCTCGTCATGGCCGCCGCCTTCGTGACGCCGGAGCACATCAACTTCATGGCGACGCATGGCCGCGGGATCATCTGCGTGCCGCGACCGCGCCCATACCGTTCAGGTGCTCATCAACCCGAAGGCGGGCTCCGATGACCTCACCCGTCCAGGGCATGTCTTCCCCCTCAGGGCCAAGGCAGGCGGCGTCCTGCGCCGGGCCGGACACACGGAGGCGGCGGTGGATCTTGCCAGGCTCGCCGGCCTCGTGCCCGCCGGGCTGATCTGCGAAATCATGAAAGACGATGGGACCATGGCGCGGACCGGGGATCTCTTCGCCTTCGCTGAGCGACACCGTTTGAAGATCTGCACCATCGCCACTCTGATCGAGTACCGCCGCCGGTTTGAGAAGCTGGTCAAGCGGGATGTCGCCACGAAGCTGCCCACCGACCTCGGCGACTTTGAGCTCATCCTCTACGGGACCAGCGTCGATGACCGCCAGCACGTGGCCCTCGTGCGTGGGGTGGTGGACGACGGAACGCCGGTGTTGGTGCGCGTTCACTCCCAGTGCCTGACGGGTGATGTCTTCAGGAGCCTGCGATGCGACTGCGGGCCGCAGTTGCGGCGATCGATGGAGAAGATCGCTGAGGAAGGGCGCGGCGTGATCCTCTACATCAACCAGGAGGGGCGGGGGATCGGCTTGGGGAACAAGCTGAGGGCGTACGCCCTGCAGGATCAGGGGCTGGACACCGTGGAGGCGAATCAGGCGCTCGGGTTCGGACCCGACCTGCGCGACTACGGCATCGGGGCGCAGATCCTCGTCGATCTCGGGCTGAAGGACCTCCGGCTCCTCACCAACAACCCCAGGAAGATCATCGGGCTTGAGGGCTACGGCTTGCGGGTGGTCGAGCGCGTCCCCATCGAAATCCCTCCACGGCCTGAGAACGTGAGGTACCTCGAGACCAAGCGCGAGAAGCTCGGCCATCTGATCACGCCTGACGAGTCGCGTTTGGCCGGCTGATGCGTCACCGCGGCCCTCGCCAGAGGGGCGAGCGCTTCGTCATCATCGCCTCGCAGTTCAATCGGTCGATCACCCGTGCCCTGGTGGTCGGCGCGACCGACGTGCTGCGCCGCTCAGGCGCCTCCAGCCGCAACATCCGTCTGCTCTGGGTCCCCGGTGCCTTCGAGCTGCCGGTCGTGGCGTCCCGACTCGCCGCAGGCCGACCCCGGCCGCACGCCATCATTGCCCTCGGGGCGCTCATCCGCGGGGAGACGCTCCAGTACGAGGTGATCGCCCACGCCGTCGCCCAAGGGCTTACCGAGGTCAGTGTGAGAACCGGTGTCCCCGTCACGTGCGGCCTCGTCGTCGCCACGACATTTGCCCAGGCCAAAGCGCGCGCCGGAGGAGCCAGCGGCAACCGTGGAACAGAGGCGGCGATGGCGGCCCTCGACGTCCTCCAGCTGTTCGACCAGTTCAAGTCATGACGTTGAGAGTCGAGAATCGTCTATGAGAGGCCGCACGAAATCCAGGGAGTACGCGCTCCAGATGCTGTACCAGTTCGATCTCCGAGGGACGACCCTGACAGACATCCTTGAAGGGTTTTGGCGTGAGCACGAGCCGCCGGCGGAGATCAAGGCGTTCGCCAATCAACTCGTTTCAGGGACGGTGGAGCACCTCCCCACGATCGATCCGTTGATTGCGAGCCACGCGAACAACTGGGAGCTCAATCGCATGGCGGTCATCGACCGCAACATCCTGCGCCTCGGGGCGTTCGAGTTGCTGCACATGGAGGATGTGCCCCCGAAGGTGTGCATCAACGAGGCGATTGAGCTGGCCAAGCGCTTCGGCGACGCCGAATCAGGGAAGTTCATCAACGGGATCCTGGATGCGATTCATAAAACGCATGGCCGATCGGACCTCCCGTAACGCGCGCGGCGGATCTGACGCATCGGATGGCGGGGCTGACCTCCATCTGCACACCAGGTTTTCCGACGGGACCGACACCCCGGAGCGGGTGGTGGAGCTCGTCCGGCAGGCCGGCCTTTCAGCGATGGCGATCACCGATCACGATAACGTCGAGGCCGTCGCCGTCGCGGCCCCGGTGGCGCGTCGGCAGGGCATCGAGCTAATCCCCGGCATCGAGATGTCGGCAAGCGCCGACGGGCTTGAGGTCCACCTCTTGGGGTTCTTCCTGGACGTGAAGAGCGCCATCCTCCAACGGCACCTTGCGGAGCAGCAAGCGCGGCGCGTGGAACGGGTCCGCGAAATGGTCCGTCGGCTGCAGCGCCTGGGCGTTTCGATCACGGCTGAAGAGGTCTTCGAGGTCGCCGGCGAGGGGACGGTCGGCCGACCTCACGTGGCTCGCGTGCTGCTCAAGCACGGCTACATCGCTTCGCTGCCGGAGGCGTTCTCCCGGTACCTCGGGCCTGACAACCCCGGTTTCGTGCCCGGCTCCCCGCTCTCGCCGGCCCAGGTGATTCGCGTCATCCGAGCGGCTGGGGGGGTGCCGGTGCTCGCCCATCCGGTGTACCTCAAGCGGGACGAGCTGATCGAGGGCTTCGTCAGCGATGGGTTGGCCGGCTTGGAGGTCTATCACTCCGGCCATGCGCCCGATCTCGTGCGCCACTATGAGCAGTTGGCCGACCGCCTCCGGATGCTGAGGACCGGCGGAAGCGACTACCACGGCGTTTCAAGAGAAGGCTCACCCATCGGTGTGGTGAGGCTGCCATACCCCTTCGTCGAAGCGTTGAAGCAATGGAAAGCCACCGCACACCGTTGAGCCGGTTAGGCCGGTTTACCGGTTTGCCCGTTGAATGGCGTCGGAATGTTAACGGGCCCACGGTCCCACGGACCAACGGGATCAACAGAGATGAGCGCTACATGGCTCGCGCGCTGCAGATCGCGCGCAGGGCCCTGGGCCGCACGTCCCCCAACCCCATGGTCGGCGCGGTGATCGTGAACCGCGGCCGCGTCGTCGGAGAAGGCTACCATCGCTCTGCGGGCGCTCCGCACGCCGAAGTGGAGGCGCTGCGCAAGGCGCGGGAGCGCTCTCGCGGTGGAACCCTCTACGTGACGCTCGAGCCGTGCAACCACACCGGGCGGACCCCGCCCTGTTGCGACGCGATCATCGCCTCCGGCCTCTCGCGCGTCGTCGCCGCCGCGAAAGATCCAAATCCCCTCACGAACGGACGGGGCTTGGCTCGTCTGCGGCAGGCAGGCATCGAGGTGATCACGGGGGTGTTGGAGCGAGCGTCGCTGCGCTTGAACGAGCCGTTTCGGAAGGCCATCACGTCCGGGATGCCGTTTGTGGTGGCGAAGGTCGGCCAGAGCCTGGACGGGAAGATCGCCACTGCAAGCGGCCAGTCACGCTGGATCAGCTCGCTGGCATCGCGGCGGCTCGCCCATCAGTGGCGCAGCCGCGTGGATGCGATCCTCATCGGTATCAACACGGTTCTCCAAGACGACCCGCTCCTGACGGTGAGGGGCGCGCCTCGCCGGTCTGGTCGGCCCATCAAGGTCATCGTCGATAGCCGCCTGCGCACCCCCACCACTGCACGATGTCTCTCCTCCCGCTCACCCGCTCCGACGCTCATCGCGACGACGGTCCGTTCTGAAACGAAGCGAAGGATGTTGGCGCGTTGCGGGGCGGAGGTGCTGGAATTTCCGGCCCGCCAGGGCCGCGTCCCGCTCCGTCGGCTCTGCCGCCGGCTCGTGCGCCGGGGCGTCCAATCGATCCTCGTCGAAGGGGGTGGAGAGGTGTTGGCGAGCGCCCTCGCCGAGCGGATCGTCGATCGCATCGCCTTCTTCATCGCGCCGATTTTGATCGGCGGTCGCGCCGCGCCGACCTCATTCAGCGGGAGCGGGGCAAGCCATCTCTCGCGCGCGATCCGGTTGACCGATGTGACGTATCGTCGCCTCGGGCCTGACCTGTGCGTGGAGGCCCGCGTCGTGTATCCGACAGGGGCACGGGGCAGGAGACAGGGGGCGCGGGTACTTCAAAAATCCCGCGCCCCGCGCCCCGCGCCCCGCGCCCCGCGTGCAGGTCGCTGATGTTCACTGGCATCATCCGCGAACTTGGAATCGTGGCGCAGGTGGGGCGCGCACAGGGACTGGTGCGGGTGACCATCGCCGCCCCCACCCTCGCTTCACGTCTCCAACTACTGGACAGTGTGGCGGTGAACGGCGTCTGCCTCAGCGTGGTCAGCGTCCGCCACCAGGGAGTCATCTTCGAGATCATCCGCGAGACCCAGCGGTTGACGACCCTGGGGACGCTCCGGCGTGGCGATCAGGTCCATCTGGAGCCAAGCCTCACCTTGTCCGATCGGCTGAACGGCCACCTCCTCTTCGGCCATGTGGACGGCCTGGGGATCGTGGTCAAGCGCAGGCGCTTGGCAGGCGAGCTCATCTTGGAGATCCGCGTCCCCGCGGGGTTCCGAACGTTTGTCGTTCCGAAGGGACCGGTGGCGATTGACGGGGTGAGCCTGACGGTGGGTGCGGCGCTCACCCGTTCGACCTTTACGATTCACCTGATTCCCGAGACGCTGCGCCAGACGTTGTTACCGATGCGCAGGGTGGGCGACCGCGTGAACATCGAGCTCGACTACTTCGCCAAGCTCGCGCATCAGTTCCTCTTGCAGCGGCCGCCGTCCACTCAACCTGAGCAGTTCAACCAATAGCCAACAGTGTCAACTAAGAAACCATCGCCGAATCTCTACGTCATCGCAGGGCCAAACGGCGCAGGGAAAACGACCTTTGCGAAGGAGTTCTTGCCGCATTATGCGAAGTGCGAAAATTTCGTCAACGCTGATCTCATTGCTCAAGGGCTTTCGCCGTTTTCTCCGGCAGCGGCTGGAATCAAAGCCGGTAGACTGCTGCGCAAACAGATTCATGAGTTTGCTGAGCGGCGCGCAGACTTTGCGTTTGAAACCACGTTGGCTGGGAAGACCTACGTCTCGCTCGTGCGACGGCTGAAGCAACGCGGCTATGTGATCCATTTGTTCTTTCTCTGGATCCCCAGCGCAGAGTTGGCCGTAGCGCGCATCAAACGCCGAGTGACCGAAGGCGGACATGATGTGCCCGTGACGGATGTCCGCCGCCGGTTTGGGAGGAGCGTAGCGAATTTCTTCAAGGTGTACAGGCCTTTATTGGATTCGTGGACGCTGTTCGATAATTCCACCACCAGGCCTTCGTTGATTGCTGAGGAGAAGGACGGTAAACTGACCGTCGTGGACGCTGAGCTATTTGCGGAGATCCATAAAACCGCGGGGGATTGACATGCGCGCCAAAAAAGTGAGCATCTCTGCCTTATCGTCCAAGGCCGAAAGGGCTCTAAAAAGCGCCGTTCGACAAGTTGTCAAAGAGCATAAGCGGACAGGGCAGCCGATTGTGGTCTGGCGTTCAGGCAAAGTCGTGAGAATCTCTGCCGACCGCCTGTTGCGTGGATGATCACGGCAAACGATTTTGCTGGCTGCTGTCTGCTTCCGCCAAACTTCTTGGCGGATCCGCCAATCTGTGTGGCGGAGATTGCTGTGTGCTGATTTCGGGGCGTGGCTCAGCTTGCGACCGAGCCGGATCATCCTTACCGGCGAGGGAGTCCCGCGATCGAAAAGATTGCGGGGGTAGAGCGCCTGGTTCGGGACACAGAGGTCACGAGTCATCAGGCTCAATGTTTTCAATGAGTTACGACGACGGAAAATCCGCCAGTCTAACGATAGTCTAACAGAAGAAGCCAAACCAGCGGCTAATACCGTGAACTGAGAACAATGGCATATCTGGAAAGCGGGCAACCCAAGAGTGCTCTTTCAAGTCTGCTTGGCGAAGCGTTAGGACAACTGAAGCAAGGTCAAGGAGCGTCACAAGCTCTCTTAAATTATTCAACGTTGGCCTCAGCGTTACAACTGACCAAATACCGTGAATACTTCCTGCGTCAGAGAATCAACCTTGATGGAATCCATTTTCAAGAATGTCGGTTCGATGAGTGTATCCTCTACACTGAAACCGGTGACATTCATCTTAAAGATTGTGTCATAGGACCGGGCACGAGCCTTCAACTAGGAAGCACACTCGTCAGCGTCGCTAAGCTGCTTACACTTTTTTCGAACTTTCCTCCGCATTGGCTCCCAACCATCAAACCGGTTGGAAATAATATCTACACGGTCTCAGTTCCATGACAGGTCCGAAATCCTCCAAACCTTGGTTTTCTCTTTCTGCATTACTACAAGGTTGGGTTCATCAAGCCAATGTCACCTTGCTCCTGACATACGTGGCACTTATAGGTGCGTCTCTGGTTACGGTCAAATATGTGTTACCGATTGGGCGAGAATATGCCTTGCCAGCCCTGGGGGTTCTTTTGGTGGCTTTGTTAGGTATTGTGATCGTTTCTGGCCGTCATGTCGCAAGGATGGACAGCACGGAAGCAATGACAGTGCGCCGGGACGAAAGCGGATTAGTAGTCAACGCCCAATACCCATCGGTGACTTTCGTTCAGATTGTGCAGTTGCTAGTCAGGGCGTTTCCAAAACCTCATGCCCTTATTCCGCCGGGCATAGATCCAAAGGATGAGCCATCAAAATTCAAGCAGCTAACCGAACAGGAGACGGTGGAAATCCTTGCGAAAGAGGTTGGAGAAGCGCTTAACCGCAGTTTGGCTGTTCCAACCAGCCCTCAGTCTCAGCAAGAATCTGAGGGTGTTGAGGGAACAGCGACTGTTGGCCCAAAAACTTGAGGATTCTGTCGCATTCTTATGACGATGGGTTTCTGCTAAAGTAGTCCTATGCCGGACGGGTACGGTAGCCATCAGGACTATATGCAGCGGGTCAAAGCCGATGCTGACGCCAGGCAGCAGACGGTCGAAAAGGCGCTTCGAGAAGCGTTTGCCCGGTTCATTGAAAAGCGAGAAGTCGAAGTCGTGGTCTTCTCCAGCATGAAGGCTGAAGACTTGGCCAAGGCGATGTTGGCTTATCCGCTGATTCTGAAACCGATTCTCGGCTCCTGTAACATCGCAGCTCGGGCTATCGAGCGAGACCTGGGTATTAAAAATCTGGACACGTACACACCGCACCTCACGGAAGATCAGGTCAAAATCGTCGCTGGATATGTCAAGCCCTTCCTGCCAGCGTATATGGAACTTCCAACGCTGGGCCGCATTGACCAGATTCTCTACGTTGACAAAGAAATTCGGAAGGGCAAGGGCAGATGGGAGCGAGAAATTTTGGAAGCGTTAAACCAGCACAGCCGACAAGTCTTCCGCAAGAGAAAATTTATTGTCGAAGGGCAGGAATTCGAGTTGGATGCGGCGAGCCCAGAAAAGGGCGACATCGAGATCGGTTTGGATATCAAGCGCATCGAGGCTCGGCGAGACATCCATAAACGCTGTGACGAAATTGTCAACAAGGCCAGCAAACTCAAAGCGATTCTGCCGGAGGCAAAATTTGGCGCTGTGATCTATTATCCGTTCATCGATGAGCATGTGAATATTCAGAGTCGGCTCCGGTCTGCAAATATCGATGCGGTGGTTTTTGCTTCTGAATCCGATGAATCTATAGAGAACGCTACTCGTCTGCTGCTCTCCACGCTTCAGCAGGCCAAACCCAAGAAATGAAACAAAGCACCGTCCACCGTCTGGTTCAAGGAGATGCCCGCGATCTCTCGTTCATCAAGGATGAGAGTATCCATCTCGTTGTGACCTCTCCCCCGTATTGGACGCTCAAGAGGTACAACGAGCATCCATGTCAACTAGGCCATGTGAAGGATTACGAAGAGTTCGTAAGTGAATTGGTGAAAGTCTGGCGGGAGAGTCATCGAATCCTTGTCCCAGGTGGACGTTTGGTGTGCGTGGTAGGAGATGTCTGTCTTTCCCGTCGTGAACATGGTCGGCACATGGTCGTGCCATTACACGCTGACATTGCGGTAACATGCCGCCGGATCGGCTTCGACAACCTCAATCCTATCATTTGGCATAAGATCGCCAATGCGAAGTACGAAATTCAGAATGGGTCGAAGTTCCTGGGAAAACCTTACGAGCCAAATGCGATCATCAAGAACGACATCGAGTTTATATTAATGCAGCGTAAGCCGGGAGGGTATCGACAGCCAACGGGTGAGCAGCGGCGTTTGTCGATGATCGACAAGGCTGATTATGAGAAATGGTTTCAGCAATTTTGGAATATTACGGGGGCCTCAACACGAGAACATCCTGCTCCGTTTCCTCTTGAGCTTTCGTACCGTCTTATTCGGATGTTCTCGTTTTGGGGAGATACGGTGCTCGATCCTTTTTGTGGGACGGGTACAACCATGCTAGCTGCGATGAAAGCTCATCGGAATAGCATCGGGGTCGAGATCGATTCGGCCTATTGCAAACTGATTATGAAAAGGCTTAGCAGGGAAGCGCAAACTCTCTTTGAGGACTCCAGGGTTGAATTTGTCAAGGCGAGTGATCAACAAGAATCTACAGAGTCGATTCCTAAGCTTGTGGCAACTTGAGCGGAACATCATCGGGGCGTGGCTCTCCGCCACAGGGCTTGGCGGATTCGCCGTGGTTCATCGGGCGGTGTCCTCGACTTGGTGGGCAGGTGAGTGACGGCAGGGGCTCTTCGACATCGGGGCGTGGCTCAGCTTGGTAGAGCGCCTGGTTCGGGACCAGGAGGTCGAGAGTTCAAATCTCTCCGCCCCGACCACTGTAGAGTCATAGGGAGAGGGTCACAAGCAACGGTGATCGCATGGTGTGGCCGGCCTGGCTCGCGATCGGGACGCCCCTCAAGCTGTCGCTGTGGCTGGCCAACCGCCTGGCGACATGGACCGGACTGGTGTATCTCTGGGGTCGGCTGAGGTCCCGTCGCCGGTTCTGGGTCTGGGTGGTGGTGGCGAATGTCGTCTCCCTGAGCGCGCTGGCCTTCATCTTCCTGCTGCTCCACCGATGGTCTCTGGATTAGTCGCCGCCGGATGAAAAAGCGGCTCCATGTGTTCTATTCCGGCCGTGTCCATGGTGTGGGCTTCCGCATGACTGCGGAGGAGACTGCCCGCGAGCTTGGCGTCGTCGGGTGGGTCAAGAACCTGCGTGACGGGCGGGTGGAACTGGTGGCCGAAGCCGACGAAGCGCTGCTCGAGCGGTTTCTCGAGGCCATTCGCAGCGGCCCGATGAAGAACTTCATCAACCATGTCGAGGTCTCCCGGGGCCAGGCCTCCGACACGTTTGACGAGTTCGAAATCCGCTACTATTAACCCTATTTCGAGTTTCGAGTTCCAAGTTTCGAGTGAACGCGGAACCCGAAACCCGAAACTCGCAACGGTCACATGCGGTACGCGGTGCTCGCCGACATCCACGGCAATCTTGAAGCGCTCACCGCCGCGATGGAGGCCCTCGCCTCGGAACGCATCGACCGCTACCTCTGTCTCGGAGACGTGATGGGCTACGGCGCGGATCCGATCGCCTGCCTCGAGCGCCTGCGCTCGTGTGATCCGGTCGTCGTGGGAGGCAACCATGATCTTGCCTGCGTGGGGAAGCTCGACCTCGACTGGTTCAACGACGCCGCGCGCGCGGCGATCCTGTGGACGCGTGACCAGCTAAGCTTCACCGATCTTGACTGGCTTCGACGGTTCCCCCTGACGGTGACGGAGGGCCCCTTCACGCTCGTTCACAGCTCACTCCAGCACCCTGAGCGATTCGAGTACCTGATGGACCTTGCGCAAGCCCTCGACTCGATGCGCGCGTGCCGAATGCTCATGTGCCTTGCCGGCCACACGCATCTGCCGTGCGTCATTGAGTACGACCGGACACGCCGGCGCGTCGAACGGATCCTCACCGCGCCGGCGGAGCTCACGGACGTGACGTTTCGCGATGATGCCGATGGTCTGCGTTACCTCGTCAACCCCGGCAGCGTCGGACAGCCTCGGGATGGAGATCCGAGAGCCGGCTTCGCCGTCATCGATACGGAGCGCCGGATGCTTCGGGTGCATCGGGTGCGTTACGACGTCGAGACGGCGGCGCGGAAGATCCGCCAGGCGGGCCTGCCGGAATTCCTGGCCGACCGACTGGCGATTGGTCGGTAAATCAGTCCGTAGTCTCCGCCACAACGTCCGCCACAAAACGTGGCGGATGCGCCAAGCATTGTGGCGCACATGGCGGACCCGCCACGTAGTGTGGCGGGCATAGTCCATAGCATGGGCAAATCTTCCCAATCGCAATCACGGGTGAGCGGATCGCTAGCGAGTCGGATCGAGCGCCTCCGGGAGAGGATTCGGCACCACGACTATCGATACTACGTGCTGAATCAGCCCGAGATCTCGGATGCGGAGTACGATCGCCTCCTGCGAGAGCTCAAGGCGCTTGAGGCGGACGCCCCGCACTTCGTGACGCCCGACTCGCCCAGTCAGCGGGTGGGCGGGATTCCGGATGAGGCGTTCCGTCCGGTGCGCCACGCCACCCCGATGCTCTCGCTCGACAACGCGTTTACCGAAGCGGAGCTGCTCGCCTGGCATGAGCGCGTCGCGAAGGGGCTGCCGGGCCTTGCGCCCACCTATACCGTCGAGCTGAAGATCGACGGGGTGGGGCTGGCCCTCACCTATGAGCGGGGTCAGCTCGTCCAGGCGGCGACCCGTGGCGATGGGACGACCGGTGAAGAGGTGACGGCCAACGCGAGGACCGTCCGGGCGATCCCCCTTCGGCTCTCAGGCGAGGCCCCGAGCCGTCTTGAGGTGCGCGGGGAAGTGTACATGGCGACGAAAGAGTTTGAGCACTACAACGCTCAGGCCAGCCGGGCAGGGGAAGAGACGTTCGCCAACCCGCGCAACGCCGCAGCCGGCAGCCTCAGGCAGAAGGACCCCTCAGTGAGCGCCACGAGGCCGCTGCGTTTTTTCGCTCACTCCTATGGGATGGTCGAGGGCATGCGCTTTACCTCGCACTGGGAGTTCCTCCAGGCGTGCAAGCGGCTCGGGTTGCCGATCACGGACGAAGCCAGGCGTTGCCGCTCATTCGAGGAAGCCCATCAGCGCTGCCGCCGCCTGGAAGCGCTCCGTGACCGCTTGAGCTACGAAGCGGATGGGGTGGTGATCAAGGTCAACGAATTGGCGTATCAGGAGCGGTTGGGCATGACGATGAAATCCCCGCGCTGGGCGATCGCCTACAAGTTTCCGGCGCATCACGCGACGACCCAAGTGCTTGACGTGCTCCATTCCGTCGGGCGCACCGGCGTAGTGACCCCCGTCGCCAGCCTCGCACCCGTCTCCTGCGGAGGCGTCACCATCTCAAGCGCCACGCTCCACAACTACGAGGAAGTGGATCGGCTCGGCGTCCGGATCGGAGACTGGGTGGTGATCCGGCGGGCTGGGGAGGTCATCCCGCAGGTCGTGAAGGTGATCGAGTCAAAGCGGAGCGGCAAGGAGCGGTCCGTCAGGCCCCCATTGCGCTGCCCGGAGTGTCATGGCGTGATCACGAAAGAAAAGGAAGGGGAGGTCGCCTACCGGTGCATCAGCCCTTCCTGCCCGGCACAGCTGGCGCGCTCCGTCCTCCATTTCGGAAGCCGAAGCGCCATGGACATTGAAGGGTTAGGAGACGTCGTCGTCGAGCAACTCGTGAGTCGCGGGGTGATCCACGACGTGGCGGAGCTGTATCGGTTGACCGACGGCGATCTCCTGAAGCTGCCGCTCTTTGCGGAACGGAAGGCGCAGAAGTTGCTCGATGCGATTCGGGCCAGCCGGACGCGAGGATTGGCTCGGCTCCTCTTTGGGTTGGGGATTCGCCATGTCGGGGAGAAGGCGGCGAGGGAGCTGGCGGAGCGGTTCGGTTCAATGACCCGTTTGACGCAGGTGGATCAAGGAACCCTGGAGCAGGTGCCTGGCATTGGACCTGTGGTGGCGGGGGCGGTCGTCCAATTCTTCCATCAGCCCGAGACGCGGCAGCTCATCAGGAGGCTGGAAGCCGCCGGCGTGAAGATGACCGAGGCGGCGCGGTCGGGCCCACACCCGCTTCTGCACGCGACGTTCGTCTTCACCGGCGAGCTCTCCAGCATGAGCCGCAGCGAGGCCGAAGCGCTCGTGCGGAGGCTGGGGGGGACGGCGTCATCTAGCGTGAGCCGGAAGACCACCTATCTCGTCGCCGGCGACTCGCCTGGCTCGAAGCTGGAAAAAGCGAAAAAGCTCGGCGTAAACGTGATCAATGAAGCGCACTTCAAACAACTCATCAGCCAGTAACGCACACAGCGTAGTGACGTTGCTGGCTGCTGGCTGCTGGCTGCTGGCTGCTGGAACGGGGTGCGAATCACTGGAACGGAAGTTTACGCGGAAACCCAAACCCCAGCCTCCCCCGACCCCGATTATCAGCTTCCGAGACTACACCCAAGCGATGACGCCGCTCGATCGCTACCGCAAGCATTACCTGATCTTCCAGTATTGGGACGGCGAGCTCCTCGAGGCCTTCCAGAGCCATTCGCCGAATCCCAAACGGCTCAAGCGGGCTTCCTCGGAATCCTTGGGGGAGCTGCAAGTGCTCCAGGGGCTCGTGACGGATGACGTGGCTGTGCGCCTTTCGCCGCTGATTGAGGAGCGAGCCAGAATCGACGAGGAGCTCCAGCAAGGCGCCACCGGCTTCTCTCGCGCCAGCGCTCTTCAGCGGGTGATCGAGGCTCAGTCGCGCCGGATCCACCGCGAATTCTTCTGGCGGGACGTCGAGGATCATCTGAAAAATGCGCGAGCAGATTGAGGAGTATCTCTCCTATCTGCAGTTGGAGCGGGGTCTGAGCCAGGCGACCTGCTCAAGCTATCGTCAGGACCTCACCCTGTTCGAAGCCTTTCTCACCTCGCGACGGATCGGCACACTGTTACGCGTTCGGCCAGTCCACGTGCGGGAGTTCCTTCACAAGCTGCGATTGAGCCGCAGCCCTTCGACCGTCGCGCGGAAGCTGGCCGCCGTCAAAGGCCTCTTTCGGTTCCTCGAGGCGCAACGCCTGGTGTCGCGCAGCCCCACGGCCTTCATCGAGACACCCCGCTTGTGGCAACGCCTGCCCCAGACGCTGAAGCTGGAGGAGGTGGAGCGGATGCTGGCGAGCGTCCCGGTCGAGGGCTTAGGGGTGCGCGACCGCGCGATCTTGGAGCTGCTCTACGGAACTGGCTTGCGGGTCTCAGAGCTCGTCTCGCTCGACGTGCACCAGTGCAACTTCGAGGCCGGGTTCATCCGCTGCATCGGGAAGGGCAATAAGGAGCGGATCGTCCCGCTGGGGAGGCACGCCTCCGACGCTGTGACGCGCTATTTGGAGACGGAGCGGCCGCGCCTCATGGGGCGTCGTCCAGCCCATTCCGGCGACCAGGCGTTGTTCATCAACCGGCGGGGTGGGCGTCTCACCAGACAGCGGGTGTGGCAGCTCTTGCGCCATTACGCAAGGCTCGGCCTGATCAGTCAACCGATCGGTCCCCACACCCTCCGCCACTCGTTCGCGACCCATCTCCTGGAGCGTGGAGCGGATTTGCGGACGGTCCAGGAGCTCCTCGGCCATGCCAACATCAGCACGACCCAGCGGTATACCCACGTGGATCGCGCTCGGCTCAAAGCCGTCCACGAGCAGTTCCATCCCCGTCCCTGAACCAGTCGGTAGGAGGCGATGCGGCAAGTGAACGTCCCCGTACGAGCGAAGGCGCTCCTGCAAACCATCGGACGGATCGCCGATCAGCGTGGGATGAACGCCTACGCGGTGGGGGGGTGCGTCCGCGATTGGGTGCTGGGGATCGTCAAGGCGACGACCGACGTGGACGTGACCGTCGAGGGCAACGGCATTGAGGTGGCCCGCGCTGGGGCCGATGCGCTGGGCGGCACGATCGAAGTCCATCAGCAGTTTGGCACCGCGACGGTGCTCCTGCACAGAGCCCCTGGCCGCGGGAGAATCCGGGTGGACTTCGCGTCCTGCCGAAGGGAGACGTACGCCAGGCCTGCCGCGTATCCTCGCGTTTCAGCCGGGACGCTGGAGGAGGATCTCTTCCGTCGGGATTTTACGATAAACGCCATGGCGCTCGTCCTCGCTCCTGGGCGATTCGGAGCGCTCATCGATCCCTTCGGCGGGGCGCGGGACCTTCGGATGCGGCGGTTGCATATCCTGCATGACCGGAGTTTCCTCGATGACCCGAGCCGGATCCTGCGCGGCATACGGTTCGCGCAGCGCTTTGGATTCTCCTGGGAGCGAGCGACAAGACGCGCCATGCAGGCGGCGGTTTCAGCGGGCGCGCTCGGATGGCTCAATGCGGGACGACTCCACAAAGAATTAGACCGCATATTGGATGAGCCGGACCCTCGCGCATGTCTCCAGCAGTTTGCCGCTCTCTTGGAGCGTCACGCGTAAGGCGCAACGTGACGTGTTTCACGTCGAAGAGGAGTACCTGTAGCATGGAAACCACGCGAACCGCGAGATTGGCCACCCAGCTCCAGCAGGAGATTGCCACGATCATCCACAGGGAGCTCAAAGACCCACGGTTGGGATTTGTCACGATGACGCGCGTAGAGCTCTCCAAGGATCTCAGTCACGCCAAGGTGTTGTTCAGCTGTCTCGGTGGCGAGGAGGATCGGGTGCGCTCCCAAGCCGCGCTGGACCATGCCACGGGGTTCATCCATGGCTTGGTCAAAAAGCGCTTCCGGTTGAAAGTCATCCCCGAGCTCCTCTTTCGGTACGATGAATCCATCGCGGGATCCATTGCGTTATCTGAGACGCTTGATCGGCTCAGGCGCCACAGTCGGCCGTGAGGCGAGCGGCTCTATGGAGCGTTGCATGGTGGAAGGGTTGCTGCTGATCAATAAGCCTTCGGGGGTGACGTCGCACGATGTGGTGCAGGTGGTCCGTCGGAAGCTCGGCGTTCAACGGGTCGGGCACACGGGGACGCTGGATCCGATGGCCCAGGGGTTGCTGATCCTGCTCGTCGGGAGGGCCACGAAGGACCAACAGAGGCTC
>JACPSR010000070.1 GCA_016193175.1 Candidatus Omnitrophota bacterium
ACCGTGAGAGATGGACCAGCTTGATGTACTCCATCGCCCGGTCGCGCCGCTTGGGGGCGGGCAGTCCGGCCATCCGCAGCCCGAACTCGACGTTGCCCAAGACACTCAGCCAGGGGAACAGGGCCGCGTCCTGAAAGACTACGGTTCGGCTTGGATCCGGCCCGCTCACCGGATGGCCTCCGACGAGGATGGTTCCGGACGTCGGGCGCTCCAGCCCGGCGATGAGATGGATGATCGTGCTTTTGCCACAGCCCGATGGGCCCAGCAGACACACGAACTCCCCCTCCTCCACCGTGAGGCTCACGTCCTGGAGGACCTCGAGCGCGCCGCCGTTGTGCGGAAACGACTTGAAGACGTGCCGGACGTCAATCCGCATCACTGCGCGAGTCCATAGTCCATCGTCGATAGTCCATAGACCAAGCCAAAGGCTGCGGGCTCCAAGCAACAACTTCCCGCAGAACGTCCGCTCGTCGCTCGTTCATTTGCCACCCGGAGGTTCAGAGGTCAAACAGCAGAAGTCAGAATAAACAGAACCGTCCCTCATTTTACTCATTTTACATCCTCATCTGACCCCTGACGGATCGCAGATCCTCACGGTCAGGCTCCCGAAACGCTTCAGGTACGCATCGCCCGTCACCGGACTCACGAGATAGTTGTCGCCTTTCGGATAATACGACCGAAACACCTTCAGCCCCGAGGGATCAAACTCCGACGGGTTCCACTTGCATTCCACCGCGTCGACGTGATCCCGTCGTTTGACCAGCACAAAATCCACCTCGCGGCCGGCTTTATCGCGCCAGTACCGGATCGTGTCATTCGGCGCGCACGCTTGGAGGGACTCCAGCACCAGGTGTTCCCATAAGATGCCGTGATCCTGCATTCGCAGCGGATCCCAGCCGCGCACAAACGTGATAAACCCCGTATCGAAGCCGTAGGCCTTGGGCATCTTGAGGATTTCCTTCTGTCCGCCGCCGAAAAACGGACGAATGCGCGTGACCGCATGCGTGATTTCGAGCGCCTGCAAATGATGCTCCACGGTCACGCGGCTGATGCCAAGCGCGGAGGCCGCTCTGGAGGATTCGACTTGCCCCCCGCTCTGCTTCAGCAGATATTCAAAGAGGGCGTTGAACTTGTCCATGTCGCGCACGGCGAACAGCCGCTGGATATCCCGCGCAAAAAATGAATCCAGCCATTCGCGGTAAAAGGAAGCCTGTTTGGCATCGGCCAGCAGCGCCTGCGGCAGGCCGCCGTGCAACAGCCGCCGAGAGACATCCTTGCAGGAGAACGCGGCAAGCTCCGACCAGAGCACCGGCAACAGGTGCACCAGCCGTTTTCGTCCCGTCAAGGTATCACGAAATTTCCTGCTGGCGGACAGCGTCGAAGAACCCGTGGCCAGAATTTTCAGTTTTGGGAATCCATCCGCCCCGATTTTCAGCACACGGCTGGGATCAGACAACCGATGCACCTCATCAAACACCACGATGGGCCGTTCGCAGCTTCGGAAAAAGAGCTCCGGGTCCCGCAGGCGGTCTTCCATAACCGGAAGGTCGCAATTGACATAGAGCATCTTCCCCGGCTCAGCCAGGCTTCGCGCGAGCGTCGTCTTGCCTGAACGGCGGACTCCCGACAACCAGACAATCGGGGCCTCTTTCCAGGCCTGCTGAATTCGCTCCTTCCACAGTGGGCGTTCTCTCATACAATGAAGTATATATTTAGTCTGACTATTTGTAAAGTATAAATACTAACACGCCTGTAGCTTGAAGCCTGGAGCTTTGACCGTGGGCTATGGTCTATGGATTATGGACTGATCTCGCATCGCTTCGATGAGGACCGCCGCGACTTCTGGCCGCGTCACTTCCGGTGGGGGTAGTGTGCCGGCCTGCAAGAGCTCGCGCACCTTGGTGCCGCTGAGGCTGATGTGCTGCTCTGGTGCGTGGGGACAGGTCTTGCTCGACACCATGCCCCGGCAGATCGTGCAGTAAGCGGCGTTTTCGAAGAGTAGCGGGGTGATGCCGATCTCGTCCGGCTGGAACTCATCGAAGATCCGCTGGGCATCGTAGGTCCCGTAGAACTTCCCGACGCCAGCATGGTCCCGCCCGACGATGAAGTGGGTGCAGCCGTAGTTCTTGCGGATTAGCGCGTGGAAGATCGCCTCGCGCGGACCGGCGTAGCGCATGGACGCCGGGTTCACCGCGAGGACGACGCGGTCCTTCGGGTAGTAGCTCGCCAGCAGCGCCTCGTAGCTCTTCATCCTCACCGCCGCCGGTACGTCGTCGCCCTTCGTCTCTCCGACGATGGGATGGAGGAGCATTCCGTCGCAGATCTCCAGCGCGCATTTCTGCAAATACTCGTGCGCGCGGTGGATCGGGTTACGGGTTTGAAACGCGACCACGCGCTTCCAGCCGCGCTCGGCGAAGATCCGCCGCGTGTCGTTCGGATCGAGGCGGTACGGGAGGAACGTCGTCGGCTTCGGGCGGTTGACCACGCTGATCCGGCCGCCGAGGTACGCCTCGCCGATCGCCTCCAGCCGCTTCACCACCGGGTGCGAAGGATCCGTCGTCCCAAAGACGCGCGCCGCCTCAAGCGCCTTGTCCGGCGTGTAGACATCCTCGATGTGCAGGATCGCGACCGCGCTCCCGTCCGCCGTCAGCGCCACGTCGCCCCTGAGCTCCTGGGCCTGCGCGCGGCTGACCGCCAGCACCACCGGAATCGTCCAGACCAATCCGTTGGCCAACCGTCGGCTCGACACGACGGACTCATAGTCCGTCTTCGCCATGAACCCCTCGAGCGGGCTGAAACCCCCGATCGCGATCATCTCGACGTCGGAGAGCCCCCAGGCGTCGAGCTCAACGCGCGACATGGAACCGACGCGCGCCAGCAGCGCCTCGCGCGCTCGACCCTCGACGATCCGATTCACCAACGTGCCACCGTGCGGAGCAATCATGTTCAATGAGGGCACGAGTTACGGAGCCCGCCAGGGCGACGTAACTCGTGTGCCCGAATTGAACCCCACACCCAGCGGGATGTCCGCAGGACATGCCGGGGTGACGGGGCTTCTGCAGACGTCATGTTGAGCGGGTTCGTGACCATCGCTGGGTGTGGGGTCAAATTCAGCCATACAACTTACGTTCGCTTCGCTCCGTAAGTTGTGGCTTCATTTGACGTGCAGGCCGCACTCTTTCTGCTCAGGGCGCTCCCACCACCAGCGGCCGGCCCGGAAGTCCTCGCCTGGCTTGACGGCCCGTGTGCACGGCGCGCATCCAATCGAGGGATACCCCTGATCGTGCAGGACGTTGTAGGGTACCTGATGCTGCTTGACGTAGTCCATCACCTCTTCCCAGGTCCAATCGGCCAGCGGGTTGATCTTCACGATCCCGCCGTGATCCGCGTCGAGGTCGACCTTCTTGACGGCGGCTCGTGTGACGACCTGGTCTCGGCGCAATCCCGTGATCCAAGCCTCGAGGTGAGCCAGCGCCCGGTTGAGCGGCTCCACCTTGCGGATGCCGCAGCAGAGCTTGCGGTTCTCGATGGAGTGGTAGAAGAGGTTCAGCCCTTTCTCGCGCACCATCTGTTCGACCGCCTCAGCCTTCGGGAACATCACCTCGATCGAGACCCGATACTTCTCCCGAATTCTGTCCATGACATCGTACGTCTCTTGGTTGAGCCGGCCGGTGTCCAGCGTGAAGATGCGCGGCCTGGGATTCGCCTGCGCCATCATGTGGATGAGCGCTACGTCTTCGGCGCCGAAGCTGGACGCGAGGGCGACCCGCTCGCCAAACTGCTTCAGGGCCCACGACACGATCTCTTGAGCCGACTTGGACTCCAGATCACCACGCTCGATCGCCTGCTGCACCGCTGCGTTCATCTATTATTCTCCTCTCTGCTGTGTCGAACACCCGGCTTCGCAGGGCCTGCCGCTGCGCGACCCCATCCGTCCTCCCCGCCAAAGAACTGTGGCGGGTGCGGGCCGGTGGGGACCCCGGCTCCGCGTCACCCGCGAAGCCGGCGAGGGAGGTTTTCGACGGAGCATCTCCTCTCCTTTTTTCGCTTTTGCGGTTTACGATGCCATATATGACAATTCTTGTCAAGGTATAAATGCCATTCTGTTGCAATTATATAACTAAATTGGTCATATTAAAGGCGGGCAGAAATTCTAAGCTACGCTGTGACTCAGGCAGACATTCTCCGCAGGGTCTCGAGGCGGGATTTGATCGTCTTCTCAAACCCAAGCTCGGTCGGCTCGTAGTACACGGTCGCCGACGGGATGTACTCCTGCTCGACGTGGTGGCCGGGGTAGTCATGCGCGTACTTGTAGCCCTTACCCCGCCCAAGCTGCTTCGCGCCCTTGTAGCTGGCGTCTTTGAGGTGGGTCGGGACCTCTAGCGTCCGCCCTTCTTCGACGTCCTTCATCGCCCGCTCGATCCCCAGGTAGGCGGCGTTCGACTTCGGCGCGCAGGCGATGTACACCGCCGCCTGGGCGAGCGGGATGCGGCACTCCGGCAAGCCCACGAACTCCGCGGCCTGCATGGCTGCGGTGGCCACGACCAGCGCCTGCGGGTCGGCGTTGCCCACATCCTCCGCGGCGCAGATGACGATCCGCCTGGCGATGAAACGCGGGTCCTCCCCGGCGTAGAGCATCTTCGCGATCCAGTAGAGGCTCGCATGCGGATCCGAGCCCCGCATGGACTTGATGAAGGCCGAGATCGTGTCGTAGTGGGCGTCGTCTTTCCGGTCGTACACCACTGCCTTCTTCTGGATGGACTCTTCGACCGCTTCCAGGGTCAGATGAACGGTTCCGTCGCCGCCTTTCGGCGTCGTCAGCGCGGCGAGCTCCAGGGCGTTGAGGGCTCGCCGCGCATCGCCGTCGCACACACGGGCGAGGTGCGCCAGCGCCTTGTCGTCGGCTCGGATCTTCATCTGGCCAAGCCCGCGCTCCCGATCGGTGAGGGCGCGTTGGAGGAGTATCCGAACGTCCTCCGGCACCAGCGGCTTGAGCTCGCACACGAGCGAGCGCGAGAGGAGCGCTGACACGATGGCAAAGAACGGGTTAAATGTCGTCGCGCCGATCAGGATGGGATTGCCCTGCTCGATATCCGGCATCAGGACGTCCTGCTGGGCCTTGTTGAACCGGTGGATCTCATCGATGAAGAGGATTGTCCTGCGGCCGTCGAGGCGCGCGCGCTCCTTCGCCCGAACGATCACCTCGCGCAGCTCGTTCACCCCGGCTGAGGTCGCGTTCAGAAGCTCGAAGTGGGCGTGCGTGGCGTGGGCGATGATGTGAGCGAGGGCCGTCTTGCCGGTTCCCGGCGGCCCGTAGAGGATTAGAGAAGTGATCCGGTCAGCTTCAATCGCCCGCCGCAGGAGCTTCCCCGGCCCGACGACGTGCGTCTGGCCGACGAACTCCGCAAGCGTCCGCGGCCGCATCCTGACCGCCAGCGGCCTCGGGACCGCCGTTGGTGCGGGCGTGCTCGTCTCAAAGAGGTCGTTCGTTCCCATCGGTCAGGGAAGGCTGCGAAAGCGCTTCGCCAGCGTCGCCTTGCTCATCATACCGGACGCCACCGCCAGCATCGCCTTTTTAAGGACGCCCTTGGGGTCCAGGACGCCGGCGCCGTTCATTTCGAGGAACACGAGCGCGCAGGCCAATGCGGTCCGTTTATTCCCGTCCACGAACGGATGGTTCTGGCACAGGTGGTAGGTATACGCCGCGGCCATATCGTGGAGGGTTGGATGGAGCCACTCCCCGCCGAACGAGGCTTCGGGCTGAGCCAGCGCGGATTCCAGGAGGCCCGCGTCGCGCAACCCTGGCTTCCCGCCATACCGCCGCAGCTGGTCCGCATGGATGTCAATAACTTCGGCAAGCGTGAGGAAGGACGGCTCAGCCACGGAGTGTTACTCGGCTAACGCCTTGAGCGTCTTGCCGTGCCGGCGGTTCACCGTCTCCAGCGCAGCCCGAAAGCGAGCGGCCCGCTTGGCGTCTCTCACGGGTGATACGATGAGACTCTTGCCATCCGTAGCCAGCTCCAGGGGCGTTTTCACGGTGATGTGGAGCAGCTCCAGGATCGCCTTGTCGATGACAAGGGCTGCGCTGTTGCCGTGGTGCGTCAGGTGCTTGACCATGGTCCCCTCATTGATTGGTGATACGACGTAAGTATATTGTATCACCTCATCAATCCGCCATCAAGGCGCCGAAAAGAAAAAACGCCCCGACGCTGCCGTGGGTTCCGTCCACGCTGAACCCAACCTCAAACAGGTGGGTAACCTCTCCGGAGGGGTCTTGCGTCCCTGGCGAATCTGGGCATGCTTGCCCCAACGGAAGCCGGTTTCCCGGTCACGTGGTGTTGGCTCACGTTGACTGGAACCTCACGCGCAGCACAGGGCGGGTGTTACTCTATCACGCGCGGGCCGAACCTGCAAGTGGTTTTGGGAAGATGCTGCCCGGCCTCAGCGCAGCTGGGCGTTGAAGCGGCTCGTCAGCGTCTGACCGATGCGCTGGTGGAGCGCATCCACCTCGGCCGCCGTGAGGGTGCGGGTGGCTTCGCGGTACTCGATGGCGAAGGTGAGGCTGTACTTCCCTGCAGGGATGGAAGGGCCTGCGTAGCGGTCGATCAGCTCGACGCGGCTGGTGAGATTCCCGCCGATCTCGCAGATGGCGCGGAACACGGACTCGTAGGGGCTCCCCTCGTCCAAGAGCACCGAGAGATCCCGTTTGACGGGGGGGAAGACTGTGGGTGCGCTCACCGCGATCGGTGATCGAGAGGCGGCGGCCAGCAGCGCGTTGGCGGAGAGCTCCGCGAACCACACGTCCTGCTCGATGTCCAACACGTCCGTGATGGCCCGAGACACGCGTCCGGCCGCCCCAACGTCACAGCCGTCCAGCGTGACCGACGTGCTCTGGCTTGGATCGGCCCACGGGTGGGGCGCTTCGACAAACCGCGCGGCGCTGCGGCAGAACCGATCGGTGATCGCTTCGATCAGCCCTTTGAGCCGGAAGAAATCGCAGGCGTCTTTGGCGTGCCAATCGCGCACCCACAAGCCTGAGATGACAAAACCCAGCCGAAGCTCCTCCTCGCGGGCCCCAAGCAGCATCACGTTGCCGATTTCAAAGAGAGGCACGTCGCTTTCGCCCTGCGTGTGGTTACGGCGAACCGCCTGTAGCAAGCCCATCAGCAGCGAAGGCCGCAGATACGCGTGGTCCTGGCTCATGGGGTTGGCCAGACAAGCCGACTGAGACGCCGTGTACCCGCAGCGAGAGAGATCCGCCTCCGACACCAATCCCCACGTGATCGCTTCGGTGAGTCCCAGACCGGCGCAGAGACACCGCAACGATTGTCGCTGCTGGAAGCGCTCAGTGTCTTCGGAGTGACTCCTCGAACCCGCAAGCGGACCAATCGGGAGGCTCGACGGGATTCGATCGTACCCTTCAATCCGCGCGAGCTCCTCATAGAGGTCCACGTCCTGCGCGAGATCCCGCCGGAAGGACGGGACGCTGACCTGCAGGATGCTTTCGGTCCCGCGCGAGACCACGTGACACGAAAGGCGGGCGAGGGCTGTGCGGATCTCTGCGGGCGAGAGCCGGATCCCGAGCCACCGGCTGGCTCGCGCGGCCTCAAGGGAAATCGCCGTCCGCTTCGGCGGCTTGGCGCCCACATCAAGCACCTGGCGCAGCGAGCCCCCCGCCAGCTTGACGATGAGCGAGGCCGCGTGCGCCGACGCGGTCTCGACCCCCACCGGATCCACCCCGCGCTCGAACCGGTAGGACGATTCGCTGCTCATCCCCAACGCCCTCGCCGTGCGGCGCACGGTCACGGGATCGAAGAGCGCGCTCTCAAGCAGGACGTTGCGCGTCGTCAGCGTGACCTCGCTGCCCAGGCCTCCCATCACGCCGGCCACAGCCACAGGCCTGCTGGCATCCGCAATGACCAGCGTCTCCGCTGAGAGCAACCGGTTGACCCCGTCCAGCGTCGTGATCGGCTCGTTGGGCTTCGCCCGTCGCACGAGGATCGTCCCCTGGGCCAACCGGTCGAAGTCGAAGGCGTGGAGCGGCTGGCCGTGCTCCAAGAGCACGTAGTTCGTAATGTCCACGACGTTGTTGATGGGCCGCGCCCCGCAGGTGAGGAGTCGGCGCTGCATCCACTTGGGCGATGGCTCAATCCTGACGCCCTCAATGAGCCGCCCGATATACCGCTGGCATCCGCGCCGGTCCTCAATTCGAATCTTCACCTCTGTTCGGTGTTGGCGTTTGCTACGAACACTGAACGATGAACTACGAACAGCCGTCGGAAGTTTCGGCCGCTGCCCTGTGATCGCCGCGACCTCGCGCGCGATCCCGATGATCGAGAGGCAGTCGGCTCGGTTCGGCGTGATCTCAAGATCCAGGACCGGCTGGCCCTTCACGTCGTGGATCGCGACGACCTCGAGGCCGGCCATCGTCAGCCGCTCCGCCAACTTCTCCGGCGAGGACCGCACCGCCAGGTAGTCCTTGAGCCACTCCAGCGGGACCCTCATGCGGCCCAGTCTGGGCATCGTTCGGTGCCCCAGTACTCTTCCGGGTAGGTGGCCCGGATGAGCGCTGTTGGCAAGAGCTTGAAGAGCCCGACCGCCTCCGGCAGGGCTCCGATATCCCATTCCAGCGGCTCCCGATCAATTGAGAGCTTGACCGGCTTCCCCTCGCGCTCCTCCATGACCATCAGCCGCTCGCTAACCTCTCGCGGTTTTGAGGCCGTGTAGATGAGGTGGCGCCCATCTGGAGACCAGGTCGCGTACCGATCGACGCCAGCGTTCGAGGTCAGCCGCGACACATTGGACCCATCCGCCTGCATGCGGTAGAGGTCGACGTTCGGATCGAGCAGTCCACGGACCCGTTCAGCCACGAACACGATGTGGCGTCCGTCCGGGGAGTACCGCGGCGAGTAGTCGCGCGCTTCGTGCGTGGTGAGCCGTGTCGTCGCCCCCGAGCCGATCTCGGTCACCCAGATGTCGTCGTTGCCGCTCCGCTTCGAGGTGAAGACGACCCGCCTCCCGTCCGGGGAGACGTCCGGCATGTAGTCCTCCCCCTCGTAGTCGGTGAGCTGCTGCGGCGCCTTCTTGCCGTCGAGATCCATCAGCCACAGGTCGAAGTTGCCGGCGTAGTTCGCCACGCACACGTAGGCGCGTCCATCCGGCGTCCAGTCTGGCGTCTTGTGGTACTTGCCGCTTGCGGTGAGCGGGCGCTGCTCCTTCCCCCACTCGTCCATCAGGTACACCTCAGGCACGCCGGTGCGATTGGACGTGAACAGGATCTCCTTACCGTCCGGGGACCAGCGCGGGCTGTCGTTCCAGTAGTCGCCGCTCGTCAGTTGTGTGAGCTTCAGGCGTGGCAGCTCCAGCCGCCAGAGGTCGTAGTCGCCGAGCTTGCCCGACGCGAACACGATCTTCCCCTTCAACTCAACAAGCTCCATGCGCGTGTTCCTCGTTAGCCTCGAGAAAGGTGGAGCGTTCGCTCGAGGGCATCAATAATTCGAAGATAGCGTCGCTGAACGTAGGCCTGAGTAAGCAGCGAAACTCCTTGGTGCAGCAAACCGCCTACCAGCACTGCGACCACTATCATAATTGACGCCGTAACATGACGACGGAGCAAGGTTCCAAGCTGCAAATTTCTCTCAACGAGCTCCCCCACCAGCTCTCTTTCAAGTGGCGTTGTGGTCTGGAGAGACTTCAACCGGTTGCTCTCTGCTTGTAACTTTTCAGTCGCCGATCTCGAAATGTTTTCGAATTCAGAGAACAGATAATGGTAGTTTGCTGCGATCACCACCGGGATGAAGAGAGAAAGCACGGTAAGTACCCAGCCGGAAACGAACAACCCCTTCAGATGCTTGCGGGAACGTTGCAAGACCAGTTGGTCCTTTGGAGTTAGCCCCAAGACCCCCTGGATGGTGTCGCCCATCAGAACTGCTCCAGAAACCGCAGATCGTTCTCGAAGAAGAGCCGGATGTCGGTGATGCCGTGCTTCAGCATCGCGATGCGCTCCACGCCCATGCCGAAGGCAAAACCCTGGACCCGTTGGGGATCGTAACCGACCGCCCGGAAGACGTTCGGATGCACCATCCCGCAGCCCATGATTTCGAGCCAACCTTTTTTCCCGCACGTCGAGCAGCCCCTCCCGCCGCACGAGGTGCAGGCGATGTCCACCTCGGCCGAGGGCTCGGTGAACGGAAAGTAGTGCGGGCGAAACCGCGTCTTCGTCTTGGCACCGAAAAGCGCTTTCAGGAAATGCTCGATGACGCCCTTCAGATCCGCGAACGACGTCCGGTCGTCCACCATGAGCCCTTCGACCTGGTGGAACATGAAGCTATGGCTTGGATCGAGCGGGTCCGGGCGATACACCTTGCCGGGGACCACGAGGCGCAGCGGCGGCTTGCGGCGTTCCATCACGCGGATCTGGACGGGCGAGGTGTGGCTGCGCAGAAGCAGCCGCCCTTTCTTCGGCTCGGGCGACGGGAGGTCGACGAAGAAGGTGTCGAACGACTCGCGGGAGGGGTGGTCGTGCGGGATGTTGAGCGCGTCGAAGTTATAGTACTCGTACTCCACCTCGGGTCCTTCGACGATCTCGAATCCCATCGGGACGAAGATGGAGAGGATTGCGTCGATGGTGTGCGTGACGGGGTGCAAACGGCCGCGCGGGAACGCGCGGCCCGGCAGCGACACGTCGATCAACGGCCCGGCCTTGGCGGCGGATGAGAGCGCCTCGCGCCGCGCCGCAAGCTGAGACTCAATCGAGCGCTTGAGGTGATTGGCGCGCCTCCCCACCTCCGCGCGCTCTTCCGGGGCGAGCTGCGGAATCGACTTCATGATGTCAGCGAGGCGGCTCTTACGGCCAACGAACTTGACCCGCAGCCGCTCCAACTCATCTGGGCTGCGAGCCTGTTCGACGGAGGGGACGGCTTCCGACAGCAGCTGCTCAAGTTCTTGAACCGGATCCATGGGACCAATGATGCAGCTCACGAAGCGAACGTTATGCGCTCACCTGTGAGATGAGCTGGTCGAACGCGTTGTGATCGTTGAGCGCCAGCTCGGCGAGCTGCTTTCTGTCCAGCGTCACGTTGGCCTTCCTGAACGCCGACATGAGCCGGCTGTAGGTCAACCCGCGCGCGCGAGCGGCCGCATTGAGCCTGATGACCCACAGGCTGCGAAACCCCCGCTTCTTGACCCTGCGGTCGCGCGTGCGGTAGGCCTTCGCCCGCATGAGCGTCTCTTTGGCCTTCAAGAGATGAAGCCGCCGCGCCCCGCGATACCCTTTGGCCTGCTGCAAGAGCCGCTTGCGCCGCCGCCGAGAGGCGACGGCCCACTTCACTTTTGCCATCGTGTTCTCCTCGTTAATGCGTTCAAGGCTCAAGGCTCTAGGTTCGAGGCAAAGGCTTTGCCCTTGAACCTTCAACCTTCAACCTTGAACGTCTTAGCAATACGGAATGAGGGAGCGGATGGCCCGTTCCTCGGTGCGGGACACCGTCAGCGGCCGCCGCAACTGCCGTTTGATCTTCGCCCGCTTGCCGCCCAAAAGATGCCTCCTTCCCGGCCGGAACCCCAACAGCTTTCCCGTCCCCGTCACTTTCAACCGCCCTTTCACGCCTTTGAGTGTCTTGAGTTTTGGCATCCAATCCCCCGACGCTGTGACGGTCCTGCTTCAACTGCTCTGTGGAAGAGCTGGGTCGTTCGCCCCTGATGGCTGGTGGGGCGCAGGGCTGCTGCCTGGGCTGACCGCGGCGGGAGCGGCTGGCATCTTGAGCGCCTCGGCGCGCTCGGCCATCGCTTTCTGACGGGCCGCCTGGCGCTCAAGCTGCTTGACTTTCTCTCGGTCAGGCCCAAAGACCATCGTCATGAACCGCCCTTCGAGCTGGGGGGTGCGTTCCACCTTGCTGATCGGCCTGAGGTCTGCGACGAGCCGATCCAAGATCCGACGGCCGAGTTCCGTGTGGGTGAGCTCCCGTCCTCGGTAGACCATGGTGACCTTCGCCTGATCGCCGCGCATCAGAAACCGCTTGAGCATCGCCAGCTTGATTTGGTAGTCGTGCCGCTCAATGCGCGGCTTGAACTTGACCTCTTTGAGTTTGGCGACGTGGTGCTTTTTCTTCGCCTCACGCTCGCGCCGCTGCTCCTCATACCGGAACTTGTTGAAATCCAGAATGCGGCAGACCGGCGGGTTGGTCTGTGGCGCGACCTCCACGAGATCGAGGCCGCGCTCCCGCGCCAGCTTCAGCGCATCGGCCGGCGCCATCACGCCGAGCTGCGCCCCGTCCTCCCCGATGACACGCACCTGAGCGATGCGGATTCGTTCATTGATCCGTAGCTGCCTCAGTCGTCCCCTCCTGTGTTAAGTCGTTTGTCGACTCGCGCTCTCCTGCTGGACCCGATCCACGAACGCGTCAAGCGCCATCGTTCCAAGGTCGCCCCCGCGACGATGACGGACGGCGACGGCGCGGGCCGTGGCCTCCCGCTCCCCCACGACGACCATGTACGGAACCTGTTGCAGCTGCGCGTCTCGGATCTTCGCCTGCATCTTCTCGTTGCGCTCATCCAGGTGGACGCGGATCCCCCGCGCGCGGAGCGCCGTGGTCACCTCCCTGGCGTAGTCGAGGAACTTGTCGGTGATGGGAATCGCCGTCACCTGAACGGGCGCCAGCCACAGCGGGAAGGCGCCCGCGTAGTGCTCGATGAGCATCCCGAGGAACCGCTCGAAGCTCCCGAGGAGCGCGCGGTGGAGCATGATCGTTCGATGGGGTTTCCCATCGGCGGCGGCGTACGTCAGGTCGAATCGCTCCGGCAGGGCGAAATCGCACTGGATCGTCCCGCACTGCCAGCTCCGCCCGATGGCGTCCCGAATCTTGATGTCGATCTTCGGCCCGTAGAACGCCCCCTCGCCTTCCCGAACGGCGAACGAGAGGTGCCGCGAGGTCAGCGCCTCCCGCAGCGCCGCCTCCGCGTGGTCCCACGAGGCCGACTCGCCGATACGCCGCGCAGGGCGCGTGGAAAGCTCCACCTCGAACTCGGTGAACCCAAACGCCCGCACCACCTCGAATGCAAAATCCAGGATCCGCTCGATCTCCTCCACCAACTGGTCTTCCCGCAGGAAAATGTGCGCGTCGTCTTGGGTAAACCCGCGCACGCGCAAGAGACCATGGAGCACGCCGGACTTCTCGTTGCGGTAGACGGTCCCGAGCTCAAAGAAGCGGATCGGGAGATCCCGGTAGCTGCGCAGCCGCGCTTGGTAGATGAGGATGTGGCCCGGGCAGTTCATCGGCTTGATGCCGAAGCCCTGCTCTTCGGATTCGAAGAGGAACATGTAGTCCTTGTAGTAGTCGAGGTGGCCGGAGCGTTTCCAGATGTCGGTTCGGAAGATGTGCGGTGTCGCGACCAACTCATAGCCGCGCGCGAGGTGGCGGCGCCTGACCTCATCTTCGATGAGGGACCGGATGAGGGCTCCCTTCGGATGGTAGAAGACGACGCCGGGCCCGGCGAGCTCCTCAAAACTGAAGAGCTCCAATTGAGTCCCGAGCCGCCGGTGATCCCGCCGCTTGGCTTCCTCGAGCCGCGTGAGGTGCGCCTGGAGATCCTCCGGGGTCAGGTAGGCCGTGCCGTAGATCCGTTGGAGCTGCGCTTCTTGCTCATCCCCGCGCCAGTAGGCGCCGGCCACACTCAACAGCTTGACCGCCTTCACCTCGCCGGTCGATGTGACGTGGGGCCCCTCGCACAGGTCGATGAACTCCCCGTCGCTGTAGAGGGACACGCGCGCATCGGGAATCGTCTCGATGATCTCCAGCTTGTACCGCTCGCCGCGTCGCTTGAAAAACTCCACCACTTCCGCCTTCGTCATGTAGGACTGCCGGAACGCGTGACCTTCCTTGATGATCTTCGCCATCTCGGCCTCGATCTTCGGCAGGTCCTCCTCCGTCAGCTTCACGGGAAGATCGAGGTCATAGTAGAAGCCGTCCTCGATCGGCGGCCCGATCGCGAGCTTCACCTCCGGATAGAGCCGCCGGACCGCCTGCGCCATGACGTGCGCCGCGCTATGCCGCAGCGCATACAGCGGATCCGTCGCTTTCAATTCGTCAGCTTTTCCTGCGTGACCCATGATCACCGACGCCGAATCTTTGGCTGATGGAGGTCGTGCTTACGCTGCGCCCACCGGCGCCTATATCGTTCGGTGGCTTTCCATCGCGCCGGATTGGGATGCACATCGCGGATGGCCACGGTGACTAGCCAAGACGGGAGACGAATCCGATACATCCTCGTCCAGAGATTCAGGACTTGCGGGAACCACTGGCCTCGACGCGGATGCGCCACAACCTGCCGAATCGTGGCAGGCTCATAGGTCGCCAGCGCCCACCGCACGGCGCGCCAATTTCCATAGTTCAGCACCTGCGTGAGGATGGTCTCGGCATTCGCGATCAGGTCAAGCTTGCGGATATCGTACGACCACAAGCACGGCTTCAAGAACGTGGGCACGGGGTGCGCGCGAGACATGGCCTTAGGTTTCCTGAACGAACGCTCTCACGGACTGCACGAGTTGTCGTTTCACGTCTTCCCAACGAATCGGCGCGAAGGGTTTCAGACGCATGCTCTCGGGATCCCGATCCGCCTCGTCGAAGTACGTCAGCGCCTGCAAGATGATGTATTCGTTCATCCCCGGGTATTTCTTTCTCGCCAGCGCGAGTAATTTCTTCAACTTAAAGCGTCTGAGTAAAACGCACAAGTCAAAAAAATCGCGCTTGGCGCCTCGCTGGATGATGGCCGCCAGTTTCATGGCGGCAATGTCCTCCACCGAGGCGACCGCCAGATAGGCGTTGACCACCAGCGGTTTTAGCAGCGGATACCGGTACCGAAACGCGCTGCATTCGACACCGTTGAGCCGGCTGATCAACGTTCCATCAGCCGTCCGCACCAGACTCGCCGATCGCACAGTGGCCGCGAGATCCGCATAGAGCCGCTGGGGATCAAAGTCGCTCTCGGTATAGAAGTCAAAATCGAGCGACCGCCGGTGTTTCAACTGCAGCGCCAGGCCCGTGCCGCCGGCAAGATAAAATCCTTCCCGCTTCAGTCGAGCCAACGTCGGCAACAGCGCACGCCGCGTCCGGTCAAGGATCTCGTAGCCTAACTTCATGAGATGCGGTGGCGCCTCTTTTTTTCGTTGATCAGCCTATCCCGCGTGCCCCATCGGCCCGTGTAACGTTTAACGTAGAACGCGTAACGTCCAGAGACATCTCCGCACGCGTTCTGAGTTCTGCCTGGGGAGTTCCCGTGACAGAATACGCCGTTAGCCGCATTGAAGTATGCTGTCCCCCGCCCGCAAGTGCGTTTAAGAAATACCTGGGCGGTAGAGGACTTGAACCTCTGACCTCGTGGATGTCGACCACGCGCTCTAACCGGCTGAGCTAACCGCCCATCAAAATCGTGGAATGTGAAATGTGGAATGCGTAATGTTCAAGCACGTCCTTCGTTCCCATTTCACATTACGCATTCAACATTGAACAGTCGAGTGCCGGGGGTGGGAGTCGGCCTCTCCGTTCGCTTCGCTGACTCCGATGGCCGCCCGCGCCTCGGTCGTCGCCAGGCTCCCATGGGTCGCCTGGCATCCATCTGGGGCTCGGCGCTCCCTTCGACTCCCACTCGTCGTGCCGAACCGATGCGGCACAGGCTCCATTTCACGCTGAACTCGATTTCGTGCCGGGGGTGGGAGTCGAACCCACACGCCCCTTTCGGGACAAGGGGTTTTAAGCCCCTATTGTCTACCGTTCCAACACCCCGGCCCACTGTTCACTCTTCACTGTTTTGAAAAGGCGACGACCGGATTCGAACCGGTGAATAGCGGTTTTGCAGACCGCCGCCTTGGACCACTTGGCTACGTCGCCATCTGCCGAGAGCGTTCATGTTATGGCTCTGCCTGCGTGCGGGGTGTGGCTCCCCTCAGGCTGGTTGGAAGGGACAGGATTCAAGACTGGAAGTCGACCTGCCCGCCTACGCGCAGGATATTGACGCCGTCCGGATGGTTGCCGTCTTTATCCTGAGCGAGCGGTTCGGTCGAGCGGCTGGCCGGGGACAGCCCCTGGCGGTACGTGTAGTCGCCGGCCCCTGGGGCGGATGGAACCGGATTGGCGGACGACGGGCATTTAAAAACCGCAAGATCGTCGAGGTACTTGTCGTAGAGCGCATCCAGCGAGTCCGGGTATCGTTCGTGATGGTCATCCCGGTAGGCGGAGATGGCGTAGAAGATCTGCTTGAGGTTGTTCTGGCACTTTGACCGCCTCGCCTTTTCCCGCAGCTTCATGGCCCCGGGCGCGAGGAAGCCGATGAGGATGCCGATGATGGCAATGACGACGAGCAGCTCGATCAGGGTAAACCCAGCAGGGCTGGGTTGACGCGCGCTCACGCGCCCGCTCATCCTCTCGTCACCCGCTTCCCCTCGTAAGCGCAGCTTTCAAAACCTCCTAGAGCTAGCAGCTAGCGGCGAGCAGCAAGTAGGGATCGTCGGACACCGCTGGCTGCTGGCTGCTTGCCGCTCTTCGATGTTGACCGTAGCAGAGCACTTCGATTTTGTCAAGGAGCACCGAGGATGCCCTCGACTTCGAGATGGAGCCGAGCCTCGTCACCGTCCCGTCGCGGGACAAGAGCCACGCACGAACGGGCCGTCGCCCAAACGGCGCCCCCCCGCCGTTCGCGTGCTGCGCCAGGAGCAGGTCAAGCCGCTTCGCGCGCAGCTTCTGCTGCGCCCGAGCCGCGACGCGGCCTGTCTCAAGCGCAAAGCCGACGACGACTTGGCGAGGATGCCGCGGGAGGCGGCTGATGATGTCCGGTGTCGCTGTGAGCTCGAGGCGCAGGCGATTGCGGCGCGGCAGCTTCCTGATCGCCCATCGAGTGGGACGGAAATCTGAGACCGCGGCCGCCATGATCACGACGTCGGCGCGCTTCGCCCGCCGCCGCAGCGCGCGTTCCATCTCTTCGGCCTGCTCAACGCGGACGACATGGGCTGTCGCCGGCAGCGGCTCGCTGAGGGGACCGCACACCACGGTCACGCGATGGCCGCGCGCGAGCGCCTCAGCGGCAAGCTGCGCTCCCATGTAGCCGGTCGAATAGTTCGAGATGAAGCGAACAGGGTCAAGCGGCTCCCGCGTCGGTCCGGCGCTCATCAGGATGCGAAGCGACCGTCGCCTCTGTGGCCCCCGCGAAACGACGGCACGGCGTTCCGCTGGCCTCATGTGACGTCGAGCTCCGCTATCGCTTCTTCCGCGCCTTCCGACTGGCTGGCTTGGGTCTTGCCTTCGTCTTGGGACGAGTCGGCCCAGGCGCGGCGGAAGGCGCAGGCGCCCCGACAATCGGGACAAGCTGCTTGACCGCTCGGATGATCTCCTCCGTCTCCGCCAAGTGGCCGATCGCTTCATAGCCGCAGGCGAGCTTGCCGACATCCGGCCCCACGAAGCGGACGCCGAGCCGCTTGAGCGTCGTGACGTTGCGCTGAACCGTCGGCTGTTGCCACATGTGCACATTCATGGCAGGGGCAAACAGCAGCTTCGCCCGCGTCGCCAAGAGCACGCAGGAGAGGAGGTCGTCCGCCAACCCGTTCGCGAACTTGCCAATGATGTTCGCGGTCGCCGGCGCCACCAGGACGAGCCTCGCATGGTCCGCCAGCGTCGTGTGGATGATCTGATGGCTCTGGAGATCGAACATGTCGGTGTAGACCTTCCGCTCCGACAGCGCCTGGAGCGTCAGCGGCGCGATGAACTGGGCCGCCCGCTGGGTCAGGACGCACGTCACGGCGTAGCCGGCGTCCCTCAGCTGCCTGACGAGATCGCCCGCTTTGTAGGCCCCGATGGAACCGGTCACGCCGAGCACGATCTCCGGTGCGATGGTCATGTCGTCACCCTCTTCTTTTTCTCCTCCCTCGCCTTCGCTCCACGACCCTTCTTCGCCGAAGCCTCGTCAGCCGACTCCGGCTTGTAGAGGACCTTCCCCTGGACAATCTCCTCCAGCGCCACGGACGTCACCTTCTTCTGCTGCACGTCGACAAGCGGTGGAGCGCCCTCGGCGATTTCCTTCGCTCGCTTAGAGGCCAAGATGACGAGCCGGTAGATGCTCCCGCACCGCTTCAGGAGCGTTTCGATCGGCACCTGTGCCATGCGCGCCTTACCCCCTCTCTTGTCCAGATGCTGCGCCACCAGCCCGGGCGACGACCCGTCCGTGGGCGCTGACGATTGCCCGGATGTCCTGCATCGCCCTCGTCAATCGGTCGTTGACCACCGTGTAGTCGTACCACGCCGCGCAGGAGAGCTCCCGTCGTGCCGCGGCGAGCCGCCGCCGAATGGCGGCCGGCGTTTCCGTCCTCCGCCTGACCAATCGTCGCCGCAGATGCTCCACTGACGGCGGCAGGAGAAAGATCAGGGCTGCGCGTCGACCGAGGGCGCGGCGGACCTGGCGGGCGCCCTGGACGTCAATGCTCAGGACGACGTCTCTTCCTCCCGCAAGCGCTTGCAGCACCGGCCGCTTGGGCGTGCCGTAGTACGCGCCGTGGACTCTCGCCCATTCCAGCAGTTGGCCCGCCCGTCTCAACCGGTGAAATGCCGCCGGCGAGACGAAGTCATAATCCCGCCCCTGCCGCTCGCCCCGCCTCATGGGCCGCGTCGTCACCGACACGGACCGCGTGAGCCGTGGCAGCGCCCGCAACAGCCGCGCCGCCACCGTGGTCTTCCCCCCGCCGGACGGGCTGGAGATGACAAACGCGCGCCCCCGTGTTTTCGGCAAGGCCATCACTCCCATTGCGAATTTCGGATTGTGGATTGCGGATAACCCACCCGTCAATTCGCAAGTTCCGCCACACGGCAAGGCGGACCCGCCAATCGTTTTGGCGGGCGAAATCCGCAATTCGCAATTCTGTTGGTCATCCTGGCTTCAGCTCCGCCAGTCGCTGCGCAACCGTTCCCGGTTGGAGGCTGGAGAGCACCACGTGATCGGAGTCGGTGACGATCACCGTCCGCGTCCGGCGGCCGTTCGTCGCATCGATCAGCTTTTGATGCCGGGCGGCTGCCTCCCGCAGCCGTTTGATCGGCGAGGGCTCAGCCGCGACGACGGCGACGATCCGCTCGGCCGCGACGGCGTTGTCAAACCCGACGTTCAGTAACGTCACACTCATCTGGAGGCTTGTTCCGGGTTTCGGGTTCAGGGTTTCGGGTTGCTCAACAACTCGAAACGCGAAACTCGCAACTCGAAACTGTTTGTCATTCGAGGTTTTGGACCTGCTCACGGATCTTCTCGATGCATCCCTTGAGGTCAACGACGTGTTGCACGGCGACGGGGTCGTTCACCTTCGCGCCCATCGTGTTGGCTTCCCGGATGAGCTCCTGCGCGATGAAATCAAGCCGCTTCCCAACCAGTTGATGGCTCGCCAGGGTCTGGCGCATGTAGGTCAGGTGGCTCTCCAGCCGCACCAGCTCTTCGTGAACGTCAGCCTCCTTCACCAGCGCCACCGTTTGCTCGAGTTGTCCGGTCGAAACCGTCGCGCCAGAGCCGAGCAGCTCTCGCAGCCGCTCGCGCAGCCGCCGCCGCTGCTCCGCCAGCGCCTTGGGGAGCCGACGCTTGATCGCGCCGAGATGGCGCTCCATCGACCGGATCTGCCTGCGCAGGTCTGCGGTGAGGGTTGCGCCTTCGCGCCATCGAGCCCGCACCAGCTCGCGCACGGCGGCCTGGACCGCCTCACGGATCGGCTCCCACAACCGCTCCGGAGGCGTCCGATCCTCAGTAATCGTCAGCGCCTGCGGAAGACTCAACAGGTGGTCGAGCCTCACGTGGTCCTTCAAGCCAAAGCGCCCGTTCAGCTCGACAAGCGCTGCGTGGTAGCGCTGCAGCAGGGGCTCGTCAAACGTCACCACCCGCTGATGCTCGGAGCCGAGCTGAACGTTGACGAACGCCTCGATGCGCCCGCGTCGGACGTGGGATCGAATCAGCTCGGCGAGACGCCCCTGCAGCGCCGTCAGGCTGCTCGGCAGATGCTGTTCGATCTCCAAATACCGATGGTTCGTGCTGCGGAGCTCGACCGTGACGCTGCCGATCGCCGTTCGTTTGACGGCGCGCCCGTAGCCCGTCATGCTCTGGATGGCGCCTTGGCGCGTGGAGCTCATGGGTTCCTCAACGGTCCCGCTCATCGAGCCGAGAGGCGCTCCGCGTCACGGCTCGCAATAGCTCGTGCGGCTTGAACCATAAGGAGATCTCCCGCTCGGCCTCGCGCCTGTCGGAGGATGCGTGCACGACGTTTTCCATCAGCCCGGTGGTCCTCATGCGCCCTAACGCTCCCCGGATCGAGGTCGGATGCGCCTGTTCCGGGTTCGTGGCTCCGGTCAGCTCTCGGACGCGCCCGATCGCGTCTTCTCCCCAGAGGACAAATGCCACCACCTGCCGCGTCTCGTGCAACGTTCCTTGAAGGTACTCCACGATCTCCTGGAAAAACGGCTTCTCGCGCAAATGGTCGTAGTGCGCTTCGGCGAGCTCCCGGCTCACCTGAACCGCCTTGGCCCCAATCACCTCAAGCCGGAGCTCCTCGAGTCGGGACACCACTGCCCCCATGAGCCCTCGCTGGATCGCGTCCGGCTTGATGAGCACCAGCGTCGCCTCCTCCGCCATGGTCCGTCGTCCCGTTCACGGTTCACCCCGCCCATCAGGGCGGGGCTCACGGTCCACGGTCACGCCGAGCAGTTGCAGAATCCGTGCCAGGTCTTCCTGCGAAAAATATTCGATGAGGATGCGGCCGCCCTTTTTCCTCGAGGAGAGGCTGACCTTCGTGCCCAGGACTCGCCGCAGCCTGTCTTCCAGATCCTGCAAGTGCGGATCAATTCGACGAGCCCTTCGCCGCTTTCCCGGAACCCACGTCTGGACCAGCGCCTCTGTCTGCCGAACCGAGAGGCCGTCGCGTGCGACCCGCTGATACAACTCGATCTGTCGATCTCGGCCCTCGACGCTCAGCAGCGCCTTCGCATGCCCCATCGTCAGGACCCCGTCGCTCAAACCCGTCCGAATCTCTTCAGGTAACGTCAGCAACCTCAAGGTATTCGCAATGGTCGCCCGGTTCTTGCCGACGGCCGCAGCGGCGTCCTCCTGCGTGTATCCAAACTCCTCCAGCAGCCTGGCGTAGCCCCGCGCTTCTTCGATGGGATTGAGGTTCTCCCGCTGCGCGTTCTCGACGATGGACACCTCCACCGCCTCTTGATCCGAGAGCGTCTTGACCAGCACCGGGACCTCCGGCATGCCGAGCGCCTGCGCGGCCCGCAACCGACGCTCGCCCGCAACAAGCTCATACATGCCATGCGACACCGGCCTGACCACGAGCGGCTCGATGAGGCCGGTGCGCTTGATGGACGCTTTAAGCTCCTCAAGCCCCGACTCGCCGATCACGGCTCTCGGCTGGAACCGACCGGATCGAATCTGTTCCGGGCGCAGCATGACGACGCTTGCGCCGCCTGGCGTCGCCGTATCGATAATGTCTGCGAGCCCTCTTCCAAGCCGTTTTGTCATCTCTGCTCCATAATCTCCTTATTTATAACCTCTTGTGTAAGAAGATGATACGCTAATGCTCCTGTAGAATTTGGGTCGTAGAGGCAAATAGGCTTTCCAAAACTTGGTGCTTCGGCAAGCTTGATGTTGCGTGGAATTGAGGTTGTAAATACCAGGTCACGAAAAAACCGCTTGACCTCTTCAGCGACTTCCCTTGCCAGGGTCGCTCGAAAATCGGTCATCGTCAAGACAATCCCCCCGATTCGTAGCGATGGATTGAGTTCCTGCCTCACCAGGTCAATGGCGTGCAGGAGCGTATTGAGCCCCTCCAGGGCAAGATACTCGCATTGCACCGGAATAATCGTGCTATCTGCAGCGACAAGCGCGTTGACCGTCAGCAGCCCAAGCGACGGAGGACAATCAAACAGCAAAAATTCGTACCCGTTCTTCGCCGATTCACATGAAGTTCTGAGAACCAATTCTCTTTCTCTTTTGTCCATCTGAGCCAAAAATGGCTCCGCGCCCGCAAGATTCAGGCTTGCTGGAATGATATCCAGGAGATCGATCTGGGTCTTTCTGATGGCCTGCTGGAATGGCAGATTATTGACAAGGACATCGTACGTATCTTGCTCAAGATTTTTGCGTTGAATCCCACAGGCTGTCGTCGCGTTGCCCTGAGGATCTAGGTCGATGAGGAGCGTTCGCCGCCCTGAAATCGCAAGACAGGATCCGACATTCACCGCAGTGGTGGATTTCCCCACGCCACCCTTTTGATTGCAAATGGCTATGGCTCTTGACATCCCGTCAGGACAGGCTTTGGTGTTCCACGTGGAACATGTTCGAAAATCTGGCAGTAGTCCAGTTTGGCGGGTCCTGCCACGGCAGGCCCCTCGCCGCGCCGCTGGCCCCGCCCACCGAGCGGGGCTGCGCTGCGCTGAGTTTCTCGCTCGCCCCGTCGGCGGCGAGCGAGGGGGCGAGCGGCACCTCCGGAGTTGGAGCGGGCAGGGTGCCCGAGCCCAGCGAGGGCGAGCGACAACTCCGGCGGAGCGACAGCTTCCTCGCTGGGGAAGCTGGCGCGATGCCGCGAGCCCCCTCCGAGCACAGCCGACGGGGCACCGTGGCCGCTCGAAACTCAGAGCCGCTGCTCGGGGCCAGCCGTGTCACCCGCCAAACTTGGGCATTACCGAAAATCGCGCACGATGTTTGAGTTTCACACACCTGTGCATTCCTTGTGTGTATCATTTTACAATACGATAGAGCGCGATGGAGATCAGGCTGTTTGTGAGCCAGTATAGCACAAGGCCAGATGGAAAGTTATAAAACATGAAGCAAAATACAATGGACATCCATGGACCAGACATCATTCGAGCGGTCGGATTCTGTTCTCCCGCGCTCACCGGCTGCTGCGACAGCTTCGTCTGGAGATACATTGCAACAGACATAATCACCGGCAATAAGTTGACATCCTGGCCTAGAATTGGAAGCGAAACCGGTAGTTGCGCCAGGCGATCAGGAAGCGAGAGGTCTGAGATCCATAAAAACCGCTTCCCCCTCAGCTCGATGAAGTGTGACATCGCCTGAAATAACGCAATAAACACAGGGAGCTGGAGCAGCATCGGCAAGCACCCGCTCAGCGGACTCACCTTGTGCTCTCGATAGAGGGCGAAGATTTCCTGATTTGCCCTCGTCTTATCCTCCTTGTGCTGCGCCATAATCTTGTCGAGTTTCGGCTTCAGTTCTTGCATTTTCTTCATGGACCTAAGGCTGATGAGCGTCATCGGTGACATCACGAGCGTGATGAGTCCGGAGAAGAGAATGATGGCTACGCCGTAGTTGTGGGTCGCTTTTCCGACCCAGGAGAGAAACATGAGGAAGATGAGTCCGATTTGCCCGATCATGCCGATTGGAAAGGCCGCCTCAAGGTTTAGTTTCTTCAAATAGAAATAGTCTCGAGGACCTATATAAGATGTGGCTACGTACGGAAACGACTCCTCTTTGAACGCCACGCCTCTAGCTATCGTGGCCACAGCAATATTTGCTCCAGGTGATTGGATGAGGTGAATTTCAACTGCGCCTCCTCCAGGCTTCAGCAGCTGGCAGAAATAGCGCTCAGCAAGCGAAACGAGCGGTGTTCCACGTGGAACAATTTTTTCGCTTCTGAGTGGTGCCAGGAATTTCTTATGCTTGTACGCATTGCTTCTTCCGTTGCTCTCTGTAGCAACAAATACCTCTAACACATTTTGCTGCTTGGATAAATCATCGCCTTTACCCCAACTATTTATTATAGTTACATTAGTAGTATCTAGAGGATCCGCTATGTGCTCCAGTTGTAGTTTTATGTTAATAATACTTTCTAGAGGAGCAAGCGCGTAGGAGAGGCGGTACCTGTTTTCCTTGTTGTCCGTTTCTTCAAATATGACGCTTTCTGGCTCCTCGCTCACGAGTCGAAAACTCACAGGCAGTTCGCCAGCCTGTACGCTCAAAAGCGGCACGCCGTTACCAAACTGTAGCAGCCCCTTTCCAGAACTATCAGTAAACTGTTTGAGAATGGCCTTCCGGACGGTTCCGCTTTTTTTGCCAATCTCGAGCTTGAGGTCTGTCGATTCAATAAATGTTACCTCTTCATTTTCAAAAGGCTGTATGTATATCTCGTCTAGGCTGGCTCGTCGCGTGGCGGTGCCCTGTGTCTGGATCTGCCGCTGATCAGTCGGCAGAGTGGAGTCTTTGCCTGGCACATTTCCCCAGCGCGCGATCACGTTGGAATACCAGGCGAGAAAAACAGCAGAAAGAACCGCAGCAAAAAGGACGCGCCGCTCCATCACTCAACTGGATCGAAGCCCCACCCGGCAAACGGATGGCATCGGGCGAGACGCAGGGCAGCAAGCCACCCGCCACGAATGGCTCCGTGCCGCCTAACCGCTTCTTCAGCATAGGCAGAGCACGTTGGAAAGAACCTACAAGAGTCTAACAATATGTGGGACAACATGTTACGATAAGCCAGGATAGCACGGGAGGCGGCCGCGTCTAGGCGAGGGCGCCGATGTGTTTGCATAACGTACGCAGCTCGTCTTTCATGCGGGTGGGGCTCAAGGAAAGCGCCTTTGGATGAATGACGATCACGACGTCCATCCCGGGTCGCAAGGGAAAGCGTTGGGTATAGAGAATTGCTCTGAGTTGTCGCTTGAGGCGGTTTCGTTCAACTGCGCCCTTCAGGCCCCGTCTGGTGCGCAGCCCTACGCGCGTTTGGCTCTCGCTGTTTTGGAGGATCCCCATCGACAGCGACGAGCCCCGCGCCCATTTTCCTCGTCGATAAATCGCGCTGAAGGCCTTGGTCCGCTTCAGGGGCGTTTTGTCTGGTGCGGACGACGTCGGCATCTGCCGTCGAAGTGGTCGCGGCGGCGCTAGGCAGGAATAAGCTGCCAGCGTCCTTTTTTTCGTCGACGGCTGAGCGTCTTGCGTCCTCCGCTGGAGCTCATTCGCTGGAGGAATCCGTGTGTCCGTTTTCGCTTGAGGTTTGAGACGTTCCTGAGGTGCTTCTTCATGAGCTCTCCAGCGTCGGGATTGTTGCCCGCGTTCGGCGGGACATTATACGGGCTGCGCCTACGGCAAATCAAGTGCGAAATGTGTTGAGCGTATGGACGAAAAAGCTTATACTGGGGGTTCGCCGCGCTTGTTCGTAGTGCGCCTAGGCCACGGTCGCCGGCGCGTGGGCCTGTCCCAGGCCTGTGCAAAACGTGTGGAAACTGTGCAAAACCCTCCATTTGATTGGCTCGGAGCTCTCGAGTCCCTGAAAACCCGTCTGGGGACCGAAGTCGTCGGTCGGTGGCTGGTTCCTCTTTCTGTAGCGTCGGTCACTGATGACGTCGTGGTGCTCGAGGCCCCAAACGGCTTTTTTAGAGACTGGGTCGCCGCCCACTACTTGGATGCGCTAAGGTCGTGCGCTGGCGGGCGAGCCCTTCAGGTCGTCGCCGCATCCATCGCAAGCGTCCCTGCGTCGTCTTCGTCGGCCCGGCCCTCCACCGCCCTCCTGTCGGAGGAGCCCGGAGGAGCGCAAGCCCTCGGCCCTCTTACCCCACAGCCGGAGGAGGGGCGAGGGCTTAATCGTCGGTTTACGTTCGACCGGTTCGTCGTGGGTTCGAGCAACCGGTTCGCTCACGCGGCCTCGCTCGCAGTGGCCGAGTCGCCTGCAAAGGCCTACAACCCGCTCTTCATTTACGGTGGTGTCGGCCTCGGGAAAACGCACCTCATGCAGGCGATTGGGCAGGCGATCCTGCAGCGCTGGCCGACCCGCCGGGTCGTCTATAGTTCGAGTGAGCGGTTTACCAACGAGCTGATTGCCGCCATCCAGACCAAGACGACGACGAGGTTCCGAGACCGGTATCGAACGGTCGATGTCTTGCTCGTCGACGACATCCATTTCATCGCCCAGAAAGAAGCGACCCAAGAGGAGTTCTTCCACACCTTCAACGCGCTCTACGATGCCCATAAGCAGATCGTGATTTCCAGCGACCGCTCCCCCAAAGAAATTGCCGGGCTGGAGGAGCGTCTCGTCTCGCGATTTGAGTGGGGGCTCGTCACGGACATTCAGCTCCCGGACCTTGAAACGCGGGCCGCCATCCTTCGGAAGAAGGCCGAGGAGTCGGGGGTCGGCGTCCCTGAGACGGTCACGGATTTCATCGCGCAGCAGATCACCTCGAATATCCGGGAGCTTGAGGGGGCCCTCATCCGTGTCGTCGCGTACTGCAACCTGTTTAACGAGCCCCTGACGGCGGCGACGGCTCAGCTCGTCCTCAAAGACATGGTCAGGGAAGTCCGTTCGCGGATCACCCTCGAGGACATCCAGCGGCGCGTGGCGGAATATTTCCAAATCGAGGTGGGCGTTCTCTGTGGGGTCAAGCGGGAGCGCTCGATTCTCTACCCAAGACAAGTTGCCATGTTCTTGTGCCGTCGGCTCACGGACGCCTCACTTCCAGAGATTGGTCGGGCGTTCGGGGGCAAGGATCATACGACCGTCCTGCACGCTGTGGAGAAGATTGAAGTGGAAATTTCACAGGATCTCCACAAGAAACAACTCATTGAACACCTCCATCAGCTTGTGCGCTCACCGTCTGACGTTGTCCGCGCAGGGTCTTGATTTCCACAGCCCGCACAGTCCCTAGTACGACAACGGAGTTTATATAAGAGAACAGAAGTCGTCAACGGCTCGGGGTGTTGAAAACCCCACCAAGGAGGAACCATGAGACTGACAATCCCCCAACCACAACTTCTTAAGACCCTCCAATCGGTTGAGCATGCGGTGAATGATCGCAGCACCCTTCCAATCCTTGCGAACGTTTTGCTGGAGACCAACGAGCACGAGCTGACGCTGACCGCGACAGACCTTGATGTGGGAATTCAATGCCGATTCCCTCTGACCCCACCCGTGGAGCATGGCGCGGTGGCGCTGCCGGCAAGGAAACTCACCACCATTGTGCGGGAGCTGCCGGAGGAGCCCATTACCCTAGAGGCGAGGAAAAACCACACAGCGACCATCAGCTGCGGACCGAGCAGCTTTAGGGTCCCCGGGCTGCCCGCGGAGGATTTTCCTGTGCTGCCACAGCAGCAGCACGAGGACCGCGTCACGGTTGCCCAGGGCGTCCTGAAGGCGCTCATTGCGCAAACCGCGTACGCCATGTCGATGGAGGAGACGCGCTTCATTCTGAATGGGGCGCTTCTGGCAGCCCAGAAGAGCGAACTCGTTATCGTTGCAACGGATGGGCGGCGGCTCGCCGTCGCGCATGGGACCCTCAACGAACCGGCCAGGCGGCCACTTCAGGTCGTCATGCCAGCGAAAACCGTTCGGGAGCTTGGCCGGCTCTTACAAGAAGAGACTGACGAAGTCACCATCGCCCCCCTCAAGGACAACCAGCTGACGTTTCGCTTCGGCGCGGTGACCGTTGTCACCCGCCTTATCGAGGGGCAGTTCCCACAGTACGAGAAGGTCATCCCGCCACCATCGAAACACGACTTCTCCTGCAACCGGCAGGCGCTGATCAATGCGATTCGGCGCGCGAGCCTCATGACGACCGCGACGTCTCAAGCCATCACCTTCGAACTCAACGCGAACCGCCTCATCATCTCAAAGGAGTCCTCGGAGCTGGGGAGCGCGCACGAAGAGCTGGACGTTGCCTACGTGGGCGAACCGATGGTGGCGGCGTTCAACCCCGAGTTCTGGCTTGACGTCCTCAAGGTCCTGGAGACCAACGAGGTGGCGATTGAGGTCGCAGGGCCCGACCGGCCCGCCGTCATTCGGCAGCCGGAGTTCACCTACATCGTCTTGCCGATGAAGGTCGCGTAGGGGCTGGGTGGACATGCCAGGGGCAACGGCCCAGCCGATTAGCGCGCTCCTCCCGGCGGTCCTGCGGCGCGTCGAGCAACAACACGGAGCCCTGTTCGTCGCCAGGCGGGAGTGGCGCAGGATCGTCGGTGGGCGGTTGGCCGCGCACGCGAAGCCGGTAGGGCTGAGGGGCGGGAGGCTGGTTGTCGCCGTGGAGGGGCCGGGGGAGGGGTTTCTGTTGGACTACCAACGCCCGGTGCTGCTTGAGCGGCTGAAGGCCGCGACAAAGGGAAAGGTTCAGGAGATCGTCATTCGTCCCGGCAGGCCCAAGGAGGAGTCTTCGCGCGGGGATGCCGTACGTCGTTGATCGGCAACGGGCGCTGCGCACCCAGGAGATCGTTGCCATCGTCAGGAGCCAGCAGCCCAGGATTCGAAGCCGCGTGATCCTGAAAGACAACAGCCTCTACAGAACGCTGACGAGGCCGAAGACATTCATTCGATGCGCACGGGAGCATCCGGGGCCGATCGTCAGAACCAGATCGAGCGGGCGGAGCAGTCGATGAAGCGGAGAAATCGGGCAAGAGACGCGAACGCGAAAGGGCCAGCGGGCGCGGGACGCCCGCCGGGGCAAGCCGGGGCGTACGATGCGAGCAGCATCCAGGTCCTTGAAGGGCTTGAGGCGGTGCGGCGGCGACCCGCCATGTACATCGGGGACACCGGCCCCCGCGGGCTCCACCACCTCGTCGAGGAAGTCGTCGACAACTCGATTGACGAGGCGATGGCCGGGCACTGCACGCGCGTCGACATCGCGATCCACCAGGACAACTCGGTCACAGTGATCGACGACGGGCGCGGGATCCCGGTGGACATGCACAAGACGGAGAAGAAGCCGGCGCTCGAGGTCGTGCTGACGAAGCTCCACGCGGGCGGAAAGTTCGACCAACGCACCTACAAGGTCGCGGGCGGGCTGCATGGCGTCGGGGTCTCGGTCGTCAACGGGCTCTCCGAGTGGCTGGAGGCCGAGGTGCGGCGGGACGGGAAGGCGTATCGCCAGCGCTTCGCTCGAGGAAAGCCGGCCTCCGGGCTCACTGTCATCGGCAAGGCCACCGGGACCGGGACGCGGATCACGTACAAGCCGGACCGGGAGATCTTCAAGTCCGGCATCGCCCACAGCTACGAAACGCTCTCCAACCGGCTGCGGGAGCTTGCGTTCCTGAACAAAGGGCTGCGCATCGCGCTGAAGGATGAGCGCAGCGGCAAAGAGACGGCGTTCCAGTTCGCCGGCGGGATCAAGGAGTTCGTCGAGCACCTCAACAAATCGAAGACCGCCCTGCATGGCGCCATCGCCTTTGAGGACGCCCGCGAGAACATGTCGGTGGAAATCGCCATGCAGTACAACGACGGCTTCTCGGAGAACATCTTCTCCTTTGCGAACAACATCAACACCGTCGATGGCGGGACGCACCTTTCCGGGTTCAAGTCGGCGCTCACCCGGACGGTCAACCAGTACTGCAAGGCGAAGAACCTTTTCAAGGGGGACAGCCTGGCGATTGAGGGGGAAGACGCGCGAGCCGGGCTGGCCGCCGTCGTCAGCGTCAAGATCCCGCAGCCGCAGTTCGAGGGGCAGACGAAGGCGAAGCTTGGCACCCCGGAGGCGGAGGGGATCGTCGCCTCGATTGCGAACGAGAAGCTCTCAACGTTCTTCGAGGAGCACCCCGCGATCGCGAACAAGATTGCGGACAAGTGCCTGATCGAAGCCCGGGCGCGCGAGCGCGCCCGCCACGAGCGGGAGCTCGTCCGTCGCAAGGGCCTCTTGGAGTCGAGCGCGCTGCCCGGGAAGCTCGCGGACTGCTCCGAACGAGACGCGGCGCTGTGCGAGATCTACATCGTCGAGGGCGACAGCGCCGGCGGTTGTTTTGCCAGCGAGACGAAAGTTGCGCTGGCCGACGGCCGGGAGATCTCTTTCAAGGAACTCGCTGAGGAAGCGCGACAGGGGAAAGAGCATTACTGCTACACCATCCTTCCTTCCGGAAGGATCGGCATCGAGCGGATTCTTCATCCGCGGATGACGAAGGCAGGCGCCGAGGTCGTTGAGGTCGCCCTTGACAGCGAAGAGCACATCGTCTGCACGCCAGACCACCGCTTCATGCTGCGCGACGAGACCTACAGGCGAGCGGACGCGCTCAGGCCAGGGGACTCGCTCATGCCGCTCTACCGACAGCTGTCTCGGCTGGGGAAGCGGATCACCATCGAAGGTTATGAGATGGCGTTCGATCCTTCGCAGCAGCGGTGGCTGTTCACCCACGTGCTCGCTGATGAGCACAACGTCCGCCATGGCGTCTATCGTGGAGACGAGGCTTCGCATCGGCACCACCTGGACTTTAATAAACGCAATAACGACCCACCAAATGTCCGCCGACTCACCAAGGAGCAACACCTTGAAGAGCATCGCCAGCATGCCGACAAGACGCTTCGGCGTCGCGAGGTTCTCGAGAAGCTTCGAAGGCTGAGAAGGACGAGGGCGTTCCGAGAGCGCATTCGTCAAGCCATGCTCAGGCCGGCGATGCGCGAAGCGTTGCGGCTTCGCGCGCGCCGGCAGTGGGAAGACCCCGCCTATAAGCAGTACATGGTCGGGAAATTTTTGTCCTTCTACCAAAGCTCGCCGGGGTATCGAGAGCGTTCCCAGGCAACGCTCCTCGCGGCCCAACGGGCGTACTGGGCAATGGAGGGGAAGCGACAACAGCAGGCGGCCCGTGTACAAGCGTTCTTCCGCGAGAATCCTGCGGCCAGGCAGGGGCTTTCGGAGAAGGCCAAAGCGCAATGGAGCAACCCGGCGCTTCGACAATGGCGAAGGAAGCGGACGCGAACGCAGTGGACGAGTGAGTTTCGTCAGCAGCGAAGGCGCGCCTACGATCAAACGTACCTTCGCCATTCCTTGAGGTTCCTTGCCGACACATGGAAAGAGACGGGGGACTTCACACGGTATGACGAGCTTCGTAGACGACGACGCAACACCAACCTGTTAAAATACGAAACGCTCTGCCAGCGATTCTTTGACGGTGATGAACGCCGCCTTCGCGAAGCGGCGCTGGCGCACAACCATCGGGTGGCCTCTGTGCGGAGGCTTTCAAGGCGTGTTGACGTGTATGATCTGGAGGTTCCCGGGACGCATAATTTTGCCTTAGCGAGCGGGGTGTTTGTGCACAACAGCGCGAAGCAGGGGCGGGACCGGCGATTCCAGGCGATCTTGCCGCTGAAGGGGAAAATCCTCAATGTGGAAAAGGCGCGGCTCGAGAAGGTCCTGACCAACGAAGAAATTCGAACACTCATTACCGCGTTGGGTTGCGGTATCGGCAGCGAATTTGATCTGACGAAGCTGCGCTACCACAAGTGCATCGTCATGTGTGACGCTGACGTTGATGGCAATCATATCCGCACGCTGCTGCTCACGTTCTTCTACCGGCAGATGCCGAAGCTCGTCGAGGCCGGGCACATCTACATCGCCCAGCCGCCGCTCTACAAGATCAAGCGGGGCAAGCGGGAGGAATACATCGAGACAGACGAGCAGCTCTCCAGCCTCCTGCTCGATCTCGGGTCGGAAGGGAAGACGCTGACGCACCTCAAGAGCAAGCGGGCCTTCAAGGAGAAGACGCTCCTCGATCTCTTGCGGGTCCTGGCGGAGCTTGAGCAGCTCAGCAGGGGCGTCAGCCGCTACCGCGTGGACCTCGCCGCCTACTTCCGGCAGCGCAGCCCGAAGAAGGGGCTCCCGCTCTACTTCATCCGGATGGATGGCGAGCAGCACTTCCTCTACGACGACGCGGAGCTCGCGAAGTTCGCCGAGAAGCACGAGCTCAACCTCGAGGAGCTCGAGAAGGCCTCGGCCAACGCCAAGGCCCAGTTCGCGGAGCTCTTCGAGGCCTCGGAGATCGAGGCGTTGAGCAAGAAGCTCGAGAAAACGGACCTCTCGCTCGATGAGTACCACCCATCGGACAGCAAGCCGGCCTTCCGGCTGAGCGATGAGAAGACGCAGCGAGTTTTCGCCGGCCTGCGCGAAGTACTGCTGGCGATCGAAGAAGAGGGGCGGCAGGGCTTGACGATCCAGCGCTACAAGGGGCTCGGGGAGATGAACCCGCAGCAGCTCTGGGAGACGACGATGGATCCGGCCAAGCGGACGACGTTGAAGGTGACGATGGAAGACGCAGTCGAGGCCGAGCGGATGTTCACGACGCTGATGGGCGAGGCCGTCGAGCCCCGGAAACAATTCATTGAGGAACACGCGTTGGAGGTTAAGAACCTCGACATTTAGCGTCAGCAGAAACAATTCGCAATCGGCGATTCCTGGAGGCTTGGTAGAGCGCTATAGCCATGTACACGCTCGGAGAAAAAATCATCCCGCGCGAGATTGAAGAGGAGATCAAGGACTCGTACATCTCCTACGCCATGAGCGTCATCGTCGGGCGCGCGCTGCCCGACGTGCGCGATGGCCTGAAACCGGTCCACCGGCGCATCCTCTACGGGATGCAAGATCTCGGGCTTGACCCTGGCAAGCCCTACAAGAAAGCCGCGCGCATCGTCGGCGAAATTTTGGGGAAGTACCATCCGCACGGGGACATCGCGGTCTTCGACGCGCTCGTGCGCATGGTGCAGGACTTCAGCCTTCGGTACCCGCTGATCGATGGACAGGGTAATTTCGGATGTTTCACGGGGGACACGAAGATCAAGCTGCTCGACGGGACAAACAAATCGTTCGAGGAGCTGTCACAGCTCCCCCCCACGACGACATTCTATGTGTATTCCGTGAACAAGGACAACCAAATTGTCGTGGGGCAAAGCCGACACGCTCGGGCGACGCGTCGTAATGCTGCGCTGGTTGAGGTGGTCCTGGACAACGAGGCGAAGATTCGCTGCACGCCGGATCACCGGTTCCTGCTGCGGAACGGGACGTACAAAGAGGCGCGGGACCTGACGCCGGACGATAGCCTCATGGCAGGCTACCATGACCTCGCTCCGGTACGCGAGGAATTGTTTGCGGTGGCTGGAAAGCAAAACCACCGCGCGGCAAGCGTCCGCCTCGTTCAGGAGCGGGCTGACGTCTACGACATTACGGTGGACGAGCACCACAACTTCTTGCTGGATGCTGGCGTATTTGTGCACAACTCCGTTGACGGGGACGCGCCGGCGGCCATGAGATATGTCGAGGCGCGGCTCGCGCCAGTCGCGACCGAGCTACTCTCGGACATCGACAAGGACACCGTGGACTTCGTCCCGAATTTCGACGGGTCGCTCACGGAACCCAAGGTGCTGCCGTCGCGGTTGCCGAACCTGCTGGTGAACGGCTCAAGCGGGATCGCCGTCGGGATGGCCACGAACATCCCGCCGCACAACCTGAGCGAGGTCGTGGACGCCGCGTGCGCGCTCATCGACAACCCGGAGATCGAGCTCTCGGGGCTGACGCGACACATCCGGGGACCGGACTTCCCGACGGGCGCGATCATCTGCGGGCGCGACGGCATCAAGGACGCCTACCAGGCTGGGCGCGGCTCGCTGCGGATCCGCGCGAAGGCGCAGTCCGAGCAGCTCAAGGGCAACCGGCAGGCGCTCGTGATCACGGAGCTGCCCTATCAGGTCAACAAGGCGACGCTCCTTGAGACGATCGCGAAGCTCGTGCAGGAGAAGACGATCGAAGGCATCTCCGACCTCCGCGACGAGTCGGACAAGGACGGGATGCGGGTCGTCATCGAGCTCAAGCGCGACGCCAACGACCAGGTCGTGCTCAACCAGCTCTACAAGCACACGCAGCTCGAGACGACCTTCGGGATCATCATGCTGGCGCTTGTCGACGGGCGGCCGCGCGTCCTCGGGCTGAAGGCGCTCCTGCAGACGTTCCGCGCACATCCTCGAGGGGCTCAAGAAGGCGCTCGCCCATCTCGACGCCGTCATCAAGACGATTCGGCAATCGAAGAGCCCCCAAGAAGCGAAGGAGGCGCTCGTCAAGCGGTTCGACTTCACCGAGAAACAGGCGCAGGCCATCCTCGAGATGCAGCTCCAGCGCCTCACCGCCCTGGAGCGCGATAAGATCGAGGCCGAATACCTCGAGCTCATCAAAAAGATCGAATACTACCAGATGCTCCTCAAGAGCGAGCAGAAGGTGCTCGGCCTGATCAAGGAGGAGCTCCAGGATGTGAAGAAGCGCTTCGGCGATCCGCGGCGCACGGAGGTCCTCGGCGAGGTGAAAGATTTCGCGATCGAGGACCTCATCGCCGAGGAGGATGTCGTCATCACAATCAGCCACGGCGGGTACATCAAGCGCCTTCCCGTCTCGGCCTATCGCAAGCAGCGGCGGGGCGGGGTGGGGGTGACCGCGATGGAGACGAAGGAAGAAGACTTCGTCGAGCACCTCTTCGTGGCCTCGACGCACCAGACACTCCTCTTCTTCACGAACCAGGGGCGCTGCTACTGGCTCAAGGTCCACGAGGTGCCGCAGGCGAGCCGCTACGCGCGCGGCACCGCGATCGTCAACCTGCTCTCGCTGCAGAAGGACGAGCGGCTCTCGACGTTCGTCGCGGTGCGCGAGTTCGCGCCGGAGCAATTTCTCGTCATGGCAACCAAGCAGGGGACGGTGAAGAAGACCAAGCTCGACGCGTACGCGAACCCGCGCAAGGCCGGCATCATTGCGATCACGCTCGAGAAGGGCGATGAGCTCATTGAGGCGAGGGTCACCGATGGGGAGCGCGAGCTCCTGCTCGCGACGCGGCAGGGCAAATCGATTCGCTTCCCCGAGACCCAGGCGCGTGAAGTGGGGCGGGCGAGCCGCGGCGTTCGGGGAATCCGCCTTGGCAAAGGCGACGAGGTGATCGCGATGGCCGTCGTGCAGCCGAAGGCGTCGCTCCTGACAGTCACGGCGCTGGGGTTCGGCAAGCGGACCGAGCTCGACGAGTACCGCGTGCAAAGCCGCGGGGGCAAGGGGATCATCAACCTCAAGGTGACGAAGAAGAACGGGGACGTCGTGGGCGCGAAGATGGTGACGGACCAGGACGAGGCGATGCTCATTTCGCAGGAAGGGATGATGGTCCGCTGCGCGGCGAAGGACATCCGCTCCACCGGCCGCGCCGCGCAAGGCGTCCGGTTGATCAACATTAAGGGGAAGGACCGGCTCGCCTCGGTCGCCCGCGTCGTGCCGAAAGAGAGGGAAGAAACCGACGAGCCGCCGGCGCCGAAAGAGACCGAGCCGGAAGTCCCGCGATCGGTATCCGCCCAAGCTGAAGCGCCGGACGCGCCTGAGCCGGTGGCAAAATCAGCACCGACGGTAAAACCCAAGCCGGCGGCTGCATCGCGCGCCAAGCCCACACCTGCCCCGCCGAGGGCCGCGAAGAAGCTGAGCAAACGAAAGAAATAAGCCCGCGTCCCTGTCGTCCAACGGCTAGGACACCAGCCTTTCGACGCTGACGACCGAGGCGGAGTACCCCACACCCAGAACGCTGGGTGTGGGGTCGCCGAGGAAGTCCCGTAGGCGAAGCCGAAGGGGTCCCCGCCGGGCTAGAGGTTGAGAGATGCATGTCCCCATCGTCTAGTGGCAGGACAACAGCCTTTCGAGCTGACAACGCGGGTTCGATTCCCGCTGGGGACACGTCGTTCGATGATTTCTGGCTCACGCACGGAAGACTGATCACGCCCCGCGGCATTCTCGACGGGGCGGTGCGGATTGCGCGCGGGCGCATTGTAGGGATCCGATCGAGCGCGCCCAAGGGCGCCAGGACGATCAGCGCGCGCGGGTGTTACGTCGCGCCAGGGTTCATTGACTTGCACGTGTGGGGGTCGCCGGGGACTGTTTCCCGGGAGGCGGTGAAGGGCGGCACGAGCGCGTTTTTGACAACACTTGGCCCGGAGACGCCGCAGCGCCTACTGAGCAGCGTCGAGGCGCGCGCTCGAGCGGTAGGCCTCCCAGGCGCTGAATGCCTAGGTTTCCATCTCGAGGGCCCATTTCTCAATCCCGATCGAAGCGGTGCGTTGTCTCAGCGATGGATGCGCCGGCCGACACTGCGCGAGATCCGCGCGCTCGCGCACGCGGCGCGTGGGCGGTTACGGTTGATCACGCTCGCGCCTGAGCTGCCTGCGGCGACTGCGGCGATCCGTTGGTGCGCGAAGCATCGGATCGCGGTGTCACTGGGACACAGCGATGCCGACACCGTGGCCGCAGCCCGAGCGGTCGTCGCGGGGGCGCGCGCAGTGACGCACGTCTTCAACGGGATGCGGCCGTTCCACCACCGAAGTCCAGGGTTGCTCGACGTAGCGCTGATCGATCCGCGCCTCGTGGCAATGGTGATCTGTGACGGCGTCCATGTCAGCCCGTCCGCGTTCCGGCTGCTCGTCCAAGCGAAGGGGGCTGACCGGATCGCCCTGGTGACCGATTCGATTCGATTCCAGGGGTGGGACGTCATGAAGCGGCAGGGTGCCTACTGGACCAAACAGGGCGTCCTCGCTGGGAGTGTGCTGACGATGATCGAGGCGGTCCGCAACGCGGTGCGAGTTGGCGGCGTCTCGCTTGAGGAAGCTGTTCGGATGGCATCGGAAATCCCGGCCCGGCTCATCGGCGATCGCTCGCGCGGGGCGCTCGCGGTCGGCCAGCGCGCCGACCTCGTCACCTTCGACCGTCACTTCCGCGTTCACTTCACCGTTGTTGGTGGGAACGTTGTGTATCAGCGAGGGACGTAGCATGGTGTCTCTTGGGTTCTCCTGGTCACTCGTCACTCGTCACTGGCCACTGGTCACTGGTTGAGCAGGATGTGCGGCATCGTCGGCTACATCGGGAAAGGCGACGCGACGTCGGTCGCCTTGGACTGCCTAGCCCGGCTCGAGTACCGCGGCTACGACTCGGCTGGCATCGCCGTCCTGAACAGCAAGCGCCTCGAGGTGCGCAAGCGCCCCGGGAAGATCAAGGAGCTGATCGAGCTCATCCGGCAGCGGCCGCCGCACGGCCACGCGGCCGTTTGCCACTCCCGGTGGGCGACGCATGGTGAGCCGTCCGAGCGAAACGCGCACCCGCACGCCGACTGCACGGGTACCCTGGCTGTCGTCCACAACGGCATCATCGAGAATTACGCCGAGCTCAAGGAGCGGCTGCTCGCCGAGGGGCACCGGTTCCGCTCGCAAACCGACACGGAGATCATCGTGCACCTCGTCGAGGAGCTCGCCAAGCGCCAGCCCATCGAGACGGCGTTTCGGCTGGCGCTGAAGCAGCTCCGCGGCGCCTACGCGGTCTGCCTGATTTCGGCGAAGGAGCCGCACCGGCTCTTCGGTGCGCGCAACAGCAGCCCGCTGATCGTCGGGATCGGCGACGGCGAGGCCTTCTTTGCCAGCGACGTGCCGGCCATCCTCAGCCATACGCGCCGCGTCGTGTATCTCAACGACGAGGAGGTCGTGGAACTAACCGCCGGCGGCCCGAGGCTGATGACGCTCGACGGCAAACCGGTGCAACGAGAATCGACAACCGTCACTTGGAGCCTGGAGTCGGCGCGCAAGGGCGGCTACCCGCACTTCATGCTCAAGGAGATCCACGAGCAGCCCCTCGCGATCGAGCATACCTTGGCCAACCGCCTGGTCGGAGACACGGTGAGGTTCGATCGGCGCACGACGCAGTTCCTGGATCGGCTCAGCGACGACGAGCAGCTCATCATCATCGCGTGCGGCACCGCGTACCACGCCGGGCTGGTCGGCGAGTACATGCTTGAGGAGCTCGCGCGCATTCCGGTGGACGTCGATCTGGCAAGCGAATTCCGCTACCGCGGCTCGCGGCTGGGTCGCCGCACGACCGTTATCGCGATCACGCAGTCCGGCGAAACCGCCGACACGCTCGCCGGCGTCAAGATGGCGAAGACGCAGGGGGCGAAGGTGCTGGCGATCTGCAACGTCATGAGCTCGTCGATCGCGCGCGAGGCGGACGCCGTGATCTACACGCACGCAGGACCTGAGATCGCCGTCGCGTCGACCAAAGCCTACACCTCCCAGCTCACCGTGCTGGCGCTTCTGACGCTCTACCTCGCGAAGAAGCGCAAGCAGCTTCCCGCGGCGCAGGCCAAGCGGTTCGCCAGGGGGCTGGCCGCGCTGCCCGCCCTCCTTGAGCGTGCGCTGGCGAACGAGCAGGCGGTCAAGGCTGTCGCCGCCAAGTACGCGTCGGCGCGAAACTTCTACTACCTCGGCCGGCGGCACAACTACCCGAGCGCCCTCGAGGGCGCGTTGAAGCTCAAGGAAATCTGCCCGCTCATCCACGCCGAGGGCTACGCGGCTGGCGAGATGAAGCACGGGCCGATCTCGCTCATCCGCAAGGGCTGGCCCGTCGTCTTCCTCGCGACGCGCTCCCCGGTCTACGAGAAGATTGTCTCGAACATCGAGGAGGTCCGCGCCCGCAAGGGTGAGTGCATTGTGATCGCTTCGGAGGGCGACGACCACATCCGGTGCTACGCCGATCGCCTCATCACGGTGCCCCAGACCGACGAGTTCCTCTCGCCCATTGTCACCGCGATTCCGCTGCAGCTCTTCGCCTACCACGTCGCCGCCGCCAACGGCTGTGATATTGATCAACCCCCCAACCTCGCCAAGAGCGTTACCGTTGAATAATAGAGTTTAACCAATATATAATTTGACTAACTAATATATTTAAGTTATACTTATGTGAGGAGGGGAGAGGCCATGACTGTTGTGCGAACGCTCGGGAAAGGACAGGTCGTC
>JACPSR010000072.1 GCA_016193175.1 Candidatus Omnitrophota bacterium
GTCGTCTTCTACGCCGCGGCGTTCGGCGGGTGGATCTGGCTTGGCGTCCGCCTGGTCTTTTGGTTCGTGGCCATTGTGGGGGATCGCGTGGGCCCCCTCGCCGGTTTCCAAGCCAGCTTCCGCGCCACGCGGGGGCGTTGGTGGCGCGCGTTCGGGCTCGTGGTGCTGTTTGTGCTCATTGCGCTCGGTTTTTGGCTGCCGTTCGGATTGCTGGAGGCCATCGGCAACCTCGCGGGCGGCCAAGCCGCGCTGGTCGCAGGGCTCGTGAGTCAAGTGGGCAGCAGTGTGGCGAATCTCTACGTGGGCTTCGTGTCCCTTGCCGGGTTCATCCGGTTTTACGAGGATACGAAAGCGCCGCAAACGAGCGCCGGTTGACCTGCGTACCCCCCCCGCACCCAACGTTCGCTGGGTGCGGGGGGGTGGGAAGTGCCCCGCGCATACGCGCGCGGAGGCTCTCAATTTCGCCTGTCCGCCGGGAGGCGGGCGAAGCGTGATGTCTATGGAAGAGCGTCGGGGAGAGGCGCGGGTTCGGCAGCGCCTGACGGTTCTCTTTAGGGCCCTCGACGGCCAGAGGATCGGGCGCGCCTTGACAAAAGATATCGGGGCTGATGGGGTGTGCCTGATCACGGAAGGCGTGCTCGAGCCGGGCACTCAGATGGAACTGGAGGTGCGATTCCCTGATCGTGAGCAGCCCATTACCTTGGCGGCAGAGGTCGTCTGGAGCAAGCTGCTGGATCAGCCCGCGAAGAGTTACGAGACCCCAACGGCTGAAACTGGCTTGAAGTTCGTTCGAATTGATCCAAGGGACCGCTCGTTCATCGTGCAGTATGTCATGCTCAACACCTCGCCCCTGTGATCCCCCCTCTTGACGACGGCAGTCTCGCGTGGCCCCTCGCTCCGCTCGGGATCATGGTGGCCATCGGATAACAATGGCAGACAAATACCCGTTTCAGGACATAGAGCCAAAATGGCAGGCCTATTGGGAGGAGCGGAAGACGTTCCGGGCCGTCGATAGCGACGCGAGGCCAAAGTTCTACGTGCTGGACATGTTCCCGTATCCCTCCGGGGCCGGGCTGCACGTGGGCCATCCGGAGGGCTACACGGCGACGGACATCATCGCCCGCTTCAAGCGGATGCAGGGCTTCAATGTCCTCCACCCGATGGGATGGGACGCGTTCGGGCTGCCCGCCGAGCAGTACGCCATCGAGACCGGGACCCATCCAGCCCAGACGACGCGCCGGAACATCGATACCTTTCGGCGGCAGATCAAGCGCCTCGGCTTTTCCTACGATTGGGAGCGGGAGATCGACACGACCGACCCCGCGTACGTGAAGTGGACCCAGTGGATTTTCCTCAAGCTCTACGAGCGCGGCCTCGCCTACATGGCCGAGGCGCCCGTCTGGTGGTGCGGCGCTTGCGGGAGCGTCCTGGCCAACGAGGAGGTGGTGGAGGGCCGGTGCGAGCGCAAAGGCCATCCCGTTGAGCGACGCCCCATGCGTCAGTGGATGCTCAAGATCACCGCGTACGCCGACGCGTTGTTTGCGGGTCTCGACTCGTTGGACTGGCCGGACCACATCAAGGAGATGCAGCGCCACTGGATCGGGCGCAGCGAAGGTGCGGCGGTGTGGTTTGTGCTCGAGAGCGGATTTCCGGCGCGGATTCCGCAGGGGCTCATTGACGTCTATCCGGACTGGCTCCGTTCGCGCAATGGGCTGGATGAATTCAAGATCTTCACCACGCGCCCCGACACGCTGTTCGGCGCCACCTACATGGTGATGGCACCGGAGCATCCACTTGTCACGCCTATCACATCAGACGCCCAGCATGAGGAGGTCAAGCGGTATCAGAAGCAGGTGCTCCTGAAAAGCGACCTGGAGCGCACCGATCTGGCGAAGGAAAAAACCGGTGTCTTCACCGGAGCGTTTGCGATTAATCCGGTGAACAACGAGCGCATTCAAGTGTGGATCGCCGACTACGTACTGGCGAGCTATGGCACCGGCGCGATCATGGCGGTTCCGGCGCATGATCAGCGGGATTTCGAATTCGCCAGGAAATACGACCTGCCAATCCGTCCAGTGATCGTTCCGGAAGGTACGCGCCTCCCCGAGCCATTGGAGCAGGCATTCGAGGCACCGGGGCGGATGCACGATTCCGGTACCTTTACCGGCCTGCGCAGCGAAGAAGCGAAAGGCAGAATGGTGACCTGGCTCGAGCGCCGAAAGGTCGGCGAGAATACGGTGACCTACAAGCTTCGCGACTGGCTCTTTTCCCGACAGCGCTATTGGGGCGAGCCGATCCCTCTCGTCCACTGTCGGACGTGCGGCACGGTGCCGCTGCCGGAGTCGGCGCTGCCCCTGACCTTGCCGGAGATCGCGGATTTTACGCCGAGCGGGAGCGCCGAGCCTCCGCTGACCAAGGCGGCGGCGTGGGTGAGCACCACCTGCCCCGGATGCCGCGGCCCTGCCCAGCGCGAGACGAATACGATGCCCCAGTGGGCCGGCTCCTGCTGGTACTATCTGCGCTATCTCGACCCCCGCGACGATCAGCGACCCTGGGACGCGGCCAGAGAGCGATACTGGATGCCGGTCGACCTGTACGTGGGCGGGGCGGAGCACGCCGTGCTCCACCTCCTGTATGCGCGGTTCTGGCACAAGGTGCTGTATGACGTTGGCGTGGTCTCAACGCCGGAGCCGTTTCAGAAGCTCGTGAATCAGGGGCTCATCCTGGGGGAGGACCATGAGAAGATGTCCAAGTCCCGCGGCAACGTCGTCAATCCGGATGACGTGATCAACGCGCACGGGGCGGACGCGTTCCGGCTCTACGAGATGTTCCTGGGCCCGTTGGAAGCGGTCAAGCCGTGGAGCACGCGCAGCATCGAAGGGGTGGACCGATTCTTGAATCGCGTCTGGCGGCTCGGTGAGATCGTCGCTCAAGGCTCAAGGCTCAAGGCTCAAGGGAAAAGCGAGCAAAACCCTGTGCTGTTGGAATTGGAGCGCAAGCGGCATGAGACGATTAAACGAGTCACCGAGGACATTGAACACCTTCGCTTGAATACCGCGATTTCAGCGATGATGGTGTTCTTGAACGCGTTGTCTGACGCCCTTCAGCCTTCAGCCTTCAGCCTTGAGCCTCGCGCGATTCAACAGGCCTTTGAGACATTGGTCCTGTTGTTATCGCCGTTCGCGCCGCACCTGTGCGAGGAGCTCTGGGCGCGGCTCGGTCACCGCGAGACCCTTGCCAAGGAGCCGTGGCCGCGATGGGATCCATCGGTCCTGACGGAGACGGAGATCCTCCTGGTGGTTCAGGTCAATGGGAAGGTGCGCTCGCGCATCAGCGTTCCCGCCGGGCTCAGCGAGGAGCAGCTCAAGCGGCTGGTGCTCGCGGATGCGGCGGTGAAAAAATTCGTCGACGGGCAGACCATCACGCAGGTTATCATCGTCCCCAAGCGCCTCGTGAACATCGTCGTCTGAGCACGATGTGGCTGAATCGTCAGGAGCAACTCACCGTGACGGGGCTGGGGGTCGTGGGGTTGGTGGGGCTCGGCATCCTCGCGTGGCAGGAACAGCGCCCGTCCGTGACGATCCAGGGCGCGCCGACGTTCGTTGAAACCAGTCCTTGGGATGCGGCGCTGCGACGCGCGCATCACGTTGACGTCAATGCGGCTACGGTTGCAGAATTAGAGCGGCTTCCCCTGGTCGGGCCGACGCTGGCCCGGCGGATCGTGGAGTACCGGCAGGCGCACGGTCATTTCTTGAGGCCGGAAGATCTCTCTCGCGTGAGGGGGATCGGGCCGAAGACGTACGAGGCGCTGCGGGACTACGTGACCGTAAAGTGACAAAAGCGAAGTGTAGCTCGACAGCAGTAGGCCGTACGCGGGGCATCCGCATGTTCGGCAGGAGGCCGCAGGCCGGAAGACGGGTTACTGCCGTCGAGCTGTCGAGCCGTCGAGCTGATTGATGGGAAATCTCGGCCTCTCGGAACTCCTGGTGATCGGCGTCATCGCCCTCCTCGTCATCGGGCCGAAGCGGTTGCCGGAAGTCGCGCGCGGGCTCGGGGAGGCGGTCAAGGCGTTTCAAAACGCCATGAAGGGACGAGGCGATAACGACCGGTAGGAGAATGTGGAATGCGGATTGCGGATTTAAAAACGCCCAACTCGCAACTCTCAACTCACAACTCGCCACTCTTCTCGGTGTGGTTCTGGGCGCTGCTCCTCGTGGGCATGGCCGTCATGGTGAAACGCGGCGACCTCATCGCCTTCGACCGTGCCATCACGCAGTGGATGGAGGCGCTTCGCATGCCGCTGCTTGACGCCGCGGCGCGCGCCATCACGTTCCTTGGCAGCTCGCCCTGGACCCTGAGCATCGCGATCCTCATGAGTGTCGGGTGGGTTCGCGCTCGTCACTGGGCGATGCTCGCGGCATTTGTCGCGGCGGGGGGGTTGGGGCTTGCGCTTCAGGTGTGGCTTCGATACTGGGTGGGGCAGTGGCGGCCGGATGTCGTCACCCTCCCCAGCGCCCTGGACGTGATGGCGCGGTATCACCTGGCCGGCTTCGCGAGCGGTCATGCCTTTCGCTCCGCCTTCCTCTATGGGTGGTGGGGCGAGGCCTTGCAGCAGCGCCGCGCCGGTTGGGCCCAGGCGGCGACCGTGGGCTGCGGCTTGCTGGTGTTCCTGGTGGGGGCCTCCAGGATCTACTTGCATCGTCACTGGTGCACGGATGTGGTGGGTGGTTGGCTCATCGCGATGACGGTGCTGGCGATGACGAGGCCGATCCGTCAACAGCCCTCCGTTGCTCCTCACGAGGGATGAACACCGAGATCCGACAACGCCTGCTGGCGGCGGCGCAAGATGTCCAGCTGAAGGAGATCATCACCTTCCTCTACCGTGACCATCCGCAGGGCGCCTCCTTCGAGGCCGTCAAGGAGATGCTCTTTCTCCACGACGCCTTCGAGGAGTCCCGGTTGACGCGGCTGGTGGAGGAAGGGATCTTCGTCTTCGACGGCAAGCGCTACAAGGTGTCCGCCGACGCGCGCCAGGTGCTGGACCGTGACGCCACCATTCTGATGGATGAATTTCTCAGGTAAGCACCCAGCACACCTAGCACACAGCACACAGAGGGCGAGAACGGTGCCTCTGTCTGCGGATTCTACTGTGTGCTGTCTGCTGTGTGCTGAGTGCCGCCCTTCATGACGCGCACGTTTACGATCCGGCCTGCACGGAGCGCCGCCTTCACCCTCGACCTCGCGCGCGATCTCAACGAGGCCCAGCGGGCCGCCGTCACCTGCGGGGAGGGGCCCAAGCTGATCATCGCGGGGGCGGGGTCCGGGAAGACGAGGACGATCACCTACCGCGTCGCCTACCTGATGACGCAGGGCGTCCATCCATCGCAGATTCTGCTCGCGACCTTCACCAACAAAGCCGCGCGCGAGATGCTGAGCAGGGTCGAGGCGTTGATCGGCGGCGAGACGAGCGCCATCTGGGGCGGCACCTTCCATGCCCTCGGCAACCGGATCCTCCGTCGGCACGCCGCCCTGGTGGGGTTGGCGCCCAACTACTCGATTCTGGATGAGGAAGATCAGCGGGACCTCCTGAAGGTGTGCGTGCGTGATGCGAAGATCAGGGTGGAGGAGAAGCGGTTTCCGTCCCCCGCCGTCATTGAAGATCTCATCAGCATGGCCTTCAATACCGAGCGGCCGCTCTCGGCGGTGGTGGAGGAGCGCGCCCCGCACTTCAGCCCGTGGATGGCGGAGCTCCAGCAGATCAGCGCGCGCTACAAAGCGAAGAAACGCTCGGCCAACGCGGTGGACTACGACGACCTCCTGCGCTTCTGGCTGAGGCTGCTCAAGGAGCATCCGGATATCGCCATGCGGTTGGGCGGACAATTCCGCTATCTCCTCGTGGATGAGTATCAGGACACCAACACCGCGCAGGCCGAGATCGTGGAGCGGATCGCCGATCACAACGGCCGCAACCTCATGGTGGTAGGAGACGACGCCCAGAGCATTTACCGATTCCGCGGGGCCAACTACGAGAACATCCTCAAGTTCCCAGAGCGCAACGCAGGGACGGAGATCTTCAAGCTCGAGGTGAACTACCGCTCCACCCCTGAGATCCTCGACTTCACCAACGCGAGCATCCTCCACAACCAGCGCCAGTACCGCAAGACGCTGGTCGCGCAGCGGACGAGCGGGGCGTTGCCGGTCGTGATCCCGCTCAACGACGTCTATCAGGAGGCCGCGTTCGTCGCCGAGCGCATCCTCCAGCTGCGGGACGAGGACGTCCCGCTCGTCGAGATGGCGGTCCTCTACCGCGCACACGCGCACTCGTCCATCCTCCAGGCGGAGCTGATCAAGCGCAACATCCCCTACGACGTGCGCTCCGGGGTCCGGTTTTTCGAGCAGGCGCACATCAAGGACGTCGTGGCCTACCTGAAGGTGCTGGACAACCCCTGCGATGAAGTGGCGTGGCGGCGTCTGTGGCTCCTGCTGCCGCGGATCGGCCATGCGACGGCCGCGCGATTGTGGGAGGGGATCGCGAAGGCCGCACACCCGCTTGACGCGGCGACCAGCGAGTCGCTGCGGAGCACCCTGCCCTCATCAGCGCAACCCGCCTTTCAGCGATTCCAGCGGGATCTGCGCGCCCTCGCATCGATGGTGGGGGATCGGCATCCCTCCGAGCTGATCCAGGCGGTGATGGACACCGGGTATCTCGATTCCCTGCGGGCCAGATACGAAGACGCTCAGTCGCGGATCGAGGATCTCCAGCAGCTCTCGGTGTTCGCGCGTTCCTACCGGACGCTGCGCGGCCTCCTCTCGGAACTCGTGCTGTTTGGGGAGCTGTACGGGCAGGAGGTGGGCCGGGGGGGATCGAGCGATACCGAACGACTCATCTTGAGCTCCGTTCATCAAGCCAAGGGGCTGGAGTGGCGGGTCGTGTTTGTCATCCGGATGTGCGAAGGGGACTTCCCTTCGGAGATGGCGCTGCGCGAAGCGGAAGGGGAAGAGGAGGAGCGCCGGATCTTCTATGTGGCCACGACCCGGGCGAAGGACGAGCTCTACATCAGCCACCCGGTGATAGACATGAGCCTGCGAGGGAACAGCCGACTGTTCCTCCAACCGTCCCGATTCCTCCGCGAAGTCCGCTTCACCCTCTACGAGCAGGGGGAGGTGCAATCGTCGCCGATATACGGTGGTGAGGAAGGATGACCCCACCTGTCGCAACCACCCAATCTACCCCACCACCTGTCGTTGGTGCAAAGCGCCAATGCCGCCTCCGGCGGCATCGACAGGTGGTGGGGGCGCCAGGTGGTGGGGTCCCATCACCTGCTTCGGCCTGCCGAAGGTAGGCCGCCGAGATGATTTTCCTGTGGAGCGGTCGCAGAGAAAGCAGGTGATGGGATGGAAGAGCGCAGGCGGTTCGTGCGGTTGGACACGCGGCTGGACGTGACCTACACCATGCTGCCTTCCGGAAGTCCGCAGCAGGCGGTGTTGAAGAACCTTGGCGGTGGAGGCATCTGCCTCTTTGCCGATCGGGTGCTCAACCCGGGGACCTGCTTGCAGGTGGCGATGAAGCTGCCGGGACGCGAGCCGCCGGTCAACTTTACCGCTGAGGTGGTCTGGAGCGAGCCCTACGA
>JACPSR010000073.1 GCA_016193175.1 Candidatus Omnitrophota bacterium
CAAGGAGCCCCAGGCGACCTTCAGCGCCTGCTTTGGGGCGCCGTTCATGGCGCTGCACCCCGGGGTGTACGCCAAGCTCCTCGGGGAGAAGATGGCGCAGCACCACGTGACGTGCTGGCTCGTGAACACGGGATGGACCGGCGGCCCGTACGGGCTCGGCAGCCGGATCGCGATCGGCTACACGCGGGCCATGGTGGAGGCGGCGCTCAACGGCTCATTGGATGACGCGCCGACGACGGCGGATCCCGTCTTCGGTTTCGAAACGGTGACCCGCTGCCCCGGCGTTCCAGAGGACCTCCTGGATCCGCGATCGACCTGGAAGGCCCCCGTGGCCTATGACGAGAAGGCCCGCGAGCTGGCCGAACAATTCCGGGAGAACTTCGCGCAGTTTGCAGACGGCGAGCAGGCCGAGGTGCGCGCGGCTGGGCCGCGCGCGTGAGCGCAGGGAATTTTTCTATCAGTCGGCGCCGCATGACGGCGCCGTTTTTCTTGCTCACGAAACAGTTTTGCTTGACGGGCGAATTGAGGACGGGGTATCCTCGTCGTGTCGGTTTCAGGATACCCCCATGGAACATTTCTTCGCCCACACGGAGATCTTTAAGAAGCTCCCCGCGGCCCAACGGCAGCATCTGGCCGGCGTCTCACGGGAGAAGCGGTACGCCAAGGGTGAAACGGTCTTCCGCGCAGGGGAACCGGCCGACGCGGTCTGCGTGGTCAAGGAAGGGCGCGTCCACCTCATGAAGTTCCTCGAGGGGGGGCAGGTCTCGACCACCTGCGTCATGACGCCCGGGGAGACGTTCTGCTGCCTGCCGGCGCTTGATCGCAAGCCCTATCCGGTGGATGCCATTGCGGCGGTGGACTCCATCGTGGTTCGCATCCCGATCGCCGCCTTCCACAAGCTCCTGCAAGAGGTCCCTGATTTCCTCCAGACAGCGCTGTGCGTCTTCTGCGAGCGTCTGCGGCAGGTCGAGGACAAGGGGTGCACGGTCTACGATTCCGTCGAGCGCCGGCTCGCGCAGGCCCTCCTCACCCTCTCAAAGAAGTTCGGCCCGACCATCCCCCTCACCAAGCACGAGCTGGCGGAGCTTGCCAACACCACCGTCGAGACCACGATTCGCATCCTGAGCCAATTGAAGAGCCGGGGGATCGTCAGGTCATCGCGCGGGTCCACGACGATCGCCAAACCCGCCCAACTGGAGCAGCTCGCGAGCTCGTAGCGCTCCCTCCCGTGAGTGCTGTCTTCATTTGACCGTTCACACCCCAGAACAGAAAAATCGTCGCCGTCGCCCAGGCTGGCTTGACTGGCGTGGTGAACATGTCTATCATGCCGACAACGGAGGTTTCCTGCCGGGTATGCGTCGACTCCTCGTGTTTCTGAAATACCCCAGCCTGGGACGGGTGAAGACGCGCCTGGCGGACGCGATCGGCGATGAGGCGGCTTGCAGCGTCTATCGCGCCTGCGTAGAGCTGACGCTTGAGCGCCTCGGCGCGTGGCGCGCAGAGGCGACGCTGTGCGTGGAACCACCTGACGCGCTGGAGCGCACGCGCGCGTGGGTGGGGCCGGGCGTGGGATGGGCGCTCCGTCCGCAGTCTGGCGGGACGCTGGGCGAGCGGCTCGCCGAGGCGACGGCGCACGCGTTCGCGCAGGGGGCGCAGCGCGTCATCGCCATCGGCACCGACTCGCCGTGGCTGACAGCCGAAGCCGTGGACGCCGCGTTTGCGGCGCTGGGTCAGGCGGATCTCGTCCTTGGCCCCACCGAAGACGGGGGCTACTACCTCATTGGGCTCTCGCGCCCAGCGCCCGACGTATTTGCAGACATCTCGTGGAGCACGTCAACGGTCTATCAGGAGACGCTCGCAAAGGCCCGGGCGTTGGGGCTGCCGGTGCAGACCCTGCCGCTGGGCTATGACGTGGACCGTCTGGAGGATCTACAGCGGTTTGTCGCAGAAGAAGGCGCCCGTCTTCATGGTTCGGCGTTGCTCAGAACGATTGAAGGTTCAATCCAAAATCGGAAATCTCCGCCACAACGCTTGGCGGATCCGCCAAGCCCGTTGGTGGACAAAATCCAAAATGCGCTTGCCTAGTCAGTTAAGAGGAGGAGACCGCCATGCCCGAGTTGACCCACCAGACGCTGCTCTATGCACCGACGCTCAGCGTCGTGGCACGAGATGGCTGGACGGTGTTCGTGGATGGCGAGGCGCCCAACTGGGTCTCGACCGACGAGCGCGGGGCCTGGGTGCTGCGGGCGCTGGCCGCCGCGCCCAGCGATTTCTCGGCGCTCGTCTTCCGCTACGCGGCGCAGTGGGAGGTGGACGGCGCCAAGGCCTGGGTGCACCTGCACGATTTTCTCAGCGAGGCGCTCCGCCACGGCATCCTCAGCTTCTCGCCGGTTGAGCCTCGCCCCTATGGGGGCCGCTCACGGCATCTCGGCCTCTCGCGGCTGCGGGAGTGCTGGCTGCATACGAATAACTCCTGCAACCTCACGTGCAGCCACTGCCTCGTGAACTCATCGCCACGCGGCGAGCCGGGGCTCTCGAGCGCCGCATGGCGCTCGCTGATTGATCAGGCGGCAGCGCTGGGGGTCGACCGGTTCTACATCACCGGCGGCGAGCCCTTCGTGCGCGCCGACATGCCGGAGCTGATCCGCCACATCATCGAGAGCCATCAGACCGAGCTCATCCTCCTCACGAACGCCACGCTGTTCCGGGGCTCCCGCGCTGAGGCCCTGGACCGCTTCGATCGCAGTCGCGTGAAGTTCCAAGTGAGCCTTGACGGCTCCGCGCCGGCGGTCAACGATCCCATCCGCGGCGCGGGGAGCTTCGAGGCCACGGTGGCGGGCCTCGCGCAGCTCATCCGGCGCGGCTTCGACGTGACGATCACCACCGTCGTCACGCCTCGGAACCTTCCGGATCTCGTCAACATCACGCGGCTGGCAGGCGCGTGCGGGGTCCGCAGCCAGCACCTCATGTGGATGCATCGGCGAGGCCGCGTCATGAACAGCAGTGCGGAGTTCGGAGTGCGGAGTTCGGAATTTTTTCCAAGCGTCGAACAACTCATCAAAGCCGTCCGCCAGGTAAAGCAGGAAGCGGATCGGCTCGGCGTCGTCCTCGACAACGCCGCCTCCTTTGAGCTGCGCGCCAACGCCCCCGCCGGCGTCAAATTCGATCTCGGCAACGCGGGCTGGCAAAGTCTCTGCGTCTACGCGGACGGGCATGTCTACCCTTCAGCCGCGCTCGCCAATCACCGGCCGCTTGACTGCGGGGACGCGACGAACGGCGCCGATCTTGAGCGGATCTGGCGCACCAGCCCCGTCCTGGAGGCCGTCCGCGAAGCGAGCGTGGTGCGAAAATCGCAGGCCGCCAGCGACCCGTTCCGCTACCTCACGGGAGGCGGCGACCTGGAGCACAGCTATTTCTTCTCCGGCAATTTCCTCGGCGAGGATCCCTACTACCCGCTCTATGACGCCCTCCTCAGCGACGCGATTGACGCGCTCACCGCGCGCAAGGTGGCGCTGGTCAACCGCCGATCCGGCTACGACGCCCCGAGGATCTACCACGCGATGGGCGACGGCGCCATCGTCTGCGGGACGACCGAGCTCGGCGCGGAAGCGGTCGAGGTGGCGTTCCTGCACTCGAACTGCGTCCTCTCCTTCGACGTCGAGAAGCCGCGCAAGATCGTCCAGCAGTTCTACGGCCAAGCCGCGGAGCAACCCCAAGCTGAGCTCTGCTGTCCAACGCAGTACGACCCAGCAGAAGTCGGCCACATCCCCCAGGAGGTGCTGGACCGCTTCTACGGCTGCGGCTCGCCGGTCACATCAGCCAACCCTCAGCCCGGCGAGGTGTACGTAGACCTGGGCTCCGGCGCCGGGATCGACTGCTTCATCGCCGCCAAGCACGTCGGGCCGACCGGTCGGGTCATCGGGATCGACATGACCGATCAGATGCTGGCGGTGGCGCGCGAGAGCCAACGGAAGGTCGCGGACGCCCTCGGCTACGATGTCGTGGAGTTCCGACGGGGATTCCTCGAGACGATCCCAGTGGAGGATCGCAGTGCCGACGTCGTGACCTCGAACTGCGTCGTGAACCTCTCGCCGGATAAACCGAAGGTCTTTGCCGAGCTGTGGCGCATCCTCAGGGATCACGGACGCGCGGTCATCGCCGATATCGTCTCGGACCGCGAGGTGCCGCCGCGCCTTAAGGTCAACGAGCGGCTCTGGGGCGAGTGCATCGTCGGAGCGTTGACCGAGGAGCAGTTCCTCGCGATGCTCGAGCAGGCCGGTTTCTACGGCCTCTCGGTGATGAAGAAGACCTTCTGGAAGACGATCGAGGGGTTCAATTTCTTCTCCGTCACGGTGCAGGGGTTCAAGTTCGAGAAAACCCAGGGCTGCACCTACATCGGCCAGACCGCGATCTACCGGGGGCCGTTCAAGGCGGTGCTGGATGAGGAGGGGCACTGCTTCCCCCGCAACGTGGCTGTGAGCGTCTGTACCGATACCGCGAGCAAGCTCTCCCATCCGCCCTACGCGGGCCTGTTCACCGTCGTTGAACCCGATGGCTCGAGGCGAGAGCTCTCCCTGGCGGCCTGCTGTCCAACCAATAATAGCTCGGGCTGCTGTTAAGATGGACGTCGCGCAGAGGATTGTGGATTTCGGATTTCGGATTTCGGAATGTTTGCTTTTCAAATCCGCAATCCGCAATTCGCAATCCGAAATTCCAATATGAGTGGCGCTCGCTGGGTCAAGCTCGGCCTGTTCCTGCTCGTCGTCGTCGGTGTCGCCTGGGGGGGACTCACCGCGCTCGGGCTGCGGGTCACCGACATCACACCGGACAACGTGCGGGGCTTTGTGCTGTCGTTCGGGGTCTTGGCGCCCGTCATCTACCTTGCGGCCTATGGGCAACCGATCGTGCCGCTTCCTGCCAGCGTGATGACGATCACGGGGGGTCTGGCCTTCGGGCCGATCTGGGGCACCCTGGCGGCCTTGACCGGGGCGACCATCAGGGCCTGTAGTCAGTTCTTCGTGGCGCGGCTCCTGGGGCGAGCAGCGGTCGAGAAGCTGCTGAAGGGCGGCGTCGCCGACCTCAATCAGCGGCTGGGCGACAACAGCTTCAAAGCCGTCCTCCTCATCCGAATCATTCCGAACTTCCCCTTCGATGTGCAGAACTACGGATTGGGGTTTTCCCGCGTGCGCTTTGCGCCCTATTTTCTCGGGACGGTCCTGGGCATGCCCCTCAGCGCGTTTGTGTTTGCGAACTTCGGCTATGCCCTCACCGACCCACGAAACACGTGGAAGTTGCTCCTTGCCGTCCTGCTTATCATCGGGTTGATTCTCGCGCAGCGTCGCCTCACCCGACGCGCATCTCCGGGGCCGCCGGGCACGCCATGACGATAGCCCTCGATCGCTCCGCCAGAGACTCTAGCTCAGTCGTGCGCCTCTTGCCGGACGACGAGCACAACCGCGCGCTGGTCAGCAACTCCCATCCTGAGCGTTGGGTCAACCCGACACCGCGGTGGCGCTACCACCTCGTCGTGATCGGCTCCGGCACGGCCGGCCTCACGGCGGCGGCAGGATGCGTCGCGGTGGGGGGACGCGTGGCGCTCATCGAGCGGCACCTCACCGGCGGCGACTGCCTGATTTCAGGCTGCGTGCCCTCCAAGGGGATCATCAGCGCCGCGCGGGTGGCGGCTTGGATCGAGCGCGCCGCGGACTACGGCATCCGCGTCGCTGCCGGCACGATCGTGGACTTCCCCGCCGTCATGGCGCGGATGCGACGGCTGCGCGCCGAGATTAGCCCATCCGATTCGGTTCACCACCTCAAGGAGATGGGCGTCGAGGTGTTCCTAGGGCAGGGACGGTTCACCGGGCCGGACACGGTGGACGTCAACGGAACTACGCTGCGGTTCGCGCGTGCGGTGATCGCCACGGGCGGGCGGGCGATCGTCCCGACGATCCCGGGACTGACGGAGAGCGGCTTCCTCACCAATGAAACGCTCTTCCAGCTCACGGAGCTTCCGAAGCGCTTCGCCATGATCGGCGCAGGGCCTATCGGATGCGAGATGGCCCAGACGTTTCAACGGCTCGGGGCTCAGGTGACGCTGATCGACACGGCCTCCCACATCCTGATCCGCGAGGATGCGGATGCCGCCGAGATCGTGCAGCGGGCCTTCGTGCGGGGAGGGGTTCGGCTCGTGCTGAATGCGAAGGTCACCGCCGTCGAGTCCCACGAAGGAGCCAAGCGCATTCGTATCGATCAGGGTGGCAAGCCGCTCGAGATCGTCTGTGACGCGATCCTGGTTGGGGTTGGGCGCGCCCCCAACACCGACGGGTTGAGCCTCGAGGCGGCCGGCGTCCGCTCCGACAAGACCGGGGTGCTCAGCAACGATTTCCTCCGGACCTCCAACCCGCGCATCTTTGCCGCAGGCGACATCGCGAGCCCGTTCAAATTCACGCATACGGCCAACGCCCTGGGCCGGATGGCGATGATCAACGCGCTCTTCTGGGGGCGCAACCGCATGAGCCGTCTCGTCGTGCCGTGGTGCACCTATACCGCCCCGGAGATCGCGCACGTCGGGCTGTATGAGCGACAAGCGAAGGAGCGCGGCATCCCGGTGACCACGTTGACGGCGCCCTTGTCGGAGAATGACAGGGCGATCCTGGACGGAGAGACGGCGGGGTTTGTCCGCGTCCATCTCACACGAGGGACCGACCGGATCTTGGGGGCCACCGTCGTCGCCGCGCACGCCGGGGACCTCTTGACCTACTTCACCCTGGCGATGACGGGCAAGAGAGGCCTGGCCTCGCTCGCGGGCGCGATCTACCCGTACCCGACGCAGTCCGAGGTCATCAAGAAGCTCGCGAACCTCCATCGGGCCAGTGCATTGAAACCGTGGGTGAAGCGGCTTCTGAGTACCTTGCTGGCGCTGAAGCGATGAGGGGTGGGTGGCGGCGGGGTCTCATCGTGGGGATGTGCGTTCTCGCAAGCTGCGCGGGGCCGGTTAGCGCGGAGCCGCGCGTGGACCACAGCGCGTGGGACGCAATCCTGAAGCGGTACGTGAACGGGGCGGGGTTGGTCAATTATGCCGCGGTGAAAGAGGATCGGGCCGCGCTCGATGGCTACCTGGCGAGCGTGTCCACCGTCGACGTTACGTCGCTGTCGCGGGACGCGAAGCTCGCGTTCTGGATCAACGCCTACAACGCCTGTGTCATCAAGGGGGTGCTGGACCACTACCCGGTGAAGTCGGTCAAGGGCATCAAGGGATTTTTTGACGCCATCCGCTACCCCATCGCTGGTGCATCGCTCACGCTCAACGAGATTGAGGC
>JACPSR010000101.1 GCA_016193175.1 Candidatus Omnitrophota bacterium
CATCAGCCTCGGGCTCGACCTCCAGGGCGGGATGCACCTCGTGCTGAAGGTCGACACGGAGAAGGTCCCGCCGGAGGCGCGCGGGAAGGACGTGACGGGTGTCGCCCTCGAGGTCATCCGCAACCGGATCGACCAGTTCGGAGTACGCGAGCCGCTCATCCAGCGCCAGGGCCCTGACCATATCCTCGTGCAGCTTCCCGGGGTGACCGATCGCGACCGGGCGCTCAAGCTGATCGGGCAAACCGCGCTCTTGGAGTTCCAGCTCGTCTCCGATAACCAGCGGCTGCTTCAGCAGGCGCTCGACGGCAAGGCCCCGCGCGGGTACGAGCTGAGCCAGGATGAGAGCGGCAACCCGCTCTTGCTCGAGACCGCTGACGCGCTCACCGGGGCGATCCTCACCGATGCGTGGGTGGAGCCTGGAGAACTTGGCCTTCCGGAAGTGAGCTTCCGGCTCAACAAGGACGGAGCGAAGGCCTTCGGGTTGCTCACCGGAGCGAACATCAACCGGCGCCTCGCCATCGTCTTGGATGGCAAGGTCCAGTCCGCTCCAGTCATCCAGAGCCGGATTACCGATGCCGGGCAGATCACCGGCCGGTTTACCCGTGAAGAGGCGCACGACCTGGCGATCGTCCTGCGGGCGGGTGCCTTGCCTGCGCCCATCTCCGTCGAAGAGGAGCGCACCGTCGGCCCGACGCTGGGGCGGGACTCCGTGCGTTCGGGTTTGCTGGCGATGGCGGTGGGAGGGAGCTTTGTCCTGGCCTTCATGGTGGGCTACTACCTGTTCGCCGGCGTGATCGCGGTGGCGGCGCTCACCCTCAACCTCCTCATCATTCTTGGAGGCCTCGGGTGGTTCCATGCGACGCTGACGCTTCCCGGCATTGCCGGCATCATCCTGACGCTCGGTATGGCGGTGGATGCCAACGTGCTGATCTACGAGCGGATGCGCGAGGAGATCAAGGCGGGCCGCCCCTTGAGCCTGGCGGTCGCCGCAGGCTATGACAAGGCGTTTTCCGCCATCCTCGACTCCAACGTCACCACGGTCATCGCGGCGCTCTTCCTGTACTGGTTCGGCACCGGGCCGATCCGTGGATTCGCCACGACCCTGATCATGGGGCTTGCCGCCAGCATGTTCACGGCGATTTTCGTCACGCGGGTGATCTTCGATTTCCTGTTGGGTTTGGGGCGTCTGACGCGCCTGCCGATGCTCCAGCTCATCCGGCACACGACGATCGACTTCATCGGCAAGCGTTTTCTCTGCTACGGCCTCTCTGCGTTGGTCTTGGTGGCGGGGATCGTGGCGTTCGTCTTGCGCGGCAATGACCGCTACGGGATCGATTTCACCGGAGGGCTCTTGCAGGAGTATCGATTCACGCAGCCGGCCAGCGCCGATCGGATTCGCGCCACGCTCGCCAAGGTGGGGCTTGGGGATGCCGTCATCCAGCAGTTCGGCAGCCCGACCGAGTGGCTGATCCGCGGCCCGGCCGAGACCGAGGCGGAAGTCCAGAACGTTATGGATCGCACCCATGAGGCGATCTACTCCGATTACGCCGAGGCCAACCCCGAGCTGATTCGTGTCGAGCGGGTGGGTCCCACCGTCGGGGCCGCCCTGCGCCAGAAGGCATGGCTTGCGATCGCCTGGTCCATGGTGAGCATCCTCCTCTACGTGGCGGTGCGGTTCAAGCACGTCGACTTCGGCGCATCCGGCGTGATCGCGTTGGTCCACGACGTCCTGGTGGCGGCGGGCGGGCTGTGCCTCCTGGGCCGCCAGATCGATCTCGTCGTGGTCGCGGCGTTGTTGACCATCGCCGGGTTCTCCATCAACGATACCATCGTCATCTACGACCGCATCCGGGAGAATCTCCGCCTGAACCGGAAGCTCGGGCTGGTGGAGGTCATCAATCTGAGCATCAACCAGACGTTGAGCCGCACGCTCCTGACTTCGCTCACGGTGATCTTCGAGGTGCTCGCGCTCTACTTCTTCGGCGGGGAAGTGCTCCGGGATTTCTCGCTCTGCCTCTTGATCGGGTTCATCTCCGGTATCTACTCGACCGTCTACATCGCCTCGGCCATCGTCGTCACCTGGCGGCGGATGCCCCAACCGAAACAAGCATGATCATGCACGCAATCTGGCGCGTCCATCCCGCCGATCCTCAGCGCGCCGATCGATTGGCCGGCGGGCTTGGCGTTGATCCGATCACCGCCCAACTCCTGATGAACCGTGGCATTCATGATCACGAGCAGGCGGTCCGGTTCTTGCATCCCACGCTTGAAACGCTGGGGGATCCGTGCAGGGTGCCGGATCTGGCGCAGGGGGTCGATCGTCTCAAGAAGGCCATCGCGCGTCGCGAGCCGATCCTCATCTTCAGCGACTCCGACGTTGACGGGTTGACGGCGAGCGTCATCCTGTACGAGGTCCTGAGAGAATTGGGGGCGGTCGTCCGGTCAAGACAGTCGAACCGCATCGCCGGAGGGTATGGGCTGCCCCGAACGCTCGTCCATCAACTCACCCGTTCCTCCACCCGACTCCTCATCCTGGTCGACTGCGGGACCAATCAGCCGGAGGACATCCGATGCTTACGAGCCAAGGGCATCGAGACGATCGTGATCGACCACCACGTGCCGCTCGACGGATGGGCACAGCCCCACGCCCTCATCAATCCGCACCGAGGGCAGGGGATCGGACGAGAGCTCTGCAGCGCGGGTCTGGTTTTGAAAGTGGCGCAGGCACTCCTCGGGGAAGGGCGCCGCGAGCGACTGGCGGCCTACTTCGATTTAGCGGCGCTCGGGACGCTGGCAGATTGCGCGCCGCTCGTGGGCGAGAATCGCGCCATCCTCGCAGAGGGAATGCCGCGGGTTGTCCGGAGTCACCGACCGGGGCTCCGGAGACTCTGTGAGGCGACGCGGACCTACCGTCCGGAGCCCGACCACATCCTCAGGCGGCTGACCCCCCATCTCAATGCGAGCGGCCGGCTGGGCGACGTCACCGCCGCCTGGAAGTTGTTGCTTGGCGATGCGGACGAGGGGATCGATGAGTGGATGGCGTTCACCGCAGCGGCGCACACCGTGACGAAACAACTCCATCGTCGGATCATGGTAGAAGCTGAGGAGCAGGTGAGTCGGTTCCACTTCCGCGACCAGTTCGTGATGGTCGTCAAAAGGCAAGGATGGCACCAGGGGCTCATGGGCCCGCTGGCCGCTCGCTTGGCTGAGCGGTATGGGCGGCCGGCCATTGCCCTCGCCATGGATGAGCGCTGCGGGATCGGTTCAGGGCGCTCCGTTCCCCTCTTTAACCTGTTGGACGCCTTACAGGCCTGTCAAGGGCTCCTCGTGCGCTTCGGAGGGCATGCCCAGGCGTGCGGATTGACGGTCGATCGGAAACATCTGGAAGAGTTTTGTGCGCGGGTGAATCAGCGGGCTCGACTGGCGCTCGGGCGCGAAGGGCTCATCAAGACGCGGTTGGTGGACCTGGAGCTTCCCCTCTCGGCGATTCAGCCGAGGTGGGTGGAGGAGGCCGAGGGCTTAGCCCCGTTTGGGCCCGGCAACCCGCGTCCGACCGTCGTCATCCGCCATCTTGCGGTGATCGTCACCTCGCCTCAGACGGCGACCCTGACCGACGGAACGAAGCGGATGGTCGGGAAGGGAAGGTTCCAGGCCCTCGCGCCAGAGGGCTACTACGATGTGGTCGCCGTACCCTCCCTCAAGGCAGGAGCGCTGGTCCTGACGGTGAGCGACGTGAGGAGGGCTCTTCCGAAGGCGGAGGCGCCTTCGGTCGAAACGGCGCCTTGGAGACTCGCCCAGACCTGAGGCAGGCGGTACAGACCCGCAACCGCTTGACGGCGC
>JACPSR010000074.1 GCA_016193175.1 Candidatus Omnitrophota bacterium
CATTCGCTATGCGGATGCCATCGGCCGGGTCCGCATCCATCAGGATCAGAACACGGCCTTGAGCGAGCGCGCCGTCTATGAACCGGCCCTCGGCAAGGTGACCCTCCTCGGCAAACCGTCCCTCCTCGTCTATCCCTCCTCTTCGGGGGGGAGCAAGGGCACCCAGCTCTCGTTCGGGGGGCTCATTGCGGCGCCCGGCGAGGCCACCAAAGCCTCCGCGCCGATCGAGCCGCAGAAGCGGGCCGACGCGCCCGCTCCTGGCAAGCTTGCGGAATAGATTTTGCAGGCGGATTTCCTATGCAACAACTCTACACCGAGCACCTCGTGAAGGGCTACAATGGGCGTCCGGTCGTCGACGGGGTGGAGATCCGCGTCGGGCGCGGCGAGATCGTCGGCCTCTTGGGGCCGAACGGCGCCGGGAAGACCACGACCTTCGCGATGATGGTCGGCTACGTCAGGCCGGATGGAGGGCGCATGATGTTCGATGAGCGCGACATCACGGAGGTCCCGATGTACCGGCGCGCCCGCCTCGGCATCGGGTATCTGGCGCAGGAGCCGTCGATCTTCCGCCGATTGACCGTGGAGCAGAACATCATGGCCATTTTGGAGACGCTGGACCTCTCGCGAGCGGAGCGTCGCCGCCGGCTCGATCGACTCCTGAACGAATTGGGCATCACGCACCTGGCGCGCCAGAAGGCGTTCACCCTCTCGGGAGGCGAGAAGCGCCGGTTGGAAATCACGCGGGCCCTCGTGACCAACCCCCAGTTCATCCTCTTGGATGAGCCGTTCTCCGGCATCGATCCGATCACCGTCTTCGAGGCGCAGGAGATCATCCGCGAGCTCAGGAATCGCGGCCTGGGCATTCTGCTGACCGACCACAACGTTCGCGAGACGCTGGAGATCACCGACCGCGCGTACATCATGGCGGAAGGCCGGGTTCTCATCGCTGGGACGGCCCATGAGCTGATCACCGACCCGCGAGCCCGCGAGATCTACCTCGGCGAGAAGTTCCGCCTCTAACTAGTGACCAGTGACCAGTGACTCACAACGCGAGATTGTCTCGAGATGTTCCATAAGGCTGCGCATAAACCGACCACGGGGCCGTCGTCTCCGAAAAGCGGTTCAAATGGGATCAGTGCCGTGGTGACGGAGGCGGCGCCATGCCGGAAGTCGCTCCAGGTCCGCGTGGGGCAAGACGCCATCGAGCCGGTCCGTGCGGCGGTGCTCGCTGAGTTCCAGAAGACGGCGGCCCTCCCCGGCTTCCGGAAGGGCAAGGCGCCCATCGAGTTGGTGGCGCGTGAGTACGCCAACCCCATCCACGAAGAATTGCTCCGGCGGCTGACGAAGCGCGCGTTTGAGCAGGTCACCACAGAGCACGACCTGCGGCCGGTGGGGCCGTTTGAGCTCACGGTGGCCGACTTCAACGAGCGGGACGGTCTGGCGCTCGAAGCCGCGGTTGAGGTGGAACCGTCGTTTCCCCTCGGGAGCTACAAGGGAATCCCGCTGACGCAGGAGCCCGTGGAACTCACCGCCGGGGACGTGGACAAGGCCCTGGCAGCCCTGCAGGAGTCCGCGGCGCAGCTCGTCCCCACCGGAGAAGGCGGCGCGAAGGAACGGAAGCTCCCCGCGCTTGATGACGAGCTGGCGAAGGACCTTGGGTTCGGGGGCTTGAGCCAGTTGCGAGCGCACGTTGAGGCGAAATTGCTCGAGCAACGACGGACCGCCCACGCTCAACGGATGGAATCGAACTTGTGCGAGGAGCTCTTGAAGCGTCATGCCTTTGAGGTCCCGCCCGGGTTGGTGAGTCGGCAGGCCGATCGGCTGACCCGCGACTTCAAGGTCCGCCTGCTGCTCGCCGGCACGCCGGAAGAGCAGCTCAATGAGGAGGTGGCGAAGTTCACGGCGCAGTTGCGCACGAGCGCGGAGCGGCACGTCAAGCTCGCGTTCATCCTGGAACGCATCGCCACGCAAGAGTCCATCGCCGTGACTCAGGACGAGCTGGTGGGGCGGCTCTGGCAGCTTGCGCAGCGCTGGAAGAAAGATCCGGCTGAGGTGCGCAAGATCCTCGACGCGCAACAGCTCTGGCCGTCGGTCGCCTCGGCCATCCGTCAGGAGAAAACGATCACCTTCTTGATGTCGGCTGCCGCCATCAACAGTGCACACTCGACGGCTGTGTAATGCGTAATGTTGAATGCGTAATGAAAAGCGATACGCCGGTTTTCCATTACGCATTACGCATGGAACATTGAACAGGAGGGAGGATCTCCATGATGGAACGAGGGCAGGTGCTCGTCCCGATGGTGGTCGAGCAGTCGCCGCGGGGGGAGCGCGCGTACGACATCTACTCGCGGCTGCTCAAGGATCGCATCGTCTTCATCGGGACCCCGATTGACGACGTGGTGTCGAATCTCATCATCGCCCAGCTGCTCTTCCTCCAGAATGAGGATCCCGACAAGGAGATCAACGTCTACATCAACTGCCCGGGCGGCTCGGTGACGGCGGGCCTGGCGATCTACGACACGGTGCAGTTCGTCAAACCGCCCGTCGCCACGTACTGCGTGGGGCAGGCCGCCAGCATGGCGGCCCTCCTCCTCTGCGCGGGGAGCAAAGGGAAGCGATTCGCGCTGCCGGATGCCCGGATCATGATCCACCAACCCTGGGGCGGGGTGCAGGGGGCGGCGGCCGACATCTCGATCCAGGCCAGGGAGATCCTGCGGCTGCGCGAGAAGATCAACGAGCTGCTCGTGAAGCACACCGGTCAACCCCTGGAGAAGATCCAGAAAGACACGGACCGGGACTACTTCATGTCGGCCGACGAAGCCAAGGAGTACGGGATCGTGGACGAGGTGATCCGCGGCAAACCGAAGAAATAGTTTCGGGTTTCGCGTTTCGGGTTTCGGGTTTCGGGTTTCGAGTTGCCCAGGTGAGACTCGAGACACGAAACTCGCAACTCGAAACTTGGCAGAGGGGTAGCGATGACACAGGACATCTTATTGACGCCGGGGCCGACGCCGCTGCCGCCGGAGGTGCGGGAAGCGCTCGCCCGGCCCATCATCCACCACCGCACGGGCCAGTACCGCGCGCTCTTCAAACGGACGCTCCAGGGGATGCAGACGGTGATGCAGACGTCGAAGCCTGTGATCTGCTTCACAAGCTCCGGCACCGGAGCGATGGAAGCGGCCGTGGTCAACCTTCTCTCGCCAGGCGACGAGGCGATCGTGATCCTCGGGGGAAAATTTGCCGAGCGGTGGGAGCGGTTGTGCACGGTGTATGGGATCACGACGGTGACGATCCCGGTCGCCTACGGCGAGGCGGTCAAGCCTCAGGCGGTGTCGGACGCGTTGGGCGCGCACCCGAACGCCAAGGCGGTCTTCGCGACGCTGTGCGAGACCTCGACGGGCGTCGTCAACGAGATACCGGCGATCGCCGCGATGACGAGGAAGAGCCGGGCGGTCCTCGTGGTGGACGCCATCAGCGGCCTGTTGGCGGATGAGTGCCAGACCGATGCCTGGGGGATTGATGTCGTCGTCACGGGCTCGCAGAAAGGGCTGATGCTGCCTCCCGGGCTGGCCTTCATGAGCCTCAACGACCGGGCCTGGGCGCTGGTGGACCAGGGGAAGAGCCCGCGCTTCTATACCGATCTACGGCTCTACAGAAAAGCGTTGGCCGATGACGATACCCCGTTCACCTCGGCGGTGTCCACCGTCGTTGCCCTGGAGGCCGCGCTTCAGTTGATCCTCCAGCGGGGCGTTCCACAGACCATTCAGCGTTGCGCGCTTATGGCGGAGGCCGCGCGGGCCGGGGTGCGAGCGCTCGGCTTGAAGCTGTTCGCCAGCCGTCCCTCGAATGGGGTGACGGCGGTCGCCGTTCCCGACGGGATTGATGGGAAGCAGTTGACGAAGCTCATGTACGATCGCTCCCGGGTGATGGTCGCCGGCGGGCAGGGCGAGATGGCGGGCAAGATCTTCCGGATCGCCCACATGGGCTACATCGCTCCTGATGATGTGGTCGCGGGCCTGGACGCCCTCGAGCAGGCGCTGGCGGAGCTGGGCTGCCGGGTGGCGGCTGGCGCAGGGGTCAAGGCGGGGCGGGCGGTGCTGGGTCAGTCGGCGTCGCTGGCGGCACGATGACGGGGCCGGTCAAGGTCTTGATTGCGGATCATCTCTCGGAGGACGGCATCCGGTTGCTGAAGGGGGAGCCGGGGTTGACGGTGGACGTGAAGACCGGCCTCTCCAGCAAGGAGCTGGCCGAGCTCATCGGAGCCTACGAAGGGCTGATCGTGCGCAGCTCGACCAAAGTCACCGCCGAGGTGATCGCGCGGGCCGATCATCTGAAGGTCATCGGGCGTGCCGGCGTGGGGCTGGATAACGTGGATGCCGACGCAGCGACCAAGCGGGGCATTATCGTGATGAACGTGCCGGCGGGCAACACCATTTCTACCGCTGAGCACACGATGAGCATGATCCTGGCGCTCGCTCGGCGCATCCCGCAGGCGAATGTCCACGTGCGCGCCGGGTTGTGGGAGCGCTCGAAGTTCGTCGGGACGGAGCTCTTTGGAAAGACGCTCGGCATCATCGGCCTCGGCAAGATCGGCACCGAGGTGGCCAAGCGCGCCCAGGTCTTCGGGATGCGGGTGATCGCGTATGATCCGTTCCTCTCGACCGAACGCTCACAGCAGTTGGAGGTGCAGCTGACCGACCTCAAGCAGCTCTACGCGGAAGCGGACTTCATCACGGTCCATACCCCGCTGACCGCGGAGACGCGCCACCTGATCGGCGCCACGGAGATCGCGCAGATGAAGCGGGGGGTCCGGCTCATCAACTGCGCCCGGGGCGGCATCATTGATGAAGGCGCCCTTCACCAAGCCGTCATGGAGGGCAAAGTCGCCGGGGCCGCCATTGACGTGTTTGAGGAGGAGCCGCCCAAGAACCATCCGCTCTTGAAGCTCGACCAGGTCGTCGCCACGCCGCATCTCGGCGCCTCCACGCAGGAAGCCCAGCTCAACGTCGCCATCGAGGTCGCCAAGCAGGTGGCCGACGCGCTGTTGGGGCGGGGCATTCGGAACGCCGTCAACATGCCCTCGGTGGATGCCCAGACGCTCAAGGTGCTTCAGCCCTACATCGTGCTGGGGGAGCGGATGGGCTCGCTGGGCGCTCAGCTCTCCGGCGGGCAGATCGCTGAGGTCCAGGTGACGTATGTGGGCGAGGTCACCGCGCACGACACCTCGGCCGTGACGCTGGCGATCCTCAAGGGCATCCTCACGCCGATGGTGGGGGAAAACGTCAACTATGTGAACGCCTCGTTGATCGCAGCCGAGCGAGGGGTGAAGGTCGTCGAGGCCAAGGCGAGCCGGATGGACGAGTTCGCCAACCTCCTGGCGCTCGACATCCGCAGCGACGGGACCATCCTGACCCTGCAGGGGACGCTCTCCGCCCGACGCGAGCCGCGGATCGTCAAGATCGACCGCTACTTCATCGAAGCGACCCCTGAAGGGTACATGCTCGTTCTCAAGAACGAGGATCAGCCTGGGCTCATCGGCCGCCTCGGGACGCTGCTGGGCGAGTCCCGGATCAACATCGCCGGCATGAGCAACGGCCGCGACAAGCCGGGCGGAACCGCCATCACCGTCGTGAACGTCGACCATCACGTCCCTCCCAAGGTGCTCGAACAGGTCAGAAAGCTCCAGCATGTCCTGGATGCGAAACTCATCAAACTCTAGGGTTCAGCGTGGAGCGTTCAGCGTTCAGGCAGCGGCTTCCTCAGCGGTGTCCTGTACGCTATACGCTGTACGCTATACGCTGGCTCGATGAACATCGTCGTCGTTGGCGCCCAGTGGGGCGATGAAGGCAAGGGAAAGGTGATCGACGTCCTCAGCGAGGACGCGGATATCCTGATCCGCTTCCAGGGAGGCCACAACGCCGGCCACACCGTCGTCGCTGACGGCGAGGAGTTCATCTTCCACCTCATCCCCTCCGGGCTCTTGCACAAAGGCAAGGTCGGCCTCATCGGCAACGGGGTGGTCATCGACCCCGAGGCGCTCCTCGAGGAGATGGGGCGGTTGGCGAGCCGCGGCGTCGATGTCCAAGGTTGCGTCAAAATCAGCGATCAGGCGCACGTGATTTTCCCCTACCACAAGCGGCTCGACCTCGTTGAGGAAGCCACGCGCCCCGGCCGCCTGGGGACGACCGGACGAGGGATCGGCCCCTGTTACGTGGACAAGAGCGCGCGTTCGGGCATCCGGATAGCGGACCTCTGCAACCGGGAGACGTTTGCCGAGAAGCTGCGTCAGAACGTGATCGAGAAAAATCGATGGCTCAAGTCCCTCTACCATGAACCGCCCTGCTCATATGAGGAGCTCCTGGAACGCTACAGCGGCTATGCCAAGCGGCTCGCGCCCCATGTGGTGAACGGCACGCGGTTTCTGCGAGCGGCCGTGCAGCAAGGCAAGCGATTGCTCTTTGAGGGGGCGCAGGGCACGTTGCTCGACGTCGACCACGGGACCTACCCCTACGTCACCTCGTCGAGCGCCACGGCGGGCGGCGCCTGCACTGGCGCAGGATTCCCTCCGACGAGGATCGACCGGGTCATCGGCATCGTCAAGGCCTACACGACCCGCGTCGGGGAAGGGCCGTTCCCGACCGAGTTTCCACCGGCGTTGATGGACGCGGTCAGGGCGAAGGGAAAGGAGTTTGGGGCGACGACCGGACGGCCTCGCCGCTGCGGCTGGTTTGACGCGGTCATCGCGCGCCATGCGGTTTGGGTCAACGGCTGCGACTCGATTGCCGTCACCAAGCTGGATGTGTTGGATGAGATGGAGACGATCCAGCTCTGCGTCGGCTATCGAGACCCCGCCGTATCCAAAGCGGCCGGCGGGGCAGGTGGGACAAGCGTGATCGACGAATTTCCATCGGACACCTCGGTCCTCGCCCGTTGCCAGCCGGTCTACGAGTCGCTGCCGGGGTGGCGCCAAGACACGAGTGACGTCGGACGGTTTGAGGAGCTGCCGGAAGCCGCCAAACGCTACCTCAGACGGCTGGAGGTGCTCCTCGGCGTTCCGATCTGCCTGATTTCCACCGGTTCGAAGCGAGAGCAGGCGTTCAAAATCGTTGAGGGCAGTTCTGCCGGTTGACCGACGCTTGACGGTGCTCGGACCCTATGTTAGGGTAATGCCGCAAAGGCGCAGAGAGGAGGAACGTCGTCATGAATCGAAGAATGGGTGCCGCCCTGGCGGCTATCGCGTTGGTGATCACCACCGGATGCGCCGTCAACCTGGCCAAACGCTCCCCATGGGACATCCAGCAGCTCTCTCAACTGAGCGATCAGTTGGAGCAGTTCAAGACGTTGGCGCAGCTGAAAGCCGAAGAGGCTGACCAGCTCCGAGCGGCCAAGGCGCTTTTAGAGCAGCGGTTGAGTTCGTCGGAGGCCAGCGTTGGCTACGACGAGCGGGGCCTCGTGGCGCGCATGCTGGATCAGGTGCTGTTTGACTCCGGCAAGGCCAGCCTCCGCCGCGGCGCCTTCACGGTGTTGGATACCGTGGCCCAGGTGCTCCAGCAGTTTCCCGAACAGCACATCGGCATCGAGGGCCACACCGATAACCAGCCGATTAGACATTCGGGATGGGTGGATAACAAAGCCCTCTCGCTCGCCCGCGCCAACGCCGTCGCTGATTACCTCGTCGAGAAGCGCGGGGTCAGCCGGGGTCGGATCACGGTGAGCGGCTACGGGGAAGAGCGCCCCATCGCGTCGAACGACGCGGCGGACGGCCGACAACGCAACCGTCGCGTTGAGATCGTGATCTTGCCGCGGTCCTCTCAAGAAGCGTACCAGGCTGAGGCCGGTCAGGCAGCTCAGGGACGGGCCACGTCCTCGAAGTAACCTACTGATTCCAGAGGAGGAAGGATGCGTCGAACCGTTGTGATCCTCGCGTCTGTGATGGGGCTCCTGTCGGTCATTCTGGCGATTGCGCTCGCATCGATCGGCACGCAGTTTGACGAGGCGAGGATTGAGCTGAAGGATCTCCACTCTGACGTCGACGACTTGCAGCAAGAGGTAGACGACCTCTCCGTGGAGCGGGACACGTTGCAGCAGCGCACCAGCGAGCAGCTCAAAACGATCGAGCAGCTCAAGGCTGAGCTTGAGCGCGTTCGGGCTACCCAAGCGAACGCGCAGACCAGCCAGCCAGCGAATACCCCGGCGAGCCCTCCGTCGGGTAGTCAACCGTGAGCCGTGAGCCGACCCATGCCCCGCATCGTAACTGCGACCCGTGACTCATGACTCACGACTCACGTCACACTGTTTCTGTGAGTTACGGGTCACCACCTTTCGTATGATGGAGGACGCTCCAAAGCCCCCACACCACATCGCGGTCATCATGGACGGCAACGGCCGCTGGGCGAACGCGCGGGGCCTCCCGCGGGTCCTCGGTCATCAGGCCGGTGCTCAGGCGGTCCGCCGGATCGTGGAGGCCGCGTGTGAGTTGGGCGTGAAAGCGCTCACGCTGTACGCGTTCTCTTGGGAGAACTGGGATCGTCCACCTGAAGAGATTCAAGACCTGATGGGTCTGCTCGATGAGTTCATCCGGCGGGAAACCCCCACCCTCCTCACCAACCAGGTCCGCCTGCGGGCCATCGGACGCCTCGATCAGATCCCGGCGGGCGTGCTCAGCAACCTGCGCCGCGTCATTGCCCAGACCGCCCCGTTTGAGCGGATGACGCTCACCCTCGCCCTCAGCTACGGAGGGCGGCAAGAAATCGTGGATGCCGCGCGTCGCTTGGCCCAGGCGGCGCGCGCCGGCGACCTCGTCCCTGAACAGATTGACGAAGCGGTGTTCGCCCGGCACCTCTACGCCCCGGACCTCCGTGATCCGGACCTCTTGATTCGGACCTCGGGGGAGCAGCGGCTTTCCAACTTCCTCCTCTGGCAGTCTTCCTATACCGAACTGTACGTGACGTCGAAGCTCTGGCCGGATTTCTCGAAAGAGGACCTCGCGGAAGCGATTGCCGAGTACGAGCGACGGGATCGGCGCTTCGGGAAGGTCGGCGCGTAGGGATGGTCAACCTCAGCAGCCGGTTGTGCAGTTCTGCGATCCTCATTGGGATCGTGGTCGCGACGCTGTTTTACTTTCCCCTCTGGACCTATGCGGTGGTCATCTTCTGCTTTGTGGCCATCGCCCTCTATGAGTTCTTCACGATGGTGCGCCATCGTGGCATCCTCGTCCATCGGCCGCTGAGCGTCGGCTTAGGGGTAGTCTTCACCGGGTTGGTCGCGTGGCGGTCCATGGTCGAACCGGGCCTTGTCCCCACGCCGATCGTGGGGCCGGGGGCGACGGCGATCAGCTGGATGTGGGACATCTTCTGGCCGGCGACGATCGTGATCATCTTCACTCGGCAGTTCACGCGGGAGAACACCTTTGAGGCGTTGGGCGGATTGGCGACCACGCTCTTCGGGCTCGCGTACATCGCGGCCCTCTTCAGCTACTTCTTCTACATCCGCAGCACGAAGATCCCTGGCCAGGGGGCCTGGCTCGTCCTCTACCTCATCTTGGTGACGAAGATGGGCGACGTCGGCGCCTACGCGATCGGCAACCTGATGGGGCGGCACACGCTGATCCCGCGCATCAGTCCGAAGAAAACCGTTGAAGGCTTCGTCGGCGCGGTGCTGCTCAGCACGCTCGCGGCGATCGTCGCCCAGCCGATGCTGGGACCTCAGAAGATCTTCGGCCAGTTCGCCACGCCCATGCTGAGCGCTCTGCTCGGCGTCATCCTCGGGGTCTGCGGGCAGCTCGGCGATCTGGCGGAGTCGCTCCTCAAGCGGGACTGCCAGGTGAAAGACACCGGGTCCATCATGCCGGGTCTGGGCGGCGTCTTGGACGTCATCGACAGCCTGCTCTTTACCGCGCCGATCTTCTATGGCATCTGCATCTATGGGTGAGGCATGAAGCGGGTCGCGGTACTGGGTTCGACGGGGTCTATTGGCACGAGCACGCTCGAGGTGATCGCGAGCCACCCGGACAAACTCCAGCTCGTCGGGGTGGCGGCGCGCTCCCGCGCGGACATCCTGGTCCGCCAACTCGACCAGTTCAGGCCCAAGCTCGTCGCGATGTGGGAAGAGGAGAAGGCCCGCGAGTTGCAGCGTCTGACGGGACGCCGGCCGATTCTCGTGGGGATGGAAGGGCTCATCCAACTTGCCACCCATCCTGATGTGGACATCGTGGTCGTCGCGACCTCCGGCCGCGATGCGTTGATTCCCCTGGTGCAGGCCATCCAAGCCGGCAAGCAGATTGCGTTGGCGTCGAAAGAGCTGCTGGTGATGGCGGGCGAGCTGATCATGCGCCTCGCACGAGAGCATGGGGTGAGCCTGGTGCCGATCGACAGCGAGCACGCGGCCCTCTTCCAGTGTCTCCAGGGAATCCCGAAGGATCGCGTCAGCCGGCTCGTCATCACCGGCAGCGGTGGACCGTTCTGGGGGGTTCCTCCATCCCAGCGGCACGCCGCGACCCGAGCGCAGGTCTTGTCGCACCCCAAGTGGCAGATGGGGCCGAAGATCACGGTGGATTCCGCCACGCTGATGAACAAAGGGCTGGAGGTGATTGAGGCGCGATGGTTGTTCGACGTTCCGGTCGAGCGCATCCAGATCGTTATCCATCCGGAAGCCGTCGTGCACGGGTTGATCGAGCTGGTGGACGGGTCAGTGCTCGCGCAGATGAGCCCATGCGACATGCGCCTCCCCATCCAGTACGCGCTCAGCTTTCCCGAGCGATGGGAGAGTCGCCTGCCGCGCCTCTCGCTGACGCAGCTCTCCGCCCTGCATTTCCTTGCGCCGGACCTCGAACAATTTCCCTGTCTTCGATTGGCGCTCGATGCGGCCGCTGCGGCTGGCAGCGCCTGCGTGGTCCTGAACGGGGCGAATGACGCGGCGGTCCAGGGGTACCTGCAGGACGAGGTGCCGTTCGCGGAGATTCCGCGCGTCATCGCTGAGACGCTCGAGCAGCATACGCCGATTCTCCACCCGACGCTGGATGAGGTGCTGGCCGTGGACGCCTGGTCGCGCACCGTCGCAGAAACCCTGCTTCGCAAACCTTCTTGTCACGTCGTGTGACCGTGTCCATCTCATGATCCCCGCGCTCATCTCGCTGGTCATCCTCGGGTTGCTCGTCATCGTCCATGAGCTGGGCCATTTCCTGGTGGCTCGGTGGTCGGGCGTGCGCATCCTCCGTTTTTCGATCGGGTTCGGCCCCAGGCTGTTCACCTGGACGCGAGGGCATACCGAATACGCCATCAGCGCGATCCCGCTTGGAGGCTATGTCAAGATGGCGGGGGAGCAGGATGCCACACGGACCCAAGAGCCCTGGGAATACCTCTCCAGGCCCATCCGGGCTCGCGCCAGGATCATTTTCGCCGGGCCGCTCGTGAACTATCTCGTCGCCTTGATCAGCCTCTGGGTGGTCTTTATCGTCGGCTACCCCGAGCTCCTCCCTGTGGTCGGTAAGGTGTTGGATAACACCCCCGCCCAGGCGGCCGGGCTCCAGAGCGGCGACCGCATCCTCTCGGTTGACGCTCATCCCGTCCCGTATTGGGAAGACATGACCCAGCTCATCTACGTCGCGCCGAATAGAGCCCTTGCGTTTCGCGTTGAGCGTAGCGGCACCGTCTTCACCGCGACCATCACGCCGCAATCCAAGGCCATCACCGACCCGTTCGGACGCAAGAAAACCATCGGCCTGATCGGCATCGCCCCCAGCGGCGCCTTTCAATCGGTTCGCCTGGGGCCTGTGGCGGCGATCGGCCGCACCGTCGCGCGGCACTATGAGTGGGCGGGCCAGACGATGCTCGCGTTGTGGTCGGTGGCAACCGGGAAGCTCTCCATGCGCGAGTCGATGACCGGTCCCATCGGCATCGTGTACCTCACGTCAGAGGCCATGCGGATGGGGCTGACGCCGCTCCTCTTCCTCGTGAGCCTCTTCAGCCTGAGCCTGGCGATCTTCAACCTCTTCCCGATCCCCGTCCTCGACGGTGGACATCTCCTCTTCCTCCTGCTCGAGAAGCTGCGAGGCAGACCGATCAGCTTCAACGTGCAGGAGCGCTCGACCCAGCTTGGCTTCGCGTTGCTCCTCGCGCTTGTCCTCATCGTCTGCGTCAACGACGTCAACCGGTTTGGGCTGTTTGAGAAACTCCTCGGCTGGTTCAACCGCTAGACGAGTGACCAGTGATCAGTGGCCAGTGACGAGTGGGAACTGATGATTGAGCGACGGAAAACAAGACAAGTGAGGGTCGGGAACATCGCGATCGGGGGCGACTCGCCGGTCTCGATCCAGTCGATGACGAAGACGGACACCGCCGACATCGAGGCGACGGTCCGCCAGATCCGCGCCCTGGCCACCGCCGGCTGCGAGATCGTCCGCGTCGCGGTGCCCACGATCGAGGCGGCCAAGGCGCTCCCGGACATCCGGCGGGAAGCGGACAAGGTTCCCCTCGTCGCCGACATCCACTTTCATCCGCAGTTTGCGATCGCGGCCATCGAGGCGGGCTTCGACAAGATCCGCTGGAACCCGGGCAACATCCGCGACACGAAGCGCGTGCGCGAGGTCGTGGACCGCGCGAGGGAGCGCGGTGTCCCCATCCGCATCGGCGTCAACGTGGGCTCGCTCGATCCGGAATGCCATGCGGAGGCGTTCCGCCTGCGTACCGCCTGGCTGCGCCAGACGGTACGGGGCGGGACGCCTCCGTTGGTCGCGCCGGCGTACCGCCTGGCTCCGCCAGACGGTACGGGGCGGGACGCCTCCGTATTAGTCGAGGCGATTGTGCAGAGCGCCTTGAAGTCGGTGCTCCTGCTCGAGGGTTTCGGCTTCTACGACATCGTCCTCTCCCTCAAGTCTTCAGACGTGCTACAGACGCTCGCCGCGTACCACCGGATGGCAACGTTTGTCGACTACCCTTTCCACTTGGGCGTGACCGAGGCCGGGCTTCTCGAGACCTCGACGGTGAAATCCTCCATCGGGATCGGCGCGCTCTTGGCTGAGGGGATCGGCGATACCGTCCGCGTCTCGATTACCGGCGACCCGATCGACGAAGTGAAAGTCGCCCAGCGCATCCTCTCCTCGCTCGGCCTGCGCCGGTTTGAGACCAACGTCATCGCCTGCCCCTCGTGCGGCCGCTGCGAGATCGACGTGATCGGGATCGCCAACCAGGTCCAGGCAAGGCTCACGGAGCTGGCCAAGAGCGAGCCGCGGTGCCTCGAGCTCACCGTCGCCGTGATGGGCTGCGTCGTGAACGGCCCGGGTGAATCCGAGCACGCGGACATCGGCCTCGCCGGGGGCGGGGGGGTCGGCGTCATCTACCGCAAAGGCCGACAGATCCGCCGTGTGGCCGAAGCCGAAATGGTCGATGCCCTCCTTGAGGAAGTCCATCGCCTTCTGAGTGGCGAGTGTCTAGTGGCGAGTGGCGAGCAACAGCCTTGAGCTCAATGAACTCAGTTTTGTCACGCATCCTTTGGATCAACCACGCACTCGTCACTCACCACTGGTCACTCGTCACTCTGCCGTGCGTTTAGCGAGGCGGCGATGAGGTGGTCCCAGTACTTCCTCCCCACGCTTCGGGAAGACCCCAAGGATTCCGACGCGATCAGCCACAAGCTCATGGTGCGCGCCGGCCTCATCCGGCGGCTTGGCGCCGGCGCGTACTCCTACCTGCCGCTTGGGCTGCGCGTGCTGCACAAGGTGATCGCAATCGTCCGGGAGGAGATGAACCGCGCCGGCGCCCAGGAGCTCCTGCTCCCCGCGCTCCAGCCGACCGAGCTGTGGAAAGCAACCGGCCGCTATGACGTCCTGGGCGATGTCCTCATCACGTTCAAGGACCGCACCGGCAAAGAGGTGGCGCTCGGCCCGACGCACGAAGAGGTGGTGACCGACCTCGTCAAGGAGCTCCGCTCCTATAAGCAGTTGCCGCTCACCGTCTACCAGATCCAGACGAAGTTCCGCGACGAGCCGCGGCCGCGCTTCGGCGTCATCCGCTCCAAAGAGTTCCTGATGAAAGATGCCTACAGCTTCGATGTCGATCTGGAGGGGCTCAACCACAGCTACCAGGCGATGTATGAGGCCTACCAGCGGATCTTCACGCGGTGCGGCCTCACGGTCTTGGCGTGCGAGGCGGATCCGGGCATGATGGGCGGGGACGTCTCGCACGAGTTCATGGCGCCGGCCGACAGCGGGGAGGACCGCGTGGTGCGTTGCGTCGCCTGTGGCTACGCGGCGAACCTGGAGGCAGCGAAGTGTCAGACATCAGACATCAGACATCAGACATCAGAGTCGCTGAAAGCGATGGAGACGGTGAAGACGCCTGGAAAGCGTACCGTCAGGGAGGTGAGTGAGTTTCTCGGCACTGCGGTTACGAAATTGGTGAAGACATTGATTTATGAGGCAGATCGGAAGCCAGTGGTTGAGCAGGGGATTCCTCCAAAGCTGAAGCAGCACAAGATCGCGAAGACATTTGTCAATGAGTTTGGTCCAGAGCCGGTTGCCGTGCTCGTGCGGGGCGACCATGAGGTCAACGAGACAAAGCTTGCCCGCGTGCTGGGGGCTTCTCTCAGGCTGGCTGGCACATCGACGATCGAGCGGCTCAGCGGAGCGTCGGTTGGCTTTACGGGTCCGGTTGGGCTTCAGGGGGTGCGGCTGCTCGTGGACCATGCCGTCATGGAGGTCGTCAACGCGGTGACCGGCGCCAACGCGCCCGACGCGCATCTCGTGAACGTCAATCCGGGCAGAGACTTCCAGCCGGAGACGGTGGCGGATCTTCGCATGGTGACCGAGGAGGACCGCTGCCCGAAGTGCCAGGGCCGGCTCGCGTTCATCAAAGCGATCGAGGTCGGACACGTCTTCAAGTTGGGCACGAAGTACAGCCAGGCGTTGGGGGCGGTGTTCCAGGACGCTCGTCGCGAGCTGAAGCCGATGATCATGGGCTGCTACGGCATCGGGGTCAATCGGATTGTGGCCGCGGCCGTCGAACAGCTCCACGACGGCCAGGGAATCGTCTGGCCGATCGCCCTGGCCCCCTTCCAGGTCCTCGTGAGCGTGATGGAGTCCGAAAACGCGGAGCACGCCCGGCTCGGAGAGGAGGCGGAGGCCGCGCTCACCAAGGCCGGCTTGGAGGTGCTCCTGGATGACCGGGAGCAGTCACCGGGGAGCAAACTGAAGGATGCGGACCTGGTGGGGATCCCGGTTCAGGTGGTCATCGGCAAGCGGTGGCAGAGCGATCAGAGCCTTGAGGTTTCGCTCCGCGCGACGAAGGAAAAACATCCGGTGAAACCGGAAGCGCTCGTCGAGAACGTCCGCAAACTACTTGACAAAGAAAGGTCATCATAGTAGAATACCGGACAGTCTATTGGGCAGCGGAAAAGTGGGGGACACCCACTTTTTTTATTCTCTGAACACAGCAACACAGAATGAACGATGCACGTGCGGCGCAGATCCAGGCCCTTGCGGCGCCGATTCTGGCCGACCGCGGGATGGAGCTGGTTGAATTCACATGCCATCCCCATGGAGGACAACTCCACGTTCGCCTCTTGGTGGATCGTGTCGGGGGGGTGACGATCCAGCAATGCGCTCATGTGAATCAACTCCTCGGTCAGGCGTTGGAGGCTGCCAATCTCTTTGACGGGAGCTACACCATTGAGGTGTCTTCTCCGGGTTTGGACCGGCCGCTGGTGAGCAAGCGGGATTTTGAGCGGGCACTCGGGGAAGATGTCCGCATCGAGGTCGTGCGGGAAGAGGGGAAGGCCCAGGAGCTCCAGGGGATGCTCTTGGCCGTCCAACATGAGGCGATCGTCCTCAAGACGGCGTCTGGAAATGTGACGCTGCCGTTCGCCCAGATCCGCGCGGCGAAGAAGGCGCTCCGCTGGAACCGAGAGTGACCCGTGAACCGTGATCGGTGAACTATGAACTATGAACTATGAACAATAAAGAACTACTCTCCATCCTCGAATCGATTGAGCGGGACAAAGGCGTCGACCGCGAAGTGCTCATCCAAGCGGTGGAGGCCGCCGTGGCCACGGCC
>JACPSR010000102.1 GCA_016193175.1 Candidatus Omnitrophota bacterium
CCATCATTCGTTCATGCAGCGGCGGTCGCGTCGCCTAACAAACCGCTGGACCGGACCGGCTGCGCCGGCCGGTCAGCGCTGGCGTTAGACCACAAGCATGACCCTCAGGGAATCGATCGCCAGGCGTAAGCGCACCGGCGCCATCGTCACGTATCTGGGATTCGCGTGGTTTGTCGCGTGGATGGCCCTGAGCGGTGCTGAGCCTCCGTGGTTGTTCGTTGCGTTCCCCGGATTCGCCGTCTTCTTCGCCGGTACCTGGTACCTCCTCTTCTTCCTGCGCTGCCCGAGTTGTCGGGGTCGGATCGGATACACGGTCAGCTACATGAGCAGCCCGTTCTCTGTCTCACGCAAGATTCGTTTCTGCCCATTCTGCGGAGTCGCCCTAGACTCGGAGCTTGAAGTCCACCGTGTGGTCTAACAACGGCTTTCAGCGGGCCGCGGGACGGGCGGTTGGCTGCCCAACGGTGTGCGGCGCGACGGCGATCCCGGCGGCCTTGAGGTAGGCGCTGGCGGTCTCGCGCCGCACGCCCGTCGCCTGTTCGATGCGCCGAAGCGTCCAGCCCAGCTGCCCAAGTGCCAGGACTTGCTGCTGTTTGTTGTCACCCAAGATGTTGGTCATCCCGGCAGGGGGACACAGCCCTCCCCGCCGGGTCAACGTCCTGGGGCGCTACCTCACTGGCCGGTTTTCAGGTGTCGACGACTGGCCGGTTTTGGGTGTCGACCGAGGCTCTCGGCGCGGCGCTGCGTCTGGAATCGGGGGCCCGAGTGCTCGACCTCGGCAGCGGTTCGGGCGAGATGCTGTGCACCTGGGCACGCGATCACGGCATCATCGGCACCGGCATCGACATGAGCCAACTGTTCACCGAGCAAGCGAAACTCCGTGCTGTAGAACTCGGTGTCGCCGATCAAGTCAAGTTCATCCATGGCGATGCTGCCGGCTATGTCTCTGACGAGAAGGCCAGTGTGGCAGCCTGTGTCGGTGCCACTTGGATCGCCGGTGGAGTCGTCGGCACTATCGAGCTTCTGGCGCGGAGCTTGCGCACCGGAGGGATCATCCTCATCGGCGAACCCTACTGGCGGCAGTTACCGCCGACGGAAGATGTTGCCAAGGGGTGTCTTGCCAACTCAATCTCCGACTTTCTCATGCTTCCTGAACTTCTCGCGTCTTTCGGCCACCTTGGCTACGACGTCGTTGAAATGGTTCTGGCTGACCAAGACGGCTGGGACAGATACGAGGCGGCCAAATGGCTCACCATGCGCCGATGGCTTGAAGCCAATCCCGACGACGAGTTAGCGAAAGATGTTCGAGCCAAACTGACCTCGGAACCCGAGCGCTACGCCGCTTACACGCGTGAATACCTAGGCTGGGGTGTGTTCGCGTTGATGCTACGGTGAGCATTGGCGTCTTGGTCGCCGTATCCAACTTTCGCGCAGCACAGAAAGGCAAAACAAATGCTTGATCGCCGTCTCGCCAGCGCCGACTTTTGCGCTTTGGGCTATCAGCCTAACCCATCATTCCACCGGACCTGCGCAAAAAGCCGCGCAGGCCGGTGAATTCAGACGTTAGACGGACGTGGCCTGGAGGCCGGTCCAAGATCGGGAGACTACCGTTATGCGTGGCTCACGAGTTGCAGCTATAGCGATTCTTACTCACGTTCTGTGGGGTCCGGCACTAGCCCAGGACCAAGCCTACAAGTCGTATGAGGACAGACCAAGACTCGTAACCGAGCTTGAGTGGAGACTCCTCCAGGTGCAGATTCCCTTGGCTCCAAAGGAGGCATATCTCTCTTTTAGCTCCTCCGGTCGTTTTTTTGAAATGATCGTGTGGGTGACAACCATCCGGGCAAGGCGCGAGACGGCAGTTCTACGCGAGGACTTCGAGGCTACGGTCGAGCTTGCGAGTGCCTTACTAGGACGTCACTTTCCTGAATTCAAGAACCGCGGCTCCAAGGATCTTCGAGCTCAGCTCTTGCTGGGGCGTCGGGGCGGGGAGGAGATCGCCGTCTTTGATGGATCTCGCGTTAGGTTCACTCAGGCTTACTATGACTTTCTCAAGGAGATCGGCCCGCGGTAAGGCTCGCGGCCTAACACCTCGTTCCAGCCGGCGGCACTTCGGGCGCGCAGCCGCGCCGCTCGCGTAAAGGGGGACGTTCGTTCAAAAGCAACTTTTGGACAGGCACGCCAGGGAGCGTGAGCTGAGGCCATGCCGCGGCAGGCGAGGCTGGATGCGCCGGGAACCCTCCACCACGTCATCGGCCGGGGGATTGAGGGGCCCAAGATCTTCCGGGGATCGGAAGACCGCGAGGACTTCCTGACCCGGCTGGGGGACCTCTGTGCCGAGGGGGCGTGGCGGGTGTACGCGTGGGCCCTCCTGGACAACCATTTCCATCTCCTCGTGCGCTCCGGCGAGCGTGGCCTCGCCCAGAGCATGCGACGGCTCCTCACCGGCTACGTCGTCAACTTCAACCGGAGGCACCGGCGGCAGGGGCACCTGTTCCAGAACCGCTACAAGTCGATCGTCTGTGAAGCAGAACGGTATCTGCTGGAGGTGACGCGATACATTCATCTGAATCCACTCCGGGCGGGCTTGGTTAGGCACGTGAAAGAACTGAGACACTACCCGTGGGCAGGACATGCGACCCTCGTGGGGTGGAAGCCCCGCGCGTGGCAGGACATGGAGACCGTCCTGAGCCAGTTCGGGAGGCGAAAGCGCGAGGCGATGCTCAGGTACGAGCGCTTCGTTGCTGAGGGCGTCCCCCTGGGGAGGCGCCTGGAGCTGGTGGGCGGGGGGTTGGTCCGGAGCCATGGGGGTTGGTCGGAAGTCATCTCGCTGCGGCGGAAAGGTGAACGGTTCGCCTCGGACGAGCGCATTCTGGGCAATGGGGACTTCGTCGAACAGGTGCTGGCCCAAGCCGAGGCGAAGGTCAAGGCAACGCTCGGGTGGCGCGGCCGGGCCCCGGCCTTGGGGGGGCTGCTCGACCGCATTGCCCACGGGGAAGGGGTAGAGCCAGCGAGGGTTCGCGGAGGGGATCGACAACGGGATGTGGCCAGAGCGCGCAGGATCCTGTGCCAGGTGGCGGTGAAGCGATTGGGATACTCGGGCGCGGCGGTCGCCCGGTTCCTGGGGGTGACGACCTCCCTCGTGAACCGGGTGGCGAGCGCGGAGGAGGTCGCTGGGGTGGGGCGATACCTGCGGTGAGGAAAAGTTTCTTTTGAACCAACGTCCCCTCTTTCTCGCGGTGGGACCACCGCCGGCGCCCGCAGGACCCGAGCCCGTGGCCACCCTCATGTTCCGCGTGACGGGCGTGGACATCGGACAGTGCCCGGTGTGCCACGCGGGGCGGCTACGCGTCGTCGCCGTCTTCCGGCCGGGCCACCTCTCGGCCCCAGCACTGGACACCTCATGAGTCCGCCCTCGGCGGTCCGCCTGCCGATGGTGTCTTCGCCCCGCCGTGCGCGGAGGGGCGGCGGCGTGTGTCCCCTCGTGTCTCCGCCGGCCCTCCGGAGGCTCGGACTGCCTCCCCCGGCCTTCGGTCCTCCCCCGGTTCCCGCTGGTGTCCCTGGAGCTTGTGCTCACAAGGCCCTTCCCTCCGCCCCAGGGTTCGGATACAATCCCCATAGCTGGTAGGCCAGCGGTTCAGTTCAACCCGTTTTACCCGGCGGGCCGGCTTCCGTGGTCGTCGGCCTGTCGTGCGCGGGGCCCGCCGGATAAAAGCTTATTCGTTCGACGGACCTAGAGTGACGATGGCGACACCAAGAGAGGTCAACAGAAAAGTCGACGCTATGTGGAACGATCCGGTGGAGCGGGTGCGTGTCCTGGCTGAGTTACAGAGGTATGGCCAAGAGACGTACGAGCGAGAGGCGGAACGAGTCCACCTTGCGATTCTCAAGCTGTGCGACGCTCGGGCCGATCGTGTGATCGAACTTGTTGCCGCAGCGAAACGCGACTATCGCGACGTCCTGATGTGGGCAGAATACCCGGGCGAAGGTCAAGCCCTTTGGGCACTCCGCTCAGATCTATCGAACGAAGAGCGCCTCCAGCTTGAGGAGCTTCGGCGGCAAGACCGGCAGCAATATCAGGATTGGCTGAAGAAATGAAGGCGCCGTCGAACATCCGCGTGAACCTGACGGCCCGTCCCGCAGGTTACGCGGGGCGTTAGGCGGCAACCTATCTTCCCGGTTGCACAACAAGTGTTGCAAGCTCGCACGCTCAAGATTCTCGCAGTACAAGTGACCGGGTACGTACTCTTGGCTCTCCCTGCCTACTGGGGCCCAGCCTTTCTTGCGGAGATCAGTTCATACATCGTTATCGCGCCTTTTCTCTCGATTTATATCTTTCACCGTCTTGGCATTCCGGGATTGCTCGAGCATAAGGGGCACTGCGGCTGGGGATTGTGCTCGCCTACCGCTGTCGGTTGGGGCTTTTTGGTCTTATTCTGGGTTGGCGTCGCCTGGCTTATCGCCTGGGCAGTTGCACGCCTAACATCCCGGTGGAGAGGGACGCCCGCAAGCGGGCCTCTCTCACCGTGAACGTTGGGCCCCCAGCGAGAGATCACGAGATATGCCCAACGGATTCCATGGACCCGAAGAGAAATGGAACGAGATTGAAGCCCCACTCCGACAGATCGATTCCCTGCTCGACGCTTATGGGAAGAGTCGCCGGCTTGCTGTAACCAGCAACGATCGAAATTGGCCATCGCGATCATTCGAGTGGGGGGATGTCATCAAGAAGATAAGGCGGCCGCTTCAGCTCCATGGGAAGCGCGCCTTGGCCCCCAAAACCACCTCGAGTCCTCTCCCGGGTGAATCGAGAGGGCATGCAGGTGACCAACTTGACGATTGAAGAGGGACACCTCTCTTCTCGCGCAGGGTAACCCCCCGAAACCGGATCCAACTCTCCCATGATCAAGATCGGCACCAGTGGGTTCAGCTACCCTGAGTGGCGCGGGCCGTTCTACCCGGAGAAACTCCCCCAGCCGCGGATGCTGGACTACTACGCGAAGCACTTCTCCGCCGTCGAGATCAACTCCACCTACTACCACATCCCGCCGGCGCGGAACATGGCCGCTATGGCCAGGCGGGCCGAAGGCCGGCTGGAGTTCGTGGTCAAAGCCCACCAGGATATGACCCACACCCGCGACAAGTACGCCGACGCGCTGCCCCCCTTCCGCGAGGCCCTGGCGCCGCTCCGGGAGGCCGGCGTCCTGGGCTGCACGCTGGTCCAGTTCCCCTTCGCCTTCAAGGCCATGCCCGGGAACGTGGACTTCCTCCGTCGGGTCGCCGCTGACCTCGCCCCCGATCCCGTGGTGGTGGAGTTCCGCCACCGGAGCTGGACCACCGACGAGACCTTCGGCCTCCTGGGCGAGCTGGGGGTGGCCTACTGCTCTGTGGACGAGCCACGGCTGCCGAACCTGCCGCCCCCCGTGGTGCGGGCCACGGCCCCCATCGCCTACGTGCGGTTCCACGGCCGGAACCGCCAGAAGTGGTGGACCCACGCCGAGGCCTGGGAGCGGTATGACTACCTGTACAGCGAGGCGGAGCTGCGCGAATGGGCCCCCAGGATTCGCGCCCTGGCCGACGCCACGCAGAAGTGCTACGCGTTCTTCAATAATCACGCCCGAGGGCAGGCTGTCATGAACGCGCAAATGCTCATCAACCTGCTTTCCGCATGAGCCACCTTCCCGAGCGGCCCGCCCGCAGGTGGCACGCCCGCGGCCAGGCCGTAACCAACGCCCAGATGCTCGTCCAGCTGCTCTCCACTGGATAGCCCCCCGCGCGAACCGGTCACGCGTATCCCTTCCCCCCTGCTCCCCTGCCCCCTCGCACCTCTGCCCCCCTGCCCCGATCCCTCGCCTGAAGTTCCTGACATTCGACCGGGAACCCCGATCTCTCCCTTGCCCTGCGACACGACCTCTGCTAGCGTGCGGTGCGTCTCGGCCGCACCGACCGGTCTCATCCTTCGGCTTCAGGAGGTCCGTCATGCCTGTCAAGGGATTTCCCAAACAGGTCACCCTGCGCGACCGCACGGTGGTCACCCTGCGTCCCATGGTCCGGGAGGACAGGGGCGAGCTCCTGGCGTTCTTCCGGCGGCTGCCGCCCGAGGATCGCCAGTTTCTCAAGGATGACGTCACGCGCGCCGACATCATCGAGGCCTGGGCCCGGGACCTCAACTACGACCGGGTCCTCCCGATCCTGGCGGAACACGAGGGGCGGATCGTCGGCGATGCCACGCTGCACCGGCAGGCCTACGGCTGGATGCGCCACGTGGGAGAGATCCGCGTGGTGACGGATGCCTACTTCCGGCGGCGCGGGCTGGCCTCCGCCATGGGGCGGGAGATCTTCTATCTGGCGCTGCAGGTGGGCCTGGACAAGATGGTGGCCGAGATGGCGGCGGACCAGGTCGCGGCCATCAAGGTCTTCCAGAAGCTGGGGTTCCAGCAAGAGGCGCGGCTGGTCAACCACATCGTGGACCTGCAGGGGCGGAAGCACGACCTGGTCATCCTCACCACCGACATCCCTGCCCTGATGCAGAAGATGCAGGAGACGTTTCTCCGCGCCGCGGGGTCCGTGGACGATTGACCCCCCTCCCCGCGGGGAGCTTTTCCTTGCGGGGGGTCCCGGCCTTTCCGGACGTCCTCGCGCCGTTCTCTGCCCCCCGCGGGAACCGCCTTTTGGCTTGTCAGCCCTTCGTGCGTTGTGTAGCATCCGGCTGCGAGCAGGGTGCCGGGAAACAGCCTGCCGGGGGTGCCACTCATGATCGAGCGCAAGATGCTCACCGGCCACACGCCCATCCTCCTGCGGCGGCAGCTCGAGGACTTCCTGGCGCGTCTGTCGAAACGCTTCGGGGAGATGAAGGGCAAGATCGAGACCGCCATGCAGCCCGACGTCTCCTTCAAGGACATCGGCGGGCTGACGCGGGCCAAGCAGGAGATCGCCGGCCTCGTCTTCTCCCTCAAGAGCCCGGACCTGCACAAGAAATGGGGGACGCAACCGCCCAACGGGGTCCTGCTCTACGGACCACCGGGGACGGGCAAGAGCCTCCTGGCCAAGGCGCTGGCGCGCGAGGCCGAGGCGGTCTTCTTCCACGTGCGCGTGACGAACGTCGTCACCAAGTGGTACGGCGAGTCGTGGGAGGTGCTGCAGGAGGTCTTCGCGCAGGTGAAAGAGAGCGGGCGCTGCATCCTCTTCCTGGACGAGATTGACGACCTGGTCTTCGACCGCGCCGCCCCGGAGGAGCTGCGGGCCGCCAGCCGCCGCCTCGTCAACAGCATCGCGGAGCAGCTCGACGACATCGGCCGATCGGGGGACATCCTGGCCGTCGCCTCGACGAATCGCCCCGACGCCGTGGATCCCACCCTGATCCGGCCGGGCCGCATTGACCGGCTGATCGAGGTGCCCCTGCCGGAGAACGAGGGAAAGCGCGAGATCCTCCAGATCCACGTGGATCGGGC
>JACPSR010000036.1 GCA_016193175.1 Candidatus Omnitrophota bacterium
GGACCCAGGCACCCCACCCAAGAGTCGAAGAGCTGCACGGCATCCACCCCGGCCTCGATCTGGCCGTTGAGGTATCGCACGAGCCCCCGGCTGATTTTCTCCATGAGGGCGCGCCACGCCCCTGGATCCTGGTACATGAGCTGCTTCGTGCGCACGAACGATTTGGAGGTCCCGCCTTCAATGACGTACGAGGCTAAGGTGAACGGCGCCCCGGCGAATCCGATCAAGGGAAGCGTGGGGTCGAGCGCGGAGCGGGTCAGGCGCACCGCGTCAAAGACGAATCGCAGCGACTTAGCCGGATCGATGTCCTCCAGCCGATCGATGTCGTGAGCGGTCGCGACGCGGCCTGAAATGACCGGTCCGTCCTCCGAGGTGTACTCCAGCGAAAGCCCCAGCGGCTCCACGAGGAGGAGGATGTCGGAAAAGAGAATCGCCGCGTCCGCCTTGATCGTCTCCGCCGCCATGACCGTCAGCTCCGCCACCAGCTCCTTGCGCTTGCACAGCTCAAGGAACGGCACCTTGTTGCGGATGTCCCGGTAGGCCTTCAGATACCGTCCGGCCTGGCGCATCAACCACACCGGCGTCACGGGCGTCGGCTCCCGCCGGCAGGCCTTCAGCAAGAGGGATTCTCGCCTCAGCGCCGCGGTCTGTGGCCCCTCGGGGTGGGTGGGGCGGGCTTGGACCACCGGCTCGGAGACGTGCGCTCGGATGAGGTCCGCCGCTTGACGGGCCAACTCGTCGATCAGCGGACCCATCTTCGGGTGGGTCGGCTCGAAGTCCACCTCCACGCCGGCGTGCGCCAGCGACTCGCTCGTGGAGGGACCGACCGAGGCGACGACCACCCGCTTGAGCGCCTCCCGAAACGGCCGCTCCAGCCCGTGTTCCGACGCCACGCGGATGACGTTGAGGATCTGCACCGCGTTGGTGAAGAGCGCGATCTGGACCGTTCCCTCAATGACCTGCTGGATGGCGTGGCGGAGCGGCCGCGTGTCATCCGGCAGCGCCCACCGGTAGACCGGCACCTGAATGACCTTGGCACCCCGCTCTTTGAGCGCTGCGATCAAGCGATCGTTCGAGACGCCGTATTCCTGAATGGCGATCGTCCGGCCATCGAGCGAGAGGCTGCGGGGATCGAGATCCAACGCCTGCACGATCTCCTGCCAGGTGTTGGGCTCCGGAACCGCGATGGTCACGGGGATGCCGTACTCCTTCAGGACCCGGATCGGCTTTGGGCCTCTGGCGACCACCGTCACGCGGCTCAGGGCGCGGACGCACGGCTCGATCCCATACCGCTTCGCGAGCGCCTCGAGGAGCAGCCGGGTGCCCACCCCGGTCATACAGATCATGATCTCCACCTCGCCCGCCAGCAGCCGCTCTGCGAACGCGAATGCCTCGTGGTGCTTCTCGAGGGGAACCTCTTGCAGGGACGGAGCGCTGATCGGCTCACCCCCGTGAGAGCGGATGCTCCGAGCCATGGCCTCGGCCATGCGGCTCTCAAACACCACGACCCTGGCGCCCTGGAAACCCCCGGCAGCAACCTGCGGCATCAGTGATGGAAGAATCTGAGGATGTAAAATAGGCTCGAGGATGATCCGGCTCGCGCGGTGGCGCTACTCACCGGCAGGGGAGCGGTTCTGAGCGTGCTCAACGCGATCCAGCCGGCCCTCGATGCGACGCATCCAAGCGACTAGCTCGACCACGCGTTTGAAGAGCGCCGGGAGCCGGCCCAGCGAGGCCATCGCGCGCTTGGTGCTGCGGAGGGACCGAGCCGGGTAGCCCCACACGATCTCCCCGGGGGCGATCGATTTCGTCACGACGCTGGCCGCCCCCACCTGCGCTCGATCCCCGATCGTCACGTGATCGACCACGCCGGCTTTCCCTCCCAGCGCCGCGTAGTTCCCGATCGTGACGCTCCCGGAAAGTCCGACCTGGCCGGTCATGATGACGTGCCGGCCGATGCGGTCATTGTGGGCGATCTGCACCAGGTTGTCGATCTTGGTGCCCTGCCGGATGATCGTCGAGCCGACCGTGGCCCGATCGACGCAGACGTTACACCCGATCTCCACGTCATCCTCGATGATGACGTTGCCCACCTGCGGCACCTTGACGTGCCGCCCCTCGTGGAAGACGTACCCAAACCCGTCGCCCCCGATGACCGAGCCGCCGTGGATCCTGACCCGATCGCCGACGTGCGTCGCTCGGTACAGGACCGCGTTCGGGCCGATCAGACACCCCTCGCCGATCGTGACGCCGTCGCCGAGGTGCACGCCCGATTCAATCGTCGTCCCCCGCCCGATGCGCACATCGCTGCCGATGACGGCATGGGCTCGGATGGACACCGCCTCCCCCAACCGGACGCGCTCCCAGAGCACGGCGCTCGGATGGACCCCCCCGACCGACACCGCGGATGGATAAAAGAGATCGAGTGCCAGCGCGAACGCCAGCTTGGGGTGTTGGACGCAAATCCCTGAGCGTCCTCCCAGGTCGGTGACACCTGCTGAGACGATGACCGCCGCGGCGGAGGTGGCCATCGCTTGGGCCAGATGCTGCGCGTCATCCGCAAAGGTCAGCTCCCCTTCTTGGACATCGTCGAGGTTGTTGATCCCTCGGATGCGCGTCGTCCCATCGCCGATCAGGCGCCCGTTGAGGTGCCTGGCAATGGCCTCCAGCGTCTGCTCCATGGCGTGATTGTAACACAGGGGGTGGTCTCGTGTCAGCCGCAACACCGTCTCCGTTGAGCTGGCTGATCGTGCAAGTTTTGACAAGACCACAAGACTGTGATATGGTAACAAGTGATGCCGATCATTGATGCGGCTCGACGGGAATTCATCGCCAAGATTCTGGCTGACCTGGGGAAGACGATTTTCGCCGTTGGGCTGGCGAGCTACTTCTTTGAGAAATTCCCGTTTGTCTTGAAGGCCGCCCTGTGGATTGTCTGTGTGATTGTGCTGATCAGCAGCGTACTCATCCACCCGCGAAAAGAAACGAGAGGCCAGTAAAAGATGCTGATGTTATCAGCGGTGTTGGTGTTTCTGGCTGTGGTGCTCCTCCTGATGTACCTCGACCACCGTCGGGAAACCAAGACGAAGCACGCTCACTAAGCACGCTTTCCCGCGTCACGGCGATCTCCTCGTCCTCCACCCGTTTCGCGGCATTTCAATCCTCCGCCCCGCCGAGTTCCTGAGCCGCCTGCGTCTCTGAGGTCGACCCCGCCGCCCCCGGGGAGCCAGGGCCAGAGGGCGGGGCGACGGAGGGCGTAGCCGGGGTTGTCGCAGCGGGTGGCTCATGATCGGCGCGCCAAAGGGCGGCAGCATACTTCATGGCTTGGGCAAACCTGCCGACCCGGTGGTGAGTCGTGCCGGCCGCGTGCAGCGAGACAAACCCCTCTCGCCAGAGCTCCTCCACCCCATCTTCACGAGGGCGACGCGCGCGCTCCTCCAGGAGATGCGCCAGCTCATGGACAATGGTATCGGTCGCTTTGTCGATGATGGCGAATCGTGGGTCGGGACGGCCGATGTCGTGAGCGAGCGACTGGTTCAGCAGCATGGTGTGCCGTCCCCGGTACCTGGTAAACGCCCCGGCAAATCGGACTTCGTCGCTGACCAGCAGGACCTGTTCTAACCCGAACTGCTCGGCGGCGGAGAAGGCGAGGCGGACGAGCCCTTTCTCTTTCTCGGAGTAGAGATTGGGATCAATCAGGTAGCGCTCGGGATCACGCATCTGCTCATGCGCCGTCTTGATGCCCTCGGCCTGAGCCAGTTTCGCCGCGTAATCGGGGATGTCTTGAACGCTCCGAACATCCCCAAACGTCGTGAGTCCTGCTCGGCGGAGACGGCGTTCTTGGGCCTCCACGATCTCACGCTCTCCTCGCTCAAAGGCTAACTTCCGCTTCCGTCCCAGCAGACTCACGCGTTCCGCCGGCTTGGTGTGATCCGTCGGCGCTTCAAGGAGCAGGATGAGCTTGAGCGACTTCGTCGCATTGTCGAGCATCCCAGGTTTCGTGAACAGGTCCTTGAGCTCTTGCTCGGTAATCGCTTCGTACTGCCCTCGATTGATTTTTTCAGCCAGCAGGGCCAACGGACGCTCGAACTCGAGAGACTCCCAGTAGTACTCGTTGGTCTCCCAATCGGCCGGGAAGTTTTCAAAGACAAACTGCGGGCTGGTCCGGGTGAGGGTCCTGTACGCAATGGCTTTGTAGAACTCGATGGCAACGGTGCGCTGGATGACCGGCAGCTCCGCTTCATGCTCAAAGGCGCTGCGACCCCGAGTGAGGGGGAGTGGAATCTGGAAGTTGATGCCCAGCTCCTTGAGGTGCGGGCGAAGCGCCGGGGGGATGAGTGCTACGTAGGCCTCCTTGATCTCCGTCACCCTGAACCCGGCCCTGTCCACCACCTGTAGCGGCATATCCTTCGTGCTGATGATCCGTAGGGCGCCAAAGGTGGTCGGTTGCCGTTCCCGTGGCTTGATGGCTTTGAACTCGGTCTGGCTCAAGATTTCGTGCTCGACCTGTAACGGTTGCCGGTTTCCCTCGTGGTCAATGAAGTCAATGTGAAAGCCTTCATGTTGAGACAAGCCGGCGAACGTCTTCCAGGCCCGCTGGGCGAGCATCTGGTCAAGCTCCGGGATCGTGTTGTCTGCGAGCTTGATGCGCCGGACGGTCACGCCCTGCGCCACGGCCGGGTCGGTAATGCGCCGGATGCCGGTCAGTCGAATGGCGGTCGGCGTGCCGTCGGCTTTGAGCACGGTGAGGGTAAAGAGATAGGCCCGATCCTGGTGTTTCGTCAGGATCTCAACCCGATCCACTCCCTCAAAGATCGTGTACTTGCCGGTGCCGAAGAAACCGGTCTCTTCCATCTGCTCGCCCTCAGTCTTGAGAGACTTCGGGATGAGGAGCGCCACTGCCTTGAGCGCGCCGGGCCCGTCGTCGCGAACTTCCTCGACGTACTCGGTTCTGCCGGTGGCCTCGTTTCGCTGAAGGTAGAAGTCCACGACGAGCTCCGTTGCCTTGGCGTCCCGTGAGTTTTGAGCAATCTCAGCCGTGTAGGCGCCGGACTCACGCTGGACCGTCGCGTTCTGCAGGACCTCCGCTTCCCCCTCCTCGGAAAGCGCGGGTAGTGTTTCTCTCCCCGCAACATCGGCCTCGATGTGCGCAAGCAGATAGTCCATGTCCATCACGTCCTCCGGACCCTGCTTGTTGGGCCGCTCAAGCTCCAGGTTCATGATCTGCGAAAGGCTCACCCCTCCGTCAGGAAGATGCACGTCCTCACCGGCTGGGATGACCCGAGCCTGTTCCCTCACCGGCTCCACTTCATGGCTGAGGAAGACCGCAAAGGGCTTCGCCTCGCCAAGATTGTGGGAGCCCTCCGGATGATCCAGATAGGCGATCAGCGCATCCAGCTCGACGCGCTGGAAGCTCTCCCGCAATTTCGTGAGCAATCCCAGCCGTTTCGTCATGGTGGCTTCAAACGCTGGGTGGGAAGGATCGGAGACATCCGGCATGAGTTTCTTGAGCTGCTTGATCAGGACCTGGTGTTGCTCCGGACCTTTCGCGCTGATGTGCGAGAGGAACGACACGAGCTTCATCGCTTCAGGGATTCCGAGTGGCGGACCTGTCCGGAATTGACTCAAGGCTTGGTAGAACGCGGCAATCAACGTTGCATCATCAAGCTGGTCTTGGCGGCTGATCTCCCAGCCGAACGCCACCGCATGGAGCGCATCCGCTTGCAACTGCGCCGGATCAAGATCTTGGCTTACGCCCACCTGGAAGAGATTCACAAAGAGGTGACGATACATCGTTCGCCTCGTCTGGACCTCTTCTTGATCGATGACTTCACTGCCGTACGCCAGGAATTGCTCCAACTCCGCCCTCATGAGGTCCATCCGGCGCTGGAACTCATCAAACGGCAACGGGCTGGTCAGATCAACCGGCTGATCGCTTGCCACCGCGTGCTGGAACCTGGCCTGCAGCTCCTGCTCCTGCCTCCGGTAGAGCGGCTCGATGGCAGGCTGAATCAGCCGCTCGATCTCGCCGCGGAACGCTTCTGGAATCAAGGCGAGGAACGGCTGATAGGCGGCCCTGGCTTGCGCGATGAACGCATCCCGCTTCGCGAAGACGCCAGCGTTCCAGAGCTCAAGCGCCCGCGCCTTTTGCTCGGCTGATTCGGCTGTTTCGACGCTGGGCTCCTGGGCTTTCGGTTGCGCGCTGATCGCTCGCGGATCAAGGTACTTCACCTCCCCGGTCTGCGGGTTGGTGAAGACGAAGTAGTCGCCGTTGACGTCGGTCGGCACGAAGCCAGTTGGAATCCGGTTGGTTAAATCGGTCACCGTCCCATCGGCAGCAATTAGCACAGAGGCCTGCCGTCGTTGGGCAAGGATGAAGGCCTTGCTTTGGTTGACAAAACCCGCGTCAAACGCTTCTGAGAAGGGTTCGAAAGGCAACGAGAGATCGGCTGGTCTCACGACGAAGAATGGAGGCGTCTCTTCCTTCACCGCCGCATAGAGGATTTTGCCTCCCTGGAGAGATTGCAGTGTACGGGTTTCGCGACCTAGCCTCGCGCCCGAGACGCCTGAGTCGTCCACAGCCTCCAAGTAGAATATTTGGGGATTGGCTTCCTCGTCGAGCGCATCCACGCGTTGATCCACAACCACCGTCTTTCCAAAAAGGACGGAGGTCGCGGTCGGCGCGGTGGGAGGATTTGCTCGGTACGACGTCTCCCCATTCCAAGCCCAAACCTGTCGTTGGAGTATCTCCGGTTTCCCGTTCGTCTCCCGATCCCAGATCGTCTTCTGTCCCAGGCCGTACGACTCCCAGAAGCGTGGGAGGCTCACGTCACCGTCAGACTTCAGTACAGGATCACCAAATACTCCACCTCCTCGCCACGACCCATCCTTCTTGTCGTACTTCGAGTACACCTGATGGGTATTGCCTGGAGCAGACCAACTGACATAGATGCGCTCCTCGTCAGCAGCCACCCGGATGGGGCGCGTTGTCAGTCCTGTCGGTCCTCCCAGTTGCCCGAATTGCCCGGTTTTCAGGTTGACGTAGCCAAGCCCGTGCGCATCTTTGCCAATGGCGATGGTGCCTGAGGAGTCAATTTCGACGTGGTCCTCGTCCACCATGACGTAGTGTTCCTGCAGCAAGCTGTAGACCGAGTACAAGCCTCGTGCGTCTTTGGTGATGACCGCATCAGCTCGGTCGGAAACGAGATATTCCTGGTACTCACCACCTCTCGCGATGACTTTCTGACTCGGCGAGGCTTCATCGTGGTCGTAGTAGACAAGACCACCGGTTTCTGTGACGTGGACTGAAAACCGTCCGGAAGCGGATATGTGAACGGCTGACGATGCCCCCTTCGCAGGATCAGGATAGCGATCGCCTGTTGCAACATCGATCAGGGCCTGCTGTATCCTTTGTCCCCCCTGGAGCTTCTCCACCAAAAACTCAACTACAATCACTTTTTCTGTGTGAGAGACAACCTTGTCACTAGAGCTAGATTTTCCCCTCCACTCGAGCGCGAATTTCGTGGTATTGTCCGGATTACGCTTCATCTTGAACACTTGGAAAAGACCGCCGTCATGATACACGATAAACGCGTTAGGATTGACGCGCTCAATTCGACTAACCGGATGCCCACCCAATAGGAAATCCTCCACCATGACGCCCGATTCGACATCATTGATTCCGAAGCGACCCTCTTGAGACGCCACAATCACAAACCGGTTCGGGGCGTCGGCGGGCTTGGTGTCAAGGAAAGGCGAAGCTGGCGCGGCGGGCTGAGCGACCGGCACCGAGATCGGCTGCTCCTGGCGCTCGGGATCGAGGTAGATGACGTCGCCTGTGCGAGGATTGACAAAAACAAAGTACTTGCCGTCAAACGTCACGGACGGATAGTTACGGTAGCTGAGCGGGGATGAAAGCCCGCCTGACGCGTAGCGATGAGGCCCATACTCGTAGAACGGGTACGTCGCCCACTGCTGTGCAGTTTCGCGTTCAACGACGTGTAGCGTTGAGCCGACTTCAGAGAACACGGCTTTCCCGATACGATGTTCCCGTCCCCCTGGGGAGAGCTCGTAGATTTCTCCATGATCACTCGTCACAAGCTGTTGCAGATCCCGACGATAAAAGATCACTTCCCCTCGATACTGGAATTGCTGTCCAGTCCTCGGATCAACCGCCACCGGATGCGCCGGGTCGGAGTGGTCAATGAAGAGCTCGAAGTGCGTGTGTTTGTAGGCGCCTTTGCCTTCAAGGCGTTGGAGTGGATTGACCTCAACTGGCTCAACCAGCAGGACGGGCTCAATCCCAGGTCTAGTTGGGAGCGCCAAATGGGAAACGAGGCTCACTGTCCCGTCTAGTCTGAACTCTTCATAATAGAGCGAACCGAGCGAGCGACGATCCAGAACGGTCCGACGCCCGTCGTCTCGGAATCCTGCCGAGCCCCCTTCAAGCGTGACTTCAAAGAACGGTCCTGTCTCCTGCCAGTACGTCACGACGGTGTGGATTCGCTGCCCTCCAAAGTCATCCGAGGTGAGCAGTTGTTTTGCCTTATGCAGGTACACTGACATCTCGCCGTTCTGATCCACGATCGCCGTGTAGGCGCCGGCGGAGTCGGTGTGGAGGTGCTTCGCGCGGGGGCCGACGAATTTTCCTGTCTCCAAGTCGAGTAACATGAACGGGTCAGACGGTTCTACCGCGCGGCCCTGCCCATGGAGCAGCAGCCCCTTTCGACGCACGAACGCCACGTTCGCAAACGGGTTGAGGGCGTACTCGACGTCCATTACAAGATCCCAGGCGGCAAGGTTTTCTTTGTCGACGATGCGTTTCTGCTGGAGATCAACAGTCACAAATTGAGGACTAAAGAGATCGGATGATTTTTCTAGATACGTCAGGTACTTGCCATCCCGGCTGAATTGGAGGTTGGAATAGCTGGATGGCTGCGGCGGATTGCCTTCTGCTACCTGGATGGGAGAAAAGTCTGGTCCGAGAAAATATTCTTGCCCCTCCGCTAAACTGAACATGCCATCGGCTGTGCCGTCTGCTCGTCTCACGTATGCAAATCGCTGATCCGGCGAGATGACGATATCGCCCTCAGCCGCGGGCATTGACAATGCGACGATTTCAGTCTCCGCATCCAGCTTGACCAGTTCGTACCAGTCAGCTCCTATCCGCGTAATGACGTCGGCTTTTCGTGGAAGTTTCGTTTTGAGCTTGTAATAGCCGTTCGTAAGCGGGACCAGCTCTTGCACGTCTCCTCGGATGCGGCGGCTCGTGCCGACCTCCACCAGGTCGCCGTTCTCCAACACGATGTGTCGCTGATTCGCATCCGGCGGAGCGCGGCTGGTCTCTGGGTGGCGGCCTTGGCCGACCACCACGGGTGGTGTCGTGAGGAAGCCGTTGATCGCGTGGGAGTCGATTTCCCCGACGCTCTGTTGGACCTCAGCAAGCGGCACGACGGCCATCTGCGGCTTCACCTGGGTCACTTCGTAGGTGGTCGCCACTTGGCTCGCCGTGAGGATATTCACCCGCTGGGCGAGTGATGGGAAGTCCTCGTTCTCCTGAGGGCTGAGGCGGCCGTACACCCGTTTGGTCGCCAGCTCCAGGAATCGCTGCCAATGCTGTTTGGGTATGGCGATGAACCGATCGGTCTTGATGACGGGATTGCGCTCTGTCTCAGGCCAGGTGTGCCATAAGGGATTGAACTGGGAAACGCCGTGGAGGCTTTCCGGGGTGAACGGCACGACCACAAGCGGCAATCGCTGATCGCCGCCCAGTGTGATCCCAGGGACGATCTCGCCCCCGAGTTCCTTGAGGCTGACGGCTCCCTGCCACTGGAACAGGTGCTCGTGGACGAACAACGCCCGCTTGCCCTCGGGGATGGCGAGCTTGGCAAACGACGCGTTGTGGGGTAGGATGAGAAACCCTTCCCGCCTGAGCTGAGCGATCGTCCCTGCCAGGGCTGTTTGGGCGTTGGCGCGGATGGCTCTGATGACATGGCCGTAGTTCGGGTTGCCCTGCTCAAGTCCATCCAGCCCCACCATGAGGGTGTTGACGGTGCGGAGTTTCTCCACCGCAGACAGGCTCGGATGCGCGATGAGCTGAGTGACGGCGTGCTCCACCGCCAACTGGAAGTTGGACCGCTCGCCGGGTTTGAGATCAAGCGGGATCCGGATGGCATCCCAGGACTCCGGCACATTCAGCGGCCCCCCGAACTCGATCATCAGCCCGCCAGGGATGGTGGCGGGCTCCTGGATGTCCTGGGGAATGTCGATGGCGACGGCGATTCTGCCGTTGCGGGAGAAGGAGACGCGATGGGGCAGCGAGCGATCGTGGACTACCGTTACCTTTGCGAGTGCCGCATGGGCGGCCTGTCCGCTGAACGGTTCCGGGTGTTTGGTGCCCGCTTTTGGCGCAAACATCCGGGCAAGGATTTGAGCATCCATGCCGGTGCCGTTATCGATCATCGTGATCGTGTGATCGGTAAAGATGACGCGAACGGCTTTTCCGGCGCGCTCGGCCGGAGCATACGGCGGGGCGTCGGCCGGCACAATCACCACTTTCTCCCCAAACCCGTTGACTTGCCGGGGCTCGTGGTCGCCAAGCTGCGTGGTGATGTCCACCGACGGGACATAGGCGAACTGCCGGTGGATGCCCGCTGCCAGGCCTTCCTGACTATTACGGTGCGTCGGATCCAGCTCTTGGTCTGTGCGCGGAAGCGGATCCCTCACCGTCACGCGCACCACCGTGCCCTGGGTTGCTGAGTGACCGGCTACTTGCTGGAAGTCCTGAGGCAAAAGCTTCTTGATCTGGATGTAGAGCTGGCTTTGGGGGTCTTGAAGGATCGTGAGCTGATAGGCAACTTCGCCCTGCCTGCTCAGCACATCGATCCGGTCCTCACCGGTCGGCTCCAGCCAATCGATGATCTGCTTGACCCCTTTGCCGAACTGCCCGATGGAAAGACCCAGCGCATCGAGGCTATTTGCCACGGCTTCATAGACGCCCTGGGCCTTCGGGTTGGGGTTCTGGTAGCCAATGGCTTCCTTGACCAGTTCCGGATCGGCATAGGTGTCGGCGTTGATGAAGTCGACGACCTCTTTGGTGTAGCGTCCATCGGCCAGCCTCTCGGACAGCACCTGATAGGCTGGCTCACCCGTCAAGCGCGGATCCAACCCGACGCTCGATAGGAGTTGCCGCAAGGCGTCTTCCGAGAGTCTCTGCCGCGCGAGCCGGTACTGCGCGTGGACGAAGTGCTCCAGATCCACCCCGGAAAATCGCTGCGTCGCGTCGGCATACTCAGACGCCTTGAGGTTCTTCCTCACCGTCTCCGGCGCCGGCTGCGGCGCAGGTTCCTCCTTGCCCACGCTACCCACCGCGGCCATCGCCAGGACCATGCCGTCTTCCTGGCTGAACTGCGTCTCAATCCCCATCGCAAAGACGATGAGCTTGCCCGCGGCCCACGTCAGGATGATGCCCCGAGCGGCAACCTGGGGATGCCGCTGCATCCACTCGACGGCAGCCCTGAGGTGCTCGATGCCCTGCTTGCCGTATTCGTGGATCTTGGCCATCAGGAAGGTGAGGAACGTGGCGTCGTCTTTGGCGAGTTCCACCTCATGGGCTTTGCGGTCTGGCGCCACCTCCGGCGGCACGATCAAACGGCTTGGAAGCTTTGAGGCCGTGTTGCCAAAGGGACGCCCGGCGATCAGCGCCTGCTGATCGAGCTGCTGGATGAGCTCGGTGATGGGCGGGATCGCGTTGCGCAAGCTGGCCTGGTAGCGTGATTCGTCAAACTCACCGTTGGTCTTTGGGGTCATGACCGCATAGGCGACTTGGTGCGCTTTGAGCTGCTGGGTGAGGCCCGGCGTGTGGAACCCGCCGGCGATGAGGATGGCGGCTTTGGTCGGTTGATGCTCCAGCTGGCGCACGGTGTTCCTGATCAAGGCGCCGTCACGCTTGAGGGCTAATGCGTAGAAACGTTCCTGGGTTGGGAGGTCCTGGAGGAGACGCTCAAGATCGGCTTTGGTGACCAGTGACTGGTGATTGGTACGGGGTGATTGATGATGGATGACCTGTTGCAGTAAACTCCAGAGGGTATCAGCCGTTAAGACCGCGCGGTGCTGGTGGTAGTCACGCAGCCGACGTGGAGACAACTTGACGTGGATGAGATCATCCAACAACTCCACCTGCTTTGCGAGACGCGCCAGGGCGCGTTGCTGCTCGGTGGTGAAATGCGCTTGCTCAACCGCCTCCTCCAGGGATTCCAACTCTCGAGTGAGGATGCTTGGGCGAATCTGTTTCTTCGCGAGGCGTTGGAGTTCCGTGAGGTAGGGCTGAAAAGCGTTGTCTGTCCCTCGTTCGTAGGCTTCCCGGAGCTTGAGGAGCTTCTGGAGCGTCTTGGGATAGAGGGTGACGCGAAGGGAGCTGAGGGCGTCACGAAGTTGAGTGAGAACGGCTTCGGCCTGCGCCGATCGTGCGGCTCCTTGCCGGTAGGTCGTGAGGTGTTCGAGGTAGGTCGGCTCATCTTCGACACCCCACAGCGTCACATGACCAGGATGCGTGATCGCGTAGTATTCTGCCCCTGTAAACAACCCTTCTTTGAGGAAGAGGCGGGCGATGCGCTGGGTGCTGGATGGGTCGGGGAAATCGGAATAGGGACTCGTATCACAGAGGCCCTCCGCGCCTTCGAGGGCGACCAACTCGACGCCAAACTGATCGTGCAGGTAGCCGATGAGTTCGCTGAGGTTCTGTTGGGCTCCTGGGTGGGTGTGGAGGTCTTGCAGATGGATCACAAGGCCGTTGGGAACCTGGCCTTGCGGCTGCCACGTCTCTACGACCCGGCCCAACTGCTCGGGGATCGTCAATGACGAGAGATCAAGCTGGGCGAGGTGGCGTGACGTGATGTCGGAGGATTCGGCGGGGGCTGTTGTGGTGGGTGCCGCCCAGACGTGGGGGACGGGGCCGCTCGCGAGCGTCATGGCGCCAACGAGGGCCAAGCAAATACTTCGCTGCCACCAAACGACTGAAGGCTTTCGTTGCAGACAGGCCCTTCGCATGCTCATAAATAGAAACGCCGGGCGCCGTGTCATCCTTCGGCAGCCCGGCGATCAGAAACGTTGATCCGTAGCTTTGCGTCCCAGCACTAATTTTCAATCGGCTGACTTGTGAATTTTAGTGCTCGGGTGCCCTTCTCGGGATGTTACCTCAAGTCTACCTGATGGTTAGCCCAAGCGGCAAGGTGTGAACGACCCGAGGGAACGCGCTGCTCTCACCTCAACGGATTTCTGGCGGGACATAGGACTCAGCGGAATCGCACAGGAAGATGTAGGCGGGCTGCATCACGGGCTTGTAGTCCGGCGGCGCGGGGAACGGGAAGGTGATCACCTCATAGACCCCGCCCGATGTCCGGATGAACCCATAGCCCAACCCGCGCACGAACCCATAGGTAAAGCCTGCCCCGGCCCCGGACCGCAGCGTCGTCTCATGAACGCGCTTCGGGAGCTCGACCCAACCGGTCAAGACGTTGACCATTCCCCGAAGGAATTTCGCGAAGGCCTTCCGGCTTTCGAACGGCAGCCCGGGCAGCCGACGGGGAACCGGGGCCGCCTGGGAGGTCTCTACAGGAGCGACCGGGACGGTTGTCCCAGCCGCGTTCAGGTCCAACGGGGCATCTTGAACCGTCAAACCGCTCACCCCCCTCGAAAGACGCACCTCCTCGATTTGATCGACACGGCGCTCCAGAGCGCCCACGTGCTGTTGGAGCCGCCGCACCTGCTGATCAAAGGGAAATAACCAGCACCCGCCTAGCAACGACGCGAGTGCAACGAGCAGGCCTCCCCGAACGATGAGGCCCGAGGCGATCCGACAGCGAGTCCGCAGTAACATCAGCGATTTGGCGGTGGGGGGTTGTCAACGGCTCCCACTTCCACAGGCGCTGCAGGGAGCAGGTGATCAAGCCCCTGAAAAAACTTCTCGATGCTCGGACGGCGCGTGCCGTAGGCTGCGGTCGTGGAGCGCGGAAGCGGCAGCTCAAGCCTGACCTGCGTCCGGCGTTCGTTGAGCTGCTCAACCGCCACGGTCATCTGAACGGCGTTCGTCCACATCAAGAGCTTCACCCCCTTGCGCACGGTGATCCGTCCCCTCGGCTTATCGCGTTCGACGAGCCGCCAGCTTCTGATGTCGTTGCTGGTGGCCAGGACGGCATCCCAGACCTTCTCGTAGGGATGCGGGTACGGACGCGCCTGGACGTACACCGGCGGAGGCGTCGGAACCTCAAAGACCGCCGGTTGCTGCGTACGCGCCGTGAAGAGCTTTACCGTCAGGACGCTGCCCAACCTCGGCGGACGGATGAACAGGACGCCCGCGAGGGAGCCGTTCGGCCCGATCTCGGCGTCAGCGATCTCGTGCTTCAGGAAATCGGCCTTGATGCTCCGGTTATCAGGCGTCGGTGGCCGCCGCGCCGCCTCTTCGATCCCCGGAAAATCCAGGGACGTCGCGGGCTCCACGATGGATTCGAAGACGAGTCCCGGGATGAAGAACGCCACCCATTTGACGAGCCGCGCAACGGTCTCGGCTGGATGGACGTAGACCCGCCGCGCCACGCTCGCCGCAGGAATAGAGCGGGGATCGACGTCGGCCTTCCTGAAGCGATAGGGCTGATCGCTTCCGTTCTGAATGAGCAACCGAACGGGTTGGATGCCGCTCCTGACGAAGTCCGCGTGGAAGGCTTCCTTCGTCTGGCGCTCGTCCAGGAACTCAACGGCCACGTCCACGTGGTCCTGCTGGATGCGACCCTGAGCGCTCGCCGCGCCGCTGCCGGGCAATTGAATGGGAGGCCGGACACTTCGACTCGGGGCCCAGAGATCGCTGCGCGGCCATCGAACGGGCCGGTAGCCCCCGCACCCGAGGCTCACGTGCGCCAGGACCAGACCCAGCGCGACCGGTGGCACCCTCCTTCGCATCGGCCGAATTACTTCGTCACAGGCCCCCACATGCGTTCCATTGTATCACATTGAACATCCGCCGGCTGCAAGGGACACGACCGCGACGGCCAGCGCCACTGATCCTGCTCGCCTCGACGTCCGGGTCATTCCTCCCGCACGAATTGCAATGCGGTCGAATTGATGCAGTGGCGCTTCTGGGTGGGGGGAGGTCCGTCGTCGAAGAGATGCCCCAGATGCGCGCCGCACCTCGCGCAGAGCACCTCCACGCGCCGCATAAAGAGGCTCGCGTCAAACTCATAGCGGACGTTGCGCTCGTCGACCGGCGTCCAAAAACTCGGCCAGCCGGTCCTGGAGTCATACTTGGCCGAGGAGTGATAGAGATCGATGCCGCAACAGACGCACCGGTAGATTCCGGGCTCTTTGAAGTCATGGTATCGCCCAGTGAACGGACGTTCGGTGCCCTTCTGTCGCGTGATCGCATACTGCTCAGGGGTCAGTTGCTTCTTCCACTCTGCATCGCTCTTGTGCACGCGGTCCATCAGCGCGACCTCTCCGGTTCGGCGATCGAAGATCGGGATGGTGTGAGGAGACCGCTCAGCGCGCTCGCCCGTCTCCGCACCGAGCTGAGGCGCAGGGCCTGGCGTGCTCAAGACCACTGAGCAGCCCGCCGCCAAGAGGACGAGGGGTCTTGCCCACAGTGCGTTTCGCGGACGCGGGGGTTGGCTGCGCCGCGTGGGGATCATTCCCCGGCCGACGACTGGGGCTCCCCGGCGGGATGCTGGTGGAACAGGAGCGTGACGGTCACGCCGCCCTCTGTCCGATTCGTCACCTCGATGACGCCGCCGTGCAGATCAATGATCCGCTTGGTGACCGTCAGCCCAAGCCCCGCTCCATTCCCGGGCTGCTTGGTGGTAAAAAACGGCGTGAAGAGCTTCGCCATGTGGCCTTCCGGGATGCCGGCGCCGGTATCCGTCACCTCGGCGACGACGGCCGTCTCCCCGAGCTTGAACCGATCGGATTGCCGTCGGCCGACAAACCCATCGAGCGACGACAACGGCCTCGTGTAGGTGCGGACGGTCAGCGTCCCGCCAGCGGACATCGCCTGGATCGCGTTCAGGAAGAGATTGACGAAGACCTGCTGGATCTTGTTGCGATCCATGCGGACGAGAGGGAGGTCGTCTTGCAGCGCCTTGACGACGCTGACGCGGGACTCGTCCAGCTCGTGTTTCACGAGCCCCAGCGACTCCTCGATCGCAGGGTTCAACCGATCGGTCGCCAGATGAAACTGTTGCGGGGTCGCGAAATCCAAGAGCCCATTGACGACCGCATCCGCCCGCTTCACGACGTCTTCCATCTCTCTCGCAACGCTGGCCAACTCATCGTGATCCGTCGGCTGGGCGCCGGCCAGATGCTTCGAGAGGTACTGCGCCCCAAAGAGGATTGCCGTGAGGGGATTCTTCACTTCGTGCGCCACGCCGGCCGCCAATTGGCCAACCGCCTCGAGCTTCTCGGCTTGAATGAGGTGGAGCTGGGCGGCCCGGAGGTCCTTATGGGACTTGGCGAGCGCCGTGTTCGTCTGCCGCAGTCGCTCATTGACGCTCGTCAGCTGGGCCAAGAGCCGCTCCGATCGCAGGTTGGCCTCCACCAGCTGCTGGACGATCCGACGAATCGCCCGGCGCCCCACCATGATCCCCAGGATGGAGAAGATCACCGCGAACAGGAAGTAGGAGGCGTTCAGGCCCACCAGGATGGAGAGCGAAAAGAACTTCACCGTGATGAGATAACAGCACAAGAGGAGGGGGATGACGCTCATGAGCGCGAGGCTGATGTTGAACTCCGAGAGCGGACTGCTCATGGTGCGCTCGACGTCCGCGCGAGGGACGGCGCGGGCGGCGTCCGCGTTCGGACTCGGGGTGGTTCCTTGCGCCTTGCGGTCCATCAGTTCCATCGTCTCGTGAGCACGGGTTGCTACTCCAATTGCGTCACGCGGAGGACCTCTTCCACGGTGGTCACGCCTGCAAGCGCCTTGGCGAACCCGTCTTCTCGCAGCGTGCGCATGCCGGCCTTTCGGGCGGCCTCGCGGAGCTCGTGATCCGGGGTCTTCGCGATCAGCAAATCCTTGATGGCCTCCGTCACCGCCATCACCTCAAAGATGCCGATCCGGCCCTTGTAGCCGCTCTGCCGGCACGCGGCGCACCCCTTGCCGCGAAAGAGGACCGTCCCCTCCTTCAGCTGGATCTCGCTGGCTCGCTGCGCCGTCGCCCGATAGGACTCCTTGCAGCGCGGGCAGATGACGCGCACCAACCGCTGGGCCAGGATCCCGATGACCGACGAGGCGATGAGGAAGCGGTCGACGGCCATCTCGACCAGGCGCGTGAGCGAGCTGGGGGCGTCGTTGGTATGGAGCGTGGAGAAGACGAGGTGCCCCGTGAGGGCGGCCTGAATGGCGGTCTGCGCCGTCTCGCGATCGCGGATCTCGCCCACCATGATGATGTCCGGATCCTGACGGAGGAAGGAGCGGAGGGCGGAGGCGAACGTCATCTCGGCTTTGGGGTTGACCTGGACCTGATTGATCCCTGGCAGCTGCGCCTCGATCGGATCCTCGACGGTGAGGATGTTTTTCTGCAGATCGTTCGTCATCTGCAACGCCGCGTAGAGGGTCGTCGTTTTCCCCGAGCCGGTCGGGCCGGTGACCAGGACGATGCCGTGTGGGGAGCGGATGAGCTGCTGGAACGTCTTCAGGGCGTCGGCGTCCAGGCCCAACTGCCCGAGATCCAAGACCTCCTGCGATTGGTGCATGAGGCGCATGACGACTTTTTCCCCGAACGGCGTGGGGATGGTGGAGACCCGCACGTCGATCTCTTGATCCTCGATGCTCAATCGAAAGCGCCCGTCCTGACCCCTGCGCCGTTCGGCGATGTCCATGTCGGCGAGCACCTTGACCCGGGAGATCACCGCCGACTGCAGCGCTTTGGACGGCCCCTGCACCTGATGGAGGATGCCGTCGACGCGGAAGCGGGTCCGCAGGACGCCGTTGCCGGGCTCAAGATGGATGTCGCTCGCGTGTTCCTTCACGGCCTGCATCACCAGCAGGTTGACCAGGTGGACGACGGGCCCTTCGTTGGCGCCCATACCGTCCTCTTGGCGTGGCTGCTCCGCCGCCTTGATCGCTTGCGAGACCTCTTTGACCGAGACGAGCGGCCCGTAGTATTGATCCAGGGCCTTGCGGATGCTGGACTCGCTCGCCAGGACCGCTTTCACGTCGCCGCCGACCTGCAGGCGTACCTCGTCCAGGGCGAGGAAATTCAACGGATCCGCAATCGCCACGGTCAGCGTCTCGGCGATCTTGAAGATCGGGATGAGGGTGTGCCGTCGGGCCAACGCCGCCGGAATGAGCTGAAGGACGTCCGGTCTGATGACGTGGGTGGAAAGATCCACCGTCGCAAGGCCCGACTGCGCGGCCATGAGCTCGACCAGCGCGCCCTCCGTCATCAGGCCCTCCTGCACGAGGACGCGTCTCAGCGGCTGGCCGGATTGCTCGGCGTGCGCCTGGGCGCCGTCCAGCTGCTCCTGGTTCAACGTGCCCTGCTCGAGGAGAAGCTCGTACAGCGGTTTGAGGCGTCGCGTCGTCGCCATCGAAGGCTTCTATGGGAGGGCCTGGGGATCAGCGGGACGCGGCGTTGCCCCGAGGAGTGTTCGGATCTGCTCCAGGAGAGGCTGGATGCGCAACGGCTTCCGGAGGTAGACGTCGGCCCCGCAGTCTTTCCCCAACCGCTCATCCTTCTCCTGCGCCTTGGCGGTGAGCATCACGATCGGGATCTTCTGGTGGCGGGTGTCCTGCTTCAACATCGTGCACACCTCGAAGCCGTTGAGCTTGGGAAGAATGACGTCGAGAAGAATGAGGTCCGGGGATTCGGCGCGGGCTTTGGTGAGCGCCTCGTACCCATCCATGGCCGTGAGCACCGTGAAGCCGTCCTCCTCCAGGTGCTTGGCCAGCAACTTGACGATGAGCGGCTCATCATCGACCACCAAGATGCGGGGTTTGTCAGCCATTACCATACCTCCTCCTCTTCTCTTGCACTACCGATTCTTGGTTCTGGGTTCTGGGCTCAGGGCTCGGCGTACAATCCGCGCAACGGGAGGCCTGGCAGCCCTCTTACAAGACTACCTGACCTCTCAGGAAAATGCCAAGATGTCAGCGCGCTGCGAGCCCACACACCACCACAGCATCACGCCGAGCAGCGCCAGCACGGCCCCGAGGAGCCGCGTGTTGCGGATCTCTCGCGCCTCGTCGATCGGGCTCACGCGCCAGTTGAACCGCGCCATGATCCATTGGTAGAGTGCGATGGACCGCCGCGGGGCCACGACACTCAACGACCCCACGAGGAGCGCCACGATCCCGAGCAGCGCGATCCCGAACCGGAGCGCCTGCACCACGTCTGTGATTCGACCGCCCATCGCACACCTCCTCGTCGCCTGACGGTACACGCCGCCACAGCAGACCGACCGAAGCCGCCACCGGCAACGTCGAGATCCGATCGCTCATGTCAGCCCCCTTGTTTCCTGCGTCGACCGACTCACGATCCTCATTCATCCGGAGCGCATCGATGGGAAGACGCGGAGGGTCCTATTGTACGCCGAAGCCGTCCGAACCGTCCTCTCATTTTCCCCTGGAAATACATGGCGGGGGTCGCCGAGCTGCTGATGCGAGGTGGAGCGTGACTTCAGGGCGTGGTGGGAATCGGAGGGGGCGGGGGATCTGTGACGCGGGCTACCTCACGGGCAGGCTGGAAGATCCCATGAGGTAGCGGTCGATGTGGTGCGCGGCGTTCCGCCCGTCGCTGATGGCATGGACCACGAGCGACTGGCCCCGCCGCATGTCCCCGGTCGAGAAGACGCCGTCCACGGACGTCATGGACCGCTGGTCTGTCTGGACGTTGCCTCTCGCGTCAAACCGCACGCCCAGCGCATCGAGCCACCCGTGGCGCTCGGGCGAGACAAACCCCAACGCCAGCAGCACCAGGTCCGCCTCGACCCTCACGCACGAAAGCGATTCGACCGAACCGTTCGCGCCGAGAAACGCTTTCGTGAGGACGGCCCAGTCTCGTTCCCCGCCCTCCTCATGGCTGCTGGACGTCCTGAGGATGGCGGGGTAATCCGGCCACAGGTCGGTCGGACGCCGACGCTCCGGAGGACGGGGCAAGATCTCCAGTTGGACCACCCGGGCGGCGCCCTGCCGATGCGCGGTCCCGACACAGTCAGCGCCGGTATCCCCTCCCCCGATCACCACGACCTGCCGACCGCCGGCATCGATGCGCTCGCTGGCAGGGATGCGCTCGCCCGCGACCCGTCGATTGGATTGCGCGAGGTAGTCAAGGGCAACGTGGATGCCGCGCAACCCTCTGCCTTCGATCGGCAGATCGCGCGGCACGCGGGAGCCTCCGGCGAGGCACACGGCGTCAACGTCATGCCGCAAGCGGGACACCGGATACGTCACCCCGACCTCGACGCCGGTGCGAACGGCGATCCCCTCAGCCTGCCAGATCGCCAGGCGGCGATCGAGCACCCATTTTTCAAGCTTGAAATCAGGGATCCCGTACCGCAAGAGCCCCCCGATCTTGTCATCCCGCTCGAACACCACGACCTGGTGCCCCGCCTGGTTCAGTTGGTCGGCGCAGCTTAACCCCGCCGGCCCTGAGCCGACCACCGCCACGGACTTTCCCGTGCGATGGCGCGGGGGATGGGGGCGGACGACGCCATGCTGAAACGCGCGCTCAATGATCGCCAACTCGTTCTCTCGAACCGTCACCGCATCCCACGAGATCCCCAGGACGCAGGCCGGCTCGCAGAGCGCCGGACACACCCTGGCGGTCACCTCCGGCAGGTTGTTCGTCGCCTGCAGGGCGCGGAAGGCCTCCTCCCAGTTGCCCTCTGCGAGATGCCTGTTCCAGATCGGGACCTCATTCCCCAGGGGACAGCTCCACTGACAAAAGGGGAGACCGCAGGTGAGGCAGCGCGAGGCCTGCGCTTGGGACTGGGCCTCCTCGCGCAAGACGGCGACCTCGCGGTAATCCTTCAGCCGCTCGGCCACCGGCCGATACGCGGGCTCGCGTCGTTCGACGTCAAGGAAGGGGATGGCGTCTTTCATGAGAACCTCCAGGCGCAGGCCGCAGTATACCGCCGGCGGACCTCGCTTCTATGACCTGGATCATGAGCGTTGCCATCGAGCGAGGACCCCGTGATCCCTGAAGCGATCGCGGCCGCCAGATGAGATTGGAGACACCCAGCCGCTGGGTGTGGGGTGCCCGGCTCGGTCGTGAGCGGCTCAGGGAGAAGGAGCGGAGGCGTTGGGCTGCGGCTCGCGCACACGGCCGATCATGGGGACGAAACGCACCGGAATAGATCGCTGGCGGGCAAGGCCTTCGGCCGTCCTCGTGTAGACGACCAGCTCCTGCAGCCCGTCGCCTTCGGGGATGACGAGGCGTCCGTTGAGCGCGAGCTGGTCGATGAGCGCCTGCGGCACGCGGGGAGCGGAGGCCGTCACGAGGATCGCATCGAAGGGGGCCGCTTCAGGCCAGCCGAAGAATCCGTCGCCGGTTCGCACGTGAACGTTTGAAACCCTAAGCTCGCGCAGCGTCGCCTCTGCCCGGCGGGCTAACGGCTCAAGGATTTCGATGGTGTAGACCTCGCGCGCCAATTGCGCCAGCACCGCCGCCTGGTAGCCCGAGCCGGTGCCGATCTCAAGGACCGTCTCGCCGGTCTCCACGCGGGCCGCCTCGGTCATGAGGGCGACAATGTACGGCTGGCTGATGGTCTGCCCCTCCCCGATGGGCAGCGCCCCGTCCTGATATGCCAGGGCCTGGACCTCAGACGGCACGAAGCGATGCCGCGGCACCCGCCGCATCGCCGCCAGCACACGCCCATCCGTGATCGGCGGTCGGCCGTCCGGGCTTTGGATGAGCTGCTCCTCGACCATCCGCTCGCGCTGACGGTCGAAGGCCTGCTCCTGGGGCGCCTGCGCCCGCGCAGGCTGCGCGTGGCTGACCACGACCAGTCCCCCCATCACCAGGCACCAGGGGATCGCCCACAGCAACCGGCTCATGCGTGCGCTCGCATCATGAAAATGGGATCAGGACAATGTTGCCGTAGGCCGGCGGGCGCATGACGGCGCGATGGGCCTCGACGGCCTGGGCCAGGGGCAGCTCTTTGCCGACGATCGGACGAAGGCTTCCGCGCGCAAAGCCATCCCCACACGCTGCGTGGATCGTCCGAAACATCTCCGGGCTGACGTTTCTCAGCCGCGTGCCCAGAATCGAGGCGTCTCGAACCATCGCCTCACGCGGATCGATCTCGACGGTGCCGCGGCTTCCGATCACGACGATCCGCCCGAACGGCACCAGCAGCTTCAGGTCCTTTCCCAGATGCTCATTGGCCAGCATCTCCAGGATCACCTCGACGCCGCGTCCGCCAGTCAGCTCCAGCACCTGATCAACGTGGTTGGGGTCATGGTGATCCAGCACATGGTTGGCCCCGAGTTCCTTCACCAGGCGTTTGCCAGCCTCTGAGCCGGCCGTCCCAATCACCGTCAGGTTCGCCGCGCGGGCCAATTGCACAGCCGCCGTCCCCACGCCACCGCTTGCGCCATGGATCAGCACGACCTCGCCCAGTTTCACGCGCGCCTTCAGGAACAAGGCTCCATACGCGGTGGTATAGGGGATGCCGATGCTGGCCCCTTCGGAAAACGACAGGTGCTCTGGAAGCGAAAACACATACGTCGCCTCGAAGAGCGCTTCTTCGGCATAGGAGCCGCTCACGGATCGGCACCCATAGACCCGCTGCCCAACCGAAATGCCCCGGACCCCCTCTCCAACAGCCCCGACAATGCCCGCCCCATCGGCTCCAGGCGTATACGGCAGTGCCGGCGAATACCCAAACTGCCCGGCCCGGACATAGGTGTCCACCGGGTTGACCCCGGCCGCCTTGATCCGAACCAAGACCTGCCCGGGGCCCGGCCGTAGGTCCTCAGCCTCCTCAAGCCGCATGACCTCCGGAGGGCCCAGCTCATACACGCGGATGTGTTTCATTTCCAACCCGCAGGCGACGTGTCAAACACGTGTCCCCACTTACTGGCTTATTGTCCTACGGTTATCCCGAGTGGTCAATGGTAGGGGCGACGGGGCTCGGATTCGGACAACCCTTTGGCCTCAGGACCGTAACCGCGGACCAGCCGGCATGAGGCGCACGGTCAGGGCGCGGGAATGGGGACGGCTACGCCTGGCTGGCAACGACGGGAGCAGCGGTCAGGGCTTCCCAGGGCTCGCCCGCGAAGTAGCGCAGCATGTGCTGCGCGGCGCTGAGCCCCGCGCGGGCGGCCGCGCAGACGAGGTTCGGGCCGGTCACGCAGTCCCCGCCGGCGAAGACCCCGCGCAGGGGAGTCGCCCCGGTGTTGGGGTCGGCCCGCACGGTTCCCTTGGGGGGCGCCATCAGAAAGAAGTGCTCGTTGTCGAAGACCGACTCCACCTCGTAGCCGAAGGCGAGGACCACGAGGTCCGCATCGATGCGAAACGCCGAGTTCGGCATGGGCTTGGGCGACCGGCGCCCGGAGGCATCCGGAGGCCCGAGTGCCATGCGGACGCACTCGACCTGTGAGACGCTCCGGCCGTCGTCGGATTGAAAGGCGACTGGCGCCGTGAGCCACTGGAGGTTGGCTCCTTCCTCCTTCGCGGCCTGGACCTCCTTGTTGCTGCCGGGCATATTGGCTTCATCGCGCCGGTACGCACAGGTGACTGCTGCAGCGTTCAGGCGCAGGGCCGTCCGCACGCAATCCATGGCGCTGTCGCCCCCGCCCAGCACCACGACCCGCTGACCAATCAAGTCCGCGATCGGCTCCCAGTCGTTGGGCAGCTCCTCGCGCCCATAGAACGTCCGGACCAGAAACTCTGTCGAGGAGCAAATACCCTTCAAAGACGCTCCGGGCAACTGCGGCGTGGACGGGCGGCTTGCGCCGATGCCGATGAAGACCCCCTCGAAGCCCTCGTCGGTGAGCAGCGACTCGATCCAGCAGACCTCGGTGTTGGCGTAAAACTTGATGCCCAGGCGCGTGAGCATCGCCAGGTGAGCGTCCAGGAGATCCGGCGGCAGCTTGAACCGCGGGATCCACCGCAGGACCCCGCCGAGCTTCGGCCAGCGCTCAAAGACCGTCACCCGATGTCCGGCGCGCGCCATGGCCTGGGCGAAGGCCAAGCTGGCTGGGCCTGAGCCGATCGCCGCCACCCGCTTGCTGCCGGTCGTGGGCGTCGTCGAGGGCTGGGGCTCGCCGCCGTTGGTGCGGGCGCGGCTCTGGTCGCACACGAACCGCTCCAAGAGGCCGATCGCCACCGCCTCGTGTTTAATCCCCAGGGCGCAGGCGCCCTCGCAGAGTCGCTCCTGCGGGCAGAGCCGGCTGCACAGCTCCGGCATCGGGCTGGTCTCGCGGATGATGCGGTAGGCATCCTCGATCCGCCCCTGCTGGAGTTCAGCGATCCACTGCGGGATGCGGTTGCCGAGGGGGCAGACGGCCTGGCAGCGCGCATTCTTGCACAGGATGCAGCGCCGGGCTTCCTCCACAGCGTCCTCCAGCACGTAACCCTGGATCACCTCATCGAAGTTCCGCAACCGGTCCGGCACCGGCTGGATGGCCGGCTGCACCCGTGGTTTGACGTCACGCATCTGCGCCTCCTGTTCTTCGCCCGTCCTGCGCAGCCAACAGCTTCGCGTGGATCGCCGCCGCGGCCCGGCGTCCTGCCCCGGCGGCTAGGATGACTGTTGCCGCGCCGGTCACCGCGTCGCCCCCGGCGAAGACCCCGGGCTGCGAGGTCTCCCCCGAGGCGTCATCCACGATGAGTCCACCCCAGGATGTGGTCTTGAGGAGCCCACCCTTCGTGAGCAGGCGGTTGGGCCGTGTGCCGATGGCGACCACGACCGTGTCCATCGGGATGACCATGGGCGGCTCGTCCGTCGGGATGGGGCGCGCCCGTCCCGATTCGTCCGGCTCGCCGAGCTTCATGCGCTGGCACTCCAGCCCCGTCACCCACCCTTCGTCATTGCCGAGGACGCGGACCGGGTTCGTCAGCCACTGGAAGATGACGCCTTCTTCCTTTGCGTGGGCGTACTCCTCCGCCCGCGCGCTCATCTCGACCTCCGAGCGGCGGTAGACGACGCGCACCTCCTCCGCCCCCATCCGCAAGGCGCTGCGGGCCGCGTCCATCGCGGTGTTGCCGGCGCCCACCACGGCGACTCGCTTGCCCACTTTGATCGGCGTATGCGCGCGGGGAAACTCATACGC
>JACPSR010000078.1 GCA_016193175.1 Candidatus Omnitrophota bacterium
ATCGGCTCGGTCTGCTTCCGCCGTCCAAGCGCCATGCGTCCCTCCCCGTTGAGTGCCGAGTGACGCGTGACGGCTGACGAGTCCCGACTCACTCGTCACTGGCCACTCGCGCACTCGCCACTCGTTACGCCCAGTAGGCCCCCATCGTTCCCTCGAGCCGCAGGAGTTGGCTCACGATCTCATCCCGAGGCTGGTCAGGCAACAGCTTCACCTGAAACTCGAGGCGCACCCGGCCAGAGGGCTCATCCTCTCTGATGTCGAGGTCTCGGATCTCGATGTCGTGCTCTGCGAGGAGCGCTCGGACGCGGGCGAGGTGCCGCGCCGTCCCCGCGGCGCCGGTCTCAATGACGAGGAGCTGGTACCAGTCTCTCCGCATCGCGCGCTCCAGCCGCGTGAACCCGAACATGACGACCATGACGATCAACCCCGCCAGGACGGCGCCGTGAAGAAACCCCGCCCCGACGGCCAACCCCACGCCGCCAACGGCCCAGAGGCTCGCCGCCGTCGTGAGCCCCCGGACGGAAGCCCGGAACCGTAAAATCGTTCCCGCCCCCAGGAAGCCGATGCCGCTGATCACCTGCGCCGCCATCCGCGTCGGATCGAACGGCACCCGCCCACCCAGAGTCTCGGCGAGGTGCATCCCGGTGAGCATCACCAAACAGGCGCCGACGCCGACCAGGATGTGCGTGCGGAAGCCGGCCGCTCGCCCGTGTCGCTCGCGCTCATAGCCGATCGCCCCCGCGATCACCGTGATCAAGAGCAGACGCTGGAGGACGACGAGATCAGACATCAGTTCAGGCAGAGGTTGGAATCGCTGGTGATCGACAGGGACGCCACGCGGCCCTTCTGAAGGAGCGGGTAGCCGATCCCGGCGACCATCGCGCCGTTATCCACGCACAGGGGCGGAGGCGGGAAGATGACATCGAGCTTGTTCGCGGCTCCTGCCTCTCCGAAACGCGCTCGGAGCCGCCGGTTGGAGGCCACCCCGCCGCCGACGGCCACGCGCTTGATGCCGGTCCGGTGGCATGCCCGAAGGGTTTTCGTGATGAGGATGTCGACCGCGGCCTCCTGGAAACCCGCGGCAATGTCCGCGATGTCCGCGATGTCCTGATGCTCAAGAGTCGAGGTATCAGGCTGCAGGCTGCAGGCTGCAGGCTGCAGGACCCTGGAGCTTAAAGCCTGAAGCTGCGCCGCCTTCTGCACGTACTGATACACCGCGGTCTTGAGCCCGCTGAAGCTGAAATCAAACGGGCGCTTGGTCTGACCGCGTGGCAGACGGACCCTCGTCCCATCCCCCTCGTCTGAAATCCGGTCAATCGCCGGCCCCCCGGGATACCCCAGGCCTAAGAGCTTCGCGACCTTGTCAAACGCTTCACCGACGGCGTCATCCTTCGTCTCCCCGAGGAGCTCAAACCGGCAGTCGTCGTGAGCGACGCACAAGAGCGTGTGCCCCCCAGACACCACGAGCCCGACGTACGGAGGCTCCAACGTGGGGACCGCCATCTGGGCCGCATAGAGGTGAGCTGCCAGATGGTCCACAGGAACCAGCGGTCGATCGAGCGCGAGGGCGAGCCCCTTCGCAAAGGCCAAGCCGATGAGGAGGGCGCCGGGAAGCCCCGGCCCTCGCGTCACGGCGATCGCGTCAAGCTCGGCCGGCGAACGGCGCGCCTCCTCGAGCGCGGCGGCGAACACGTCCCAAATCGTCTCCACATGCGCGCGCGCCGCGATCGCCGGAATCACCCCGCCGTAGGGTCCGTGGAGCGCGAGGCTGGAGGAAACCGCGTTGCTCAAGATGCTCCGCCCGTCTTCCACAATCCCGACGGCCGTCTCATCGCACGACGTCTCGATCCCCACAATCCGAACCATCTAGTTCACGGCGGTGGCCTTCTCCTGCGCCTGGTAGACCTTGATGCCCTTCAGGAGATCAACGGCGCGGACAATCTGGCTGTCCTGCAACTTCTTGTCCGGGGCGGGCGTCGCTGAGGGGCTCTTCCCCGCCTTGATCTGGTCAAAGAGCTCATCGATCTGCGGCCCTTTCGGCTTCGCGTCTTCATGCGGGCGCTCAAAGGGCACTTCCACGTCAGGCGGAATCCCCTTGCCTTCGATCAGGCGGCCGCTGGGCGTGAAGTATTTGCTCGTCGTCAAGCGCAGCGCGCTGCCATCCTTCAGGGGAAAGATCGTCTGCACCGAGGCCTTCCCGTAGGATTTCGTGCCGAGGACGATGCCCCGATGGTGATCCTGAACGGCTCCGGCGACGATCTCTGAGGCGGATGCCGAGCCTTCATTGATCAGCACGACCAGTGGCACGTCGCGGATGGGGCCGTCGATGCGGGCGCGCAGCTCCTGATTCTGATTCCGAAGCCGACCCTTGGTGCTGACGATCACCTGGCTGCGGTCGAGGAAGAGCTCCGCCACCGACACCGCGACGTCCAGGAGCCCGCCGGGGTTATTCCGCAGATCGAGGATGAGGCCGCCCATCGCTTGGCTTTTCAGCTGATCGATCGCCGCCGCCAGATCCTCCGCCGTCTTCTCCCGGAAGTCGGAGAGTCGGACGTACGCGATGTGATCGTGATCGTCGATCACAGTCGCTTCCCGGACGCTCTGGATCTTAATGATGGCGCGCTCCAGGGTCACGTCTTTCAGGGTCGCCTCCCCTTCCCGGAGGATCGTCAGGGTGACCTTGGTGTTCGGCTTGCCCCTGAGCTTCTTGACCGCGTCGTTCACCGTGATGTCGCGGGTCAGCTCGCCGTCAATCTTGACGATGCGATCCCCCGCCAGGAGCCCCGCATGGTAGGCCGGCGTGTCATCGATCGGTGAGATGATGGTGAGGAGGTCGTCCTTCACGGTGATCTCGATCCCCAAGCCGCCGAACTGCCCTTCCGTGTCCACCTTGAGCTCGTTATAGCTCTCCGGATCCAGGAACTGGCTGTGCGGATCAAGCGTCGCCAGCATCCCTTTGAGGGCGCCGTAGATGAGGTGTTCGGCTTTCGGCTGCTCGACGTAATCCGACCGCACGATAGAGAGGGCATGCTCAAAGAGTTCGAGCTGTTTGTAGACCTCCTCCTCATCGCTGAGCGCGGGTCCTTTTGCCCCGCTCGCTGGCATCGGCGTCACGAGGACGGCGACGATCAGCATGAGGCCGGCACGCCACAACCTTCGTTTCATCGCGCAGTTCCCCCTTTCATTTCGTCTCCTGCCGGGCGGCGTCCAGCTTGCGCTTCAGCAGGGCGCTCATCTGGCGCGGGTCCGCCCTGCCCTGCGAGCGCTTCATCGCCTGCCCGATGAGGTGCGTCAAGGCGGCGGCCTTCCCGTTGTGGTAGGCCTCCACGGACTTCGCGTTGGCCTGAATGACCTCCTCGGCGATCCGCTCAAGCGCCGCGGGATCCACGATCTGCCGGAGGCCGCGTTCGCTCACGAGCTCCACCGGATCGACGCCTCGCTCCAGCATCTGGAGGAAGACCTCCTTGGCCATCGGTCCGGAGAGGGTGCCATCCTGGATCAATTCTAGCAGATGTGCCAGCCCTTCGGGGCGAAGTTTCACGGCGTCTGGCTCAAGGCGCGTTGCATTGAGGTAGGCCAAGAGATCACCCATGATCCAATTGGCCGCCAGCTTTGGGCTCGCCCCGGCCCGGAGGGCTCCCTCGAACAGCTCCGCCAACGAGCGGTGTTGCGTGAGCACGCCGGCGTCATAGGCCGAGAGCTGATGGGATGTCTGGAAGCGCCGTGAGCGGCTGGCGGGCAGCTCAGGCAGCGCCTCGCGGATGCGACGGATGAACCCCTCATCGAGCACGAACGGGACGAGATCCGGCTCGGGGAAATAGCGGTAGTCGGCCGACCCCTCTTTGCTCCGCATCGACTCCGTCCGCTGGCCTTTGGCGTCCCAGAGGCGCGTCTCTTGAGGAATGCGTTCGCCGCGGTCCAACGCCAGGGCCTGGCGTTTCATCTCATGCTCCAGCGCGAGCTTCACCGCCCGGAATGAGTTCAGGTTTTTGATCTCGACTTTCGATCCGAGCGAGCTTGCGCCGGGCCGCCGGAGGGAGATGTTGGTGTCGCAGCGCAGGCTTCCCTCCTCCATGTTGCACGTGGAGACGTCGAGGTACTGCACGACGGCCTTGAGCCCGACGAGATACTGATAGGCCTCGTCGGGCGATCGGAGATCCGGCTCGCTGACGATCTCCAAGAGTGGAACGCCCGTCCGATTGAAATCGACAAAGCTCTCGGTCGGGCTCGCCTCGTGCAACAGCTTGCCGGCATCTTCCTCCAGGTGGATGCGCCGGATCCCGATGCGCCTGGTCTCTTCCTCCATCGTAATGTCCAGGTGGCCGTGCTGCGCGAGCGGCATGTCGAACTGCGAGATCTGGAAGTTCTTGGGGAGATCCGGGTAGAAGTACTGTTTGCGGTCAAACTTCATCACGCGGGCGATGCCGCAGTCGAAGGCGAGGGCGACCCGGACGCCCCATTCCAGGACCCGCTCATTCAGCACCGGCAAAACCCCCGGCAGCCCGAGACACACGGGGCAGGTCTGGCTGTTCGGCGGCGCGCCGAATTTCGTCGAGCAGCCGCAGAACAGCTTCGTCGCCGTCTTGAGCTGGAGATGAACCTCCAACCCGATAACAGACTCGTAGATCATTCTCGCAGTGGCGAGTGGCGAGTGGCGAGTGGCGAAGAAAAGCTCATGAGGTGGGGTCCACGTGTTGAATAGAGAGACTCGTCACTCATCACTCACCACTCAACACTGGTTTGCGGAGGTGCCACTCTGTCGCTTGCTCATACGCGAACGCCGCCTGCAGCAGGACGTCCTCTTTGAACGGAGCCGCCAAGAGCTGCATGCCGATCGGCAGGCCATCCTTCGAGAATCCGCAGGGCAGCGAGAGGGCCGGCACGCCCGCCAGGTTCGCTGAGATCGTGAAGATATCCGAGAGGTACATCTGGAGCGGATCATCGAGTTTTTCACCGATGCGGAACGCCGAGGTGGGCGTGGTCGGCGTCAGGATCACGTCGCAGCCCTCGAACGCCTGGTCGAAATCCTGCTTGATGAGCGTGCGCACCTTCAGGCCCTTGAGGTAGTACGCATCGTAGTATCCGTGAGAGAGGACGTACGTCCCGAGGAGGATGCGCCGTTTCGGCTCCGCGCCAAATCCCTCTGTCCGCGTGTTCAAGTACATCTCAAGAAGTTCGCTCGAGGCTCGAGGCTCGAGGCTCGAGGCGCGAAAGCCGTACTGCACCCCGTCGTAGCGGGCGAGGTTGGAGCTCGCTTCCGCGGTCGCGATGACGTAGTAGGCCGCGATGGCGTAACGGGTATGCGGGAGCGAGACCGGCGTGCAGACAAGGCCGAGCCGCTCACACACCGCCTTCGCTTCGTCGATCGCAGCGCGCACCTCCGCGTCGATGCCATCGATGAAGTACTCCTTGGGAACCCCGATGCGCAACCCCTTAACCGGCTGACGCAACCCTGAGACGTAATCCGGAACCTCAAGGGGGGCCGAGGTCGAATCGCGCTTATCCTGCCCGGCGATCACGGAGAGGAGGATCGCGCAGTCCGTCACATCCTTCGTGATCGGACCGATCTGATCGAGCGAAGAGGCGAACGCCACCAATCCATACCGAGAGACGCGGCCATAGGTCGGCTTGAGCCCCACGACGCCGCAGAATGCGGCGGGCTGTCGGATCGAGCCGCCGGTATCGCTGCCCAACGCGGCCACCGCAAGGTGGGCCGACACGGCCGAGGCCGAGCCGCCGCTTGAGCCGCCGGGGACCCGGTCAACGGCCCAGGGGTTGTGGGTGACGCCAAACGCGGAGTTCTCCGTCGACGAGCCGAACGCAAACTCGTCCATGTTCGCCCGCGGAATCACGATCGCCCCTTCGTGCCGGAGCCGCTCAATGAC
>JACPSR010000047.1 GCA_016193175.1 Candidatus Omnitrophota bacterium
GAGCTTCCCGGCGGCTTTCGTGAGGTTGGGCCAATCGCTCGTCGAGAGCATCCCGGAGCGCACGTTGTGGGCGTTGATGCGGGCATGCGAGCAGAGCATCCGCTGCACGACGTTTTCCTTGGACATCTCGGGGCTGAAGATCGCCACCCCGATCTTCTGCGTCAGCGCGACGGTCTCCGCCACGCACAGGGCGAAGCTGCTCTTCCCCATCGCCGGACGCCCAGCGACCACGATGAAGTCGGCGGGCTGCAACCCCGCGAGCTGCTGGTCGAGCTCGATGAAGCCGGTCGGCAGGCCGGTGATCATCCCCTTGCGCTGGTAGAGATTATCGATCATCTCAATCGAGCTCTTGATGATGTCCTTCATCGCCACCGCGTCGCGCTTCAGCTTTTTCGAGGCGATGTCAAAGATCAGGGCTTCCGCGCGATCGAGCAGGAGGTCCGGCTCACCCGCGCCCTCGTAACACTCGCTGGCGATGTGCGTCGTGGCCCGGATGAGCTCGCGCAGAATCGCCTTCTGCTTGACGATGCGGCAGTAGTGCTCTGCGTTGGCGGCGGTCGGCACGACGCTGGTGAGCGTGGCCAGATACGGGGGGCCGCCAATCCCCTCGAGCAGATTGCGTTTCTTGAGCTCTTCGGTGACGGTCACAAGATCGACCGGGACGTCGGCGCGGTAGAGGGTGAGGAGGATCTCGAAGATCTTGCGGTGGGCGTCCTTGTAGAATGCCGGCCCCTCCAGCAGCTCGGCGGCGCGGACGATCGCCTCTTCCTCGAGGAGCATGGAGCCGAGCACTGCCTGCTCCGCCTCCAGGTTCTGTGGCGGGAGGCGTTCCAGCGTCGTCACTTCAGCGAGATCCATGCTTGTCCGGCTAAGCCTGGACGACCGCCACCTTCACGGTCGCCGTCACGTCCGGATGCAACCGCACCGGGATGTCGTAGACACCCAGACCCTTCATGGGTTGCTTGAGGTGGATGGCGTGTTTCTCGACTTCGAATCCTTCCGTCCGCAACGCCTCGCGGATGTCGTGGAGGGTAATGGCGCCGAACGGCTTCCCATCAGCCCCCAGGTTGAGTGTGAGCGTCAGCGAGCGGCCTTCCAGCTTCTGCTTGAGCGCCTCGGCCTCCGTCTTGATCCGTTCGGCCTTCCGGCTGCGCTGGCGTAGGGTGGCCTCAACGGCCTTGAGCTGCTGCGCGGTCGCGGGAGCCGCCAACCCACGGGGCACGAGGTAGTTCCGCGCGAATCCCGGCTTCACGTGAACGAGGGTGCCCTCGGTCCCTAACCGCTCAACGTCCTTGAGCAGGATGACGTCCATCGGCGCGCTCCAGGCGTTCAAGGGTTCATACGGAGGCATACGGCAACAACGCCATGAACCGCGCCCGCTTGATGGCGCGGACGAGCACCCGTTGGTGCTTGGCGCACGTGCCGGTCAGCCGCGAGGGGATGATCTTCCCGCGATCAGTCACGCATCGACCAATCCGCTCCAGGTCCTTGTAGTCAATGTGCTCGATCTTCTCGGAGCAGAAGCGGCATGGTTTCTTCACGAAGACGCGTCGGACAAACGCCATGGGTCTCCTCAATCCTACCTAAAAGGGCACGTCCGCATCCGAGCCGCCCTCGGCCGCAGCCTCAACTTCCGCGTCCGCCGCGGGGACCGGGTGTGCCTCGCTCTCTGCTCGGGGTCCGCCTCCCTGGGGTCCTCCGGCTTGTCCACCGGCGGGGGGTCCGAGGAACTGGACGCGGTCCGCGCGCACTTCCATCGTGGAACGCGTCTTGCCTTCGGCCTCCCAACTGCGGTAGATCAGCCGGCCTTCGATGAACACGGAGCGGCCCTTTTTCAGGTACTGGTTGCAGATCTCCGCCTGCCTGCTCCAGACGACGATGGTGACGAAGCAGGTTTCTTCCTTGCGCTGTCCCGCTTGATCTTTGAAGGAGGAGTTCACCGCCAAGCGCAGGTTGGCGACCGGCGTGCCGCTCGGGGTGTAGCGCAGCTCCGGGTCTTTCGTGAGATTGCCGATCAGCAACACCCGGTTGAGGCTCACCATGTGGGCACTAGCTCCGTGATGGGGCGGCGTGCGGCATCGGGCCGGCCTGCCGCGCCGGCGCCGCAGCTGCGAGGGGAGCCGTCTCCTCGGCGTTCAAGATCATGAAGCGAATGATGGTCTCGTTGAGGCGGAAGAGCCGCTCGATCTCTCCGATCCGATCCGGCGGAGCCTGAAAGCGCAAGAGATAATAGGAGCCCTCGGCGTGCCGGGCGATCCTGAAGGCCAGTCGCCGACGGCCCATAGCCTGGGAACGCTCCACCACGCCGCCCACTTTCTTAATAAGCTCCTCCAACTGCGAGACGCTGCGCGCCACGTCTTGGTCTGTCCCTGCCGCCTTCAAGATGATGAGGGTCTCGTATCCTCGCATCATGAGGATTCCTGCGCTCGATTGTACCGGTTCATCGCCATCTCGATCCCTTCCTTGATCCAGACCTCGCATGCCTGCTCCGCCTGCTCCAGCGATTGCCCGATCAGCGGACGCTCCGTGCCGTGAAACCTGGACAGCACGAATTCATGCAAGTCGCTGGGAAGTTTCTCGGGACCCACCCCGATCCGCAGCCGTGGCACCTCCTCGGTCCCCAACACCTCAAGGCACGACTCCAGTCCGTGATGTCCGCCCGCGCTCCCTTGCAGGCGCAACCGAATGGTCCCGAGCGGCAGGTTCACATCGTCACAGACGAGCAAGAGGTCTCTGGGGGGCGCCTCGACCGTCCGGAGCGCCTCGCCCGATTCGTTCATCATGGTCAGCGGCATGAGCAGTCGGACACGCTCGGCTCCCTCCTGGTACTCGCCGAAGACGGCGGACGGACGGCCGTCCACCGGACTGACGACGCGGTGGGTTATCTCGGCGCCGTGCCGGGCGGCCAGCGCCTGGACCACTCTGAAGCCCACGTTGTGACGGGTCTCGTGATACGTATGACCCGGATTGCCCAACCCGACGATGACTTTCATGGCTTCGATTTTTATCGGGGAATCATCCTTTGGCTTCCTTCTTGGCTTCGGGCTTCTTGGCATCCGCCTTGTCGCCTTTGGCCTCCTCGCCGGCCGCGGCCTCGCCTTCCTCCTTCTTCTCCCGGATGACCTCAGGCTCCGTGACCGCCGCGACCTCCTCAGGCTTCTCCTCTTTCGGCTTTTGAACCGAAGCGATGACGCCGTCAGGATCGCTGGTGATCCTGGCGTGTTTCGGCGGCACGAGGTGACGCACGTGCACCGTCTCGCCGATCTTCATCGCGCTGACGTCGAACTCCACGCTCGCCGGAATCTCGGTCGGCAAGCACTCCACCTCCACGTCGCGGAGGAAGTGTTCCAGGATGCCGCCGTCCTGCTTCACCCCGACCGCTTCGCCCTTCAGGACGACCGGGATCTTCACCCGAATCCGTTCGGTCAGGACGACCGCCTGAAAATCGAGATGGACGAGATGGCTATCGACCGGATCGTACTGCACGTCCTTCACCAGGACAGGCTTCTCCCACGAATCCTCACCGTCCAGGCGCAGCGTCACCACGGTACGCTCGCCGGTCTTCGAATGGAGGAGGATCGCGAGGTCCCGCGCCTTCACGGTCACCGGGATGGGCTCCGCTGCCTTCCCATAGACGACGCCGGGCACCAGTCCCTCCGCGCGTATCCGACGGGCTGGGCGTGTGCCGACCACCGAGCGTCGCTGCACCGTCAAGGTGTGCTGAACTACCGCCTTTGCCATCGTCCGTCAGATGTTAGCCGGGGATGTCGTCAAACAAGACGCTGATCGATTGCTCGTAGTGGATGCGCTGGATCGCCTCGCTCAAGAGCGGGGCGACCGATAACACGGTCATCTTCGGATGACGTTGACGCTCGTCCAGCGGGATGGTGTCCGTGACGATCAGCTCTTTCAACGGCGAGGAGGCGATGCGGCTCCGCGCGGGCCCGGTGAGGACCGGGTGCGTGACGCAGGCGTAGACGGCAGTCGCGCCAGCCCCTTGCAAGGCGGCGGCCGCTTCCACGAGCGAGCTGCCCGTGGCGATCAGATCATCCACGAGGATACAGGTCTTTCCCTTGACCTCGCCGAGGAGATGCATCACCTCGGTCGCCTCTGGGCTTGCGCGTCGCTTGTCGACAATCGCCAGGTCCCCCCGGAGCCGCTTCGCATAGGCCCGCGCCATCTTGATGCCGCCGGCATCCGGCGAGACGACCACGAGGGATTTCAACCGCTTGCGTTTGAGGTAGTCCTCAAACACCTTCACGGCATAGAGGTGATCGAGCGGGATGTCAAAGAAGCCCTGGATTTGGCCCGCGTGCAGATCCATCGTCAGGACGCGATCCGCCCCGGCGCTCGTGATGAGGTTGGCGACGAGCTTCGCGGTGATCGGCACGCGCGGCTGGTCCTTGCGATCCTGCCGGGCATAGCCGTAGTACGGGATGACCGCCGTGACCCGCCTCGCCGACGCGCGTCGAAGCGCGTCGAGCATGATCAGGAGCTCCATGAGGTTATCATTCGTCGGAGGGCAGGTCGGCTGGACGACGAACACGTCCTTGCCGCGGACGTTCTCGTTGATCTTCACGCGGATCTCCCCCTCGCTGAAACGACCCACCACGGAGTCGGTCAGCGGCACCTTCAACTCCCGACAGATCGCCCGGGTGAGCGCGGGGTTGGCGTTACCCCCGACGATCGCCAGGTGCGAGGCGAGGGGGTGGCGCCGTGTTGCCTGCGGGCTCATCGCCTCCTCCGGCTCCGGGAAAGCTTCCTCGAAACTCCTCGACGCGCGCTGAGGGCGGCGCGCCGAGCCGCTCTGTGACTGAAGGCGCGCTGCGGGGCCGCTGCGCCTCTGCCGCGACGATGTTTCGTCATGGGCCGTGCCGGACGGGACGGCGGGCGCGTCCGCCGACGTGCCGCGGCAGGCCTTGAGCGACGGGCTGGACGCGCAACCGCAGGTTTCCTTCGTGCCGGCGCGGCGGGGGCTCGGTGCGCGCCTTTGGGGAGCGGCGTTCCGTGCTCTGCGGACGCCCTCTCCTCGAGCGAGCGGGCGGGCACGCCCACCACCACGCCCTTGGGAGGCACATCATGCGCCTTGGTGACGACGCTGCCGGCTCCGGTCACCGCCCCGGCGCCGATCTTGACCGGAGCGATCAGGACGGTATCCGAGCCGATGAAGGCGCCTTTCCCAATGCGCGTCTCATGCTTCTCGTGCCCATCGTAATTGGCGGTGATCGTCCCGGCTCCGATGTTCACCGCTTCCTCAACGATGGCGTCGCCCAGATACGTCACGTGGCTGACGCGCACCCTGGGCCCGATCTTCGTTCGCACCAGCTCGACGAAGTTTCCGACGCGGGTCTCCTCGGCAATCGTCACGCCGCTGCGCAGCCGGGCAAACGGCCCGATCGAACAGCGCTTGCCGATGGAGACCCCGGTCTCGATCACGGTGTGGGGGTGGATGACGCTGTCCGCTCCGATGGTGACGCCGTGATCGATGGACGTCGTCTGGGGATCTTCAATGGTCACCCCATTAGCCAGGTGCGCGTCAATAATCCGTTGACGGATCACGCCAATGGCCCTCGCCAAGTCGGCCCGGGAGTTGATGCCGAGGGCCTCGGCGGTCTCCTCGACTCGCGCGGTCTGGATCTTCGCGCCCTCCAGACGCGCGAGGTGCGAGACGACGTCCGTGAGGTAGAGCTCTTTCTTCGGACCGCTCGGGGTGATCGTCGACAGGGCTGCGAGGAGCGGCTCCGCCTGAACGACCAACGGCCCCACGTTGATCTCCCGGATGGCGCGTTGGGCGGCGTGGGCCTCCCCTTCCTCGACCACCCCGGTGATCTGACCCTGCTCGTTGCGGAGAACCCTGCCGTAGCCGCTGGGGTCGGCGAGGTGGGCGACCAACAGCGTGCAACTCGCCCCGGTCTTGAAATGGGACTCCACCAGCTTCTGAACCGTCGTGCGTCGCACAAGCGGCGTGTCGGCGTACAGGATGAGCACGCTTCCGGCCGCCCCCCCCAACGCCTTCTTGGCCGCCAGGACCGCGTCGCCGGTCCCCAACCGTTTCGTCTGGATGACAACCTTGACCTCTTTCGGCAGCTTCGGCTTCACGGCCTCGGCACCGTGGCCGAGGACGACGATCGGCTGCTTCACGCCGGCTGAGGCCGCAAGATCCAAGGCGTACGCGATCATCGGGCGCCCGCAGATCGGATGGAGGACCTTGGGTACGCCGGACTTCATCCGCGTGCCTTCCCCGGCGGCTAAGATGATCGCGTGGAGCTGTCTCATGGCATCTGCACCATCTTGGGTTGTCCTAGCCTGACCCCGGCAAAAGCTGGGGAGCCAGGAATCGAACCTGGATACTCAGATCCAAAGTCTGATGGCTTGCCGTTAGCCGACTCCCCATCGCATATCGTCGAGCACATCCCAGCGACCCAGCCATTCATCCGACGATTGAGGTCTGTACGGGGTTCACCCATCACTGGTCACTCACCACTGACTACTCTTAGGGATGATCGGTTCGGACGAGCTCAATGCGCCACGTGCGCGGGCTTCGCGTGCCCAGCAGGGCAGCCACCGTGCGCGCGTGTGTTCCGTCGGTGCACAGGCCGAAGACGGCTGGGCCGCTGCCGGAGACACCGGCGCCCACGCACCCACAGGCGCGTACGTGTGACTGGATGAGCGTGATGACAGGACAACGCCGGATCGCTTCAGGTGCCAGATCGTTCCCCAACCCTTCAGCGAGCTCGCGGAGCGAGCCGTTGCTCAAGGCGTGTTGCATCATGGTAAGGGACGGGGGAGCGCCTGTCAAGCTGAATCCTTCGTAGACGGCCTTCGTCGAGAGACGCTCATTGGGCACCACCAGGACATGGCTGAGGACCGGTGCCTGGGGGATTGGCTCACAGAGTTCCCCTCGGCCGCGGCCGATGGCGAACGGCGTCTCGGAGAGGAAGAAGGGGACGTCGGATCCGAGCTGAGCGGCGAGCGATCGCAACTGCGGCGGCTCAAGCTCGAGCCCCCAGAGCCGGCTCAAGCCCATCAGGGTCGTCGCCGCATCCGAAGAGCCGCCCCCCAAGCCGGCGGCGACCGGGATCCGCTTGACGAGATGGATGCGGGCCCCGCGGGACGCGCCGACCGTCGCTTGGAGCAACCGGGCCGCTTTCAAGATGAGGTTGTCTTCGCCGCAGGAGAGTGTGGGGTCGCTGCAGGTGAGTGTGAGCTGGCGAGGGCCGTCCTCAAACGTCAGCTCATCCGCGAGGTCGATCCGCTCGAAGAGCGTCTCGATCTCATGGTAGCCATCCGGCCGTTTCCCCAGGACGCGCAAAGAGAGGTTGAGTTTCGCAGGCGCCCGAAGGTGGATCATCTAACGGGTCACAGCCACCCCAGTTTGCGCAATCGAGGGATGGCCTCAGCGTAGATTAGCGCATCACGCCGCATCCCAACTTTAATCACCAGGACGACAAGCCGTTGATGCTCGATGCGGTACATGACCCGATAGGCATCCACCCGAAGACGCCAGTACCCGCGGAGGGGACCTGATAGCGGCTTGCCGAATTCGGTGGGGTGCGTCGTCAGCTTCTGACGGATCGCCTTCGTGATGCGGATGCGAGCCTGCGGATCAAGCCGGGCGAAATCCTCTTCCCACACGAGCGGGTGAATCTCGACCTGCCACATGAGCGCTCAGCGTCGCAGGCCGACGCGGCGCTCAAGCTCTTCCAGGGTGAGGTAGTCCTTCCGACGAGAGCGTACGTCACGCTCTTTTGCGAGCAGTCCCAGGATGGTGTCCTCGAGGAGATCCAGCGTCTCTTCGGTCCGCTCGTATTGCTCAATGGGGATCAGCACCACCATCGGCTTGTGGCGCTTCTCCACGATCACGGGCTCTTGTTGCGCCACCTTCAGAATCTCGTCCGCCTGGGTGCGCAGCTCCGAGATCCCCACCAGCGTCGTATCCCCTTTCACCCGTCTCATGGCAAGATCCTCGCTGTTAAAACAAGCATATCATTTGACTATTAGAATATCAAATGAAATGACAATTTATCTGCCCTTATTCTTGATACGGAGGATATCCTTGGCGGCGCCGGCGATGTCCTCCGGCATGAGGTGGAAGGCTTTCAACAGCTCCGCGGGATCGCCGGAGGTGCCGAAGCGGTCGTCAATCCCGACGAAGCGCATCGGGACAGGATGCGTCTGCGCGAGAAGCTCTGCGACCGCCCCCCCGAGGCCGCCGAGGACGGTGTGCTCCTCGGCGGTGACGACGGCGCCGGTCTCCTTGGCGGCGGTGGTGATCGTCTCGCGATCAAGCGGCTTGACCGCATGACAATTGATGACGCGCGCCCGGATGCCGTCTCTCGCGAGCTGCTCGGCGGCCTGCAGGGCGTGCGCCACCATGAGGCCGCAGCCGATGAGCGTCACGTCGGCGCCGGCTCGCAGGACACTGGCCTCGCCGATTCGGTACGGGTCGCTTTCTTTCGTGATGGTCGGGACGGGACTCCGCCCGAGACGCAAGAAGACCGGGCCTGGGTAGTCGGCCGCCGCGATTGTCGCCCGCTTCGCTTCCAGCGCATCGCACGGCACGATCACCGTCATGTGGGGGAGCACCCGCATGTGGGCGAGCTCCTCCAACGCCTCGGCGGTGGCGCCGTCCGCCCCGACCGAGAGCCCGCCGTGCGAGCCGGCGATCTTGACGTTGAGCCGTTGGTAACAGACCGCAAGGCGCAATTGCTCCAGCGCTTTCCCGGTCACGAACTGCGAGAAGGAGCAGGCGAATGGGATCTTGCCCATCAGCGCCAGTCCCGCCGCTGTGCCGACCAGATCCTGTTCAGCAATCCCCACGGAGAAGAAGCGATCCGGGTACTGCTTCTTGAACCAGAC